>JAKZTU010000200.1:0-3517 GCA_047516945.1 Acidimicrobiales bacterium
AATGATGCATCGCTACGAGATCATCCGCTACTGGAGCAACGAGGATGGGGCGTTCATTGCGAAGGCGCCAGAGTTGCCGGGGTGCATGGCTCACGGAGACGATCAGAAAACGGCATTGGAGAACGTAAAGGACGCGATGCAGTTCTGGATCGACACCGCTCGAGAACTCCGCCGACCGGTTCCAGAACCCAAGGGCGAGCGCTTGATGTATGCCTGACAGAGATCCTTTTGGGGTACGCTGCTCGAACAGCGGTTACGGAGCTTCTTCGGACCTGCTGTCGTCGACGTCTGGCAGCTCGTCGTCACCGCGGCCATCGATGACGTGACTGAATTGCCAAAGGGAAGCCTGCAAGGCGGTTGCAGCGGCTTGGCGCTGGGCTCTCGAGGCTGCGATGCCCTGGATGAGGCGTCGTTGCTCCTTGGTGCTCGCGGGGTATGCAACCTCGAGATCTTCGAAGTCGGGAACCTGCGTTCGACGACGGTTGCTGTGGCCGGTCGTGATCGCGCGGAAGGCACGCTGGTAGTGGCGGCTTCGCAGGAGGGCTTGTAGGAACTCGGGCACTAGGCGACTGTCGCGGACCCGATAAATCGGGAACTCTTTCGTGACCAGGGCACCATCGAATTGCTCTGGAACTAGGGCGATACAGCCCTTCCAAAGATCGATTGATGAGAAGACAACGTCTCCCGAGTGCGCCGTGTACCAAGCGCCGGGGCTTTCCTCGAAGTAAGAAGCCCGCCACTCGGGAGGGTTCCGGCCCTTTCCGGGCTCCCGCGAACGGATATCGCCAGTCTGAGCGATGGTCATAACCGTAAACAGGCGGTTGGGGTCGGAAGCGAAGTCGGCCGGTTCCTCGCGCCGTATCAGGATGTCTCCTAGCCGGTCGGGGCGCCAGCCTGCTGGGATCCGGTGGATCCGGTTGCCGACCTCAAGCTTGAACAGGTGGTACTTCGGATCCAACCGATGGCTGCTGTGCGCGTCCCAAAGCTGGGCGAAGGCGAGAGAGGCGCAGTCAGGTTGCCCGGAACCCTCGTACGTATCCGGATTGGCGCAGAAACGCCTCCACTCACCTAGTATCGTTCCGGATTGGTCTTGGGCTAGAGTGCCGCTGTCGCCAATGGCGTAGAGATCGTTGTCGGTGGTTGTGGCACCAACAGAGGTGTAGCCAACGTTGTTGGCCTCACCCAAGAACGTACGGAACTCGATGCCAGCCCCGTGCAGGACGGCATCAATGGCCTGATCCGGATCCTTCCCTTGCTCGGTCAGTCGCTCGTGTTCGGCGTCGAACCGGCGTTGTTCGGAGATCGTAAACTTGCGGAAGAAGAGCATCGATGTCTTGTTCTGCGCGCCCGATTTTCTGAACGCATGATCGGGTAGAGAGACTATCGCGGTGATCCGTCCGCGCGAGGCCACAAAGGCCCGAGTCTGTGGACAGTTGGATCGGCCGCCCTGATTGTTGAGAAGTCCGTCCGGGAGCACGAGGCCAAGCCGGCCTCCCGGCTCAAGGAGATCGATGCACCGTTCGAGAATGACCTGCTCTGAGTCAACCTTGCGCAAACCTGCTGCGATGCGGAAGTTCTCGAGGCGGTTCTGACCTAGTTGTTCGTCGTCACCCGCCTCAACGTCGGTGCCGAAAGGTGGATTGCCGACAACTACGGAGAATCGACTGCGTGGAGGATTCAGGCGAGGGTTGGTGAATGCGCTGTCCAGGATAGAGCGATTGGCCTCGATGTTCGTGTGGCCGTCGTGATGCAGAAGCAGGTTGATCTTGCAGATGCGGGCGAGAATCTCGTGCACCTCGACTCCGTAGACCTGATTCATGGCGAAGTCGAATTTCACTCGCTGAACTTGGTCGTCCGGCTGGCCGGAGAATCCGGCGTCGATGCGGTGCCAGACCTGCAAGAGGCATTCGAGCAGGAAACCGCCACTGCCTGACGTAGGGTCTAGCACGTAGTCTTCATGGGAGACTTCGAGCATGGCGACGGCGAAACGGGCAAGTTGCCGCATCGTGAAGTACTGCCCTAGCCCACCACGAAAAATGGAGCCGAAGAACTGCTCAAACGCTTTTCCGATGCTGTCGACGTCGGTTCGAGTGAAGGCGACGTCCTGCAGGGTCCGCACGACATCGGCGACTTTCGCGTCGGGAAGCGCTATGCCGGTGCCGGTCGAAAAAACGGAGGGGTCGAACTGGCATGCCGCTGCGAATAGGGAGTGGACACGGTTGGCGATGGTTGCCGTGGTCTCGTTGCTGCCGACCTGGAATCGGCGAGGCGTTCCTGTGGGAGTGCTCCGCTCGTCGATCACCTTGGCGAAGAGAAGCTTGCTCCACTCGTCGAAGGCGGTTAGGGGGTCTCGGCGACCGCCGGCCCAGATCATTGAGTGGGTGCGCCTGACCCGCACTTCGAGCTGGTAGGCGTCGAGCGGCGCTATGTCGTTCGGCTCGCCTGCGACGTACGCGTAGGTGGGTACATTCCCGTACTCGCCGGGGAGCCTTTCGCGTCCGCCAAGGCGATTCTCTTTCCGCTCAGTGGGCGGGTGGTTGGCGACGTCAAAGAAGACACTTGCATCTCCTTCGTCGTACAGCGTGAGTGGTGCGCGCAATGAGTTGGCATTGCCGAACGCCTGCTCGATTCCTTGGTCGCGAGCACGCGGTGGCTGTCCGGAGGACTTGGTCTCAACGACAAGGTACGGTGTGCGGCAGGAGTCGTCTTCGTAAACGACGATGTCGGCAAAGTCGGAGGGTGTCCGACGCGGTACGGAGACTTCCAGTCTAATCCGGTTGGCTGGGTAGCCTTTCTCAACAATCAACCAGGCGACCGTGGCAGTTCGTACCCACTCTTCTGGATCGGTCCAGTCGTATTCGTGCTCGTTGGCGAGCAGATAGCGGATCCTCCCGTCATCGATCTCGATGACCCGCCGTCGTACAGCCTCTTGGACCGCTGGCTGGGTCAGAGCTTGGTCTGGGGTTGAAGTCGGGCTTGGTGGCATTCAGTGGGCCTAGGGCTTCGGCACAGGGTAGGTCGAGCTTGCGATGTTCCGATGGTACGTTGCGAAGACGCGCGACGCGAATTCGGGAGCGTTGGCCGTTGTGTCTGGAGGGAGCATTGAGGCGACCATTTCGGCGATGGGAGCATGGACGGCGGTGCCTGTTAGCACTGGGTGAGGCAAGCATCGGCGATGGTGTAAGAAACTCTCGCATTCGACCGATGCTTGCGATCGGCTGAAGCTGAGCGGAATCGCGGGTCACTACTCCGGTCATCCTATTCGCACCCTGTTTCGTCCTTGCGGACGGCGCCGGCACTGATCTGGCGCTTGCCGTTGTCGCGGGCGGCGGTTCCGTTTGACCAGTGTAACGTCTGCAACGCCTCGTGGGCACCTCCAGCCTTGTCCAATGCTATGTGAGCATGAACGAAGGGGCCGAATCCAACGCTAGGTGAGCATGAAATGCCGGTGTCCTCCACACTGGGAGGATGATAGTGACACTTCAAACCGAGCGTTTACGCACGATCGAGCAGCTCG
>JAKZTU010000201.1:0-5156 GCA_047516945.1 Acidimicrobiales bacterium
GTGGTGGCGGCCCACACTCTGCAACTGTCTCGCGCCTTGCTCGAAGCCGGCCGCCCCCACACCGTCCTCCCCCTGTCCGGCGTCACCCACATGACCCCCCAAGAAGAAGTCGCCGAAAACCTCATGCACCTACAACTCCACTTTCTCCGCAACGCCCTACGACGTACGAGCAGGTCGCGTGGTTCGACAGAATGAAAAACGCATATGTTGGTCGGTCGCAGGGCGCTCCGAAGCCTCCGTCGCATCTAATGCTAGATATTGTCAACGATTGTCTGCACGCTGGCTCCCCACAAAAACGCGCCCATTGGTTGGAACTCGCAAGACTCGCGCTTGACATGGTGTATGGCGAGGAAGGCGAAGATCCAACGAACCCTCAGCGGCAATAGCCGGGCTGGGTGTCACTGTAGTCAGCGACACCCAGCCCTGAGTTGTCTGCAACTAGGAGCATCACCGGAAGGGAGAGGCCCACATGGAGCGTACAAAAAAACAATATCAGAGACCGCGGTGGGCCCAGGTTTCTGGTCAGGGGAGCGGACCAGTAGTTCTCCGGTTGTTGGGACTAGACCAGGGTGCCTAGTGGGGCTGCGGCGATGCGGTCGTCGAGGCGGAAGGCTGTGGTGGATGGGTGGATTACCAGTCCCGCTCGGAAGGAGTCGCCGAGCCGGTCTCGCAACGAGGTGAGGTGGCGGGCATCGGCGGTCCCCACGGTTTCTGAGAGCTTGACTTCGAATGCGATGACGCCGCCGTCTGGTAGGTCGGCGACCAGGTCGACCTCGTGGTCGCCACCAGCGGTTCGCAGATGCCCGAATCGCCATCCCAGCCCGAGTGCCTCGGCTGTGGCTCTGAGTTGGCACACGACGACGCTCTCGAAGAGTTCGCCGAGGCGCGAGCGGCGCTCCCTCAGCGAAGCAGGGGTGTCGTAGTGGTCTGCTGAGGCGAGCGCGGGATCGATCAGATGGCGTTTGGGCCGTTTGGTCAGGCGTTTCAGCCGGTTGTGGGACCATCCTGGAAGTTCTTCGATCAGACCCAGCCGGTCCAGTAGGTCGTGGTAGGTCTCGCCGGTGGCCTTGGACACATTCGCGGCCTGGTGGATGGCGGCGTGTTCTGTGTTGGTCCCGACGGCGGCGCTGTAGGCGCGGACGTAGCGTCGGAGTTTGCTTGCGTTACGCGGCGTGGAGGTGATCTCGGCAAGGTCTCGTGAAACTGCAAGGTCCAGGTAAGAACGAAGGGCCTCTTGATGATCGAGCTGTTCCATGCCGAGATACCCGGGCAGTCCCGACTCCATCGTTGGTGCGAGCTGTTCAGCGGACGAGAACGGTGAACGGGCACCGCGTACTGCTTCGATCCCTTGGTCAGCGAGATCCTCAAGCGACACCGTCGGGGCAACTCCCTGTCTCTCGCTCAAGGTCATCGGTCGTAGCCGTAAGGGCAGAATCCGCCCGGCACCGGCGTGGATGTCTGCTGTGACCGCGGCGCGTGACGAACCGCTCAAGATGAATCGGCCCGGGGACCGGTCTTCGTCGATCATTCGTCGCACGGCGTCCCACACCGTGGGGACTCGCTGCCACTCGTCTATGAGTAGAGGATTTGGTAGCGATGCGCAGACTGCTTCGGGATCGTTGGCGACCATCTGGGCGTCAGGTGGGTAGTCCAAGCGAAGCGTGGCGGCAGCCAACCGCGATGCGGTGCTTGTCTTGCCTGCCCCTCGTACTCCTTCGATCAACAGGGCCGGGTGTATTCCTAGCAGCCGCGAAAGCCGACCATCAGCGCGCCGGGACAAATACTCCATACATAAAAGACTAACACGTTATCCATAATATGGCTAATCGATTAGGCTTTTATGTACTCAGTTGTTACTGGTTTCAAAGACCTCGGGGCGAGTTTCTGGCTCAAGACCCACTGAATCGCTTGGCTGACGCAGGCGGTCCACCGCGGAGTAGAGCAGCCAGGGCGTGCACCAGAGCACCATTGCGATGAGCAGGACAGTCTCGTCGCCGGGGCTCAGGCCGGGGGCGTAGAAGGGTTCCACGAAATAGTGCGAGATGAAACCTCCCCGGTACGGGGATTCGCCGGCGAGGCGCCAGAAGTACTTCTCCCAGACCGTCAACGGACAGGGCATGCCGAAGATGTTCACCGCGGCGGTCGGCACCAGCATGGCCAGATACCAGCGCATCACCAGGGGCTTGCGTGCTGCTACAGGTGCACCGAAGACCAAGAAGACGGCCAGTAGCCCGTGCGCCAGGGCCATCGCGATTGCCAGTAACCACGGTCCCATGGTCCAACCCTACTCGGGAGAGTACCCGCCAAAGGTAAAGTGATCACAGCTTGAGTTCAGGGCTGTTGGCGAAGGTCACGCCACGTCCACGTGGCATTGGTCACGAGAAGCTCTGGGTCGCCTGTCCACAGCGTTGCACCGTGTGCTGTGGCCGTGGCAGCGGCGAAGGCATCTGCGTAGGCCATGGCGTAGTCCGATTTGATATGGGCGGCCTCTAGCACCCGACGCTCGGTAGGCAGTTCTGCGGTCACCACATCCTGGAGGTCGCGAACGGTAGCCCAAGCTTTGACGTCACCTTGACGCCTGCGGATGACGTAGAACACCTCGCCGAGGTTGATCCAACTGATAATCGGCCGCTGCGTGTCGAGCATCCCGGCCAGAGAGGACGCGGCCGGCTCGTTGTCCTCGAGGTATTCGAGAATCGCCCAAGAATCGAGTACAACACTCACCGCAGGTCTTCACGCTGACGCTCGGCGTGGCGCTCGGCCTTCAGATCTTCCACAAGCCCAGAACCGCGGAATCGACCCCTAAGCGGTGTTGGGTTGCGGTCCAGGCGGACAGGACGCATCGCCAAATGATCGTCGCAGTACCAGAAGTTCACCTCGTCACCTGGCTTGATGCCGAACCGGTCACGTAGTTCCTTGGGAATAACAACCTGCCCCTTTGGTCCAACCGTGTGAGTCATACTTCTGAGTATAACACGTACGCTCACGGCTCCCGGAGACCCAGAAGCAGGTCCAAACCTGCGAACGCCAGAGTTGGGGCGGTTTGCCGCCGTGCGGGTTTCTTCGCGATGCTCTGGCGCAGTGAAACTTGAAGCGTTACGGCTGGGGGCACACATATGAGTGAAATCACTGACGAGCGTCGGGCGCGCCTGCTTGACGCCCGGGCCTGGGATGATTTCTGTGACACGTTGAAAGCGGCCGGTCGCATCGTCATTCGAGAAACACCCGACAGCGACCCGCAAGACCGTGTCGAGGGGTTTCGTTACCTGACCCGGATGATGTTGATGGCCAACGCCCGAGTGATCGAGCAGCGCACCCCGGGCACCAGACCCCAGCGCATTGGCGTGATTCAGCCGCCCATGCAAGGGGGCATGGGGGTGCAGTCACCCAACCAGGACCACATCGTCCAAGCCGTCAACCCGAAATATCGCTACCGGATCACCGGAACGGCCGGCGACGTCTACACCCACTTGTCGGCGTGGAGTCCACCGGTGCCAGACGATGTTGGAGCCACCGCCGTAGGCCTTGACGCTGAGGATCACCTAGAGACTTTCAACCCCAACATGGCGCTCACCCCCCACACCGCCTATCTGCATGACTTCGCCGACGCAGATGGCACCGTCGACTTCATCTTGTCAGTCGAAGAACCCACGGACGGGTCGCGTTGGATGTCAATGGCAACCACCACTCGTGAGCTGATGGGCCGTGTGGTCTATGACGACCGAGCTACCCAAGCCCGTCCACGGCTACAAATCCAATGCCTCGACGAGCACCCTCAGCCGCTCACCCCCGAACCTGAAGACATGGCGGTGCGTCTCGCGGTAGCAGCGTAACTCATCCTGGGTCTGCAATCCGACTACGGCGGTTGGACCCGTGACCTTCTCACCCGCGAAAATCAGACCGA
Organism: Acidimicrobiales bacterium; assembly: GCA_047516945.1. Lineage (GTDB taxonomy): Bacteria > Actinomycetota > Acidimicrobiia > Acidimicrobiales > Aldehydirespiratoraceae > VXYK01. The sequence continues at coordinate 3,905 of JAKZTU010000201.1, forward strand.
GTACACCAAAGAGTGGTATGAGCGCATCGGCGGGTCCCCTGATGATCGCATCTTTGAGTTCGGCTACTGGCGAGTGCCGCAAGGCAAGGCGCTTGTCGTCGAGTTTGAGGAACCACAAACGCAGCATTGGAACTTCCAACTGTGCAATCACTGGATGGAAAACCTCGCCAACTACGCAACCGGTCAGGGGTATATCGACAAGGAGAATGTGGTACGTGACGGCTCAACTGTGCGCATTGTCGTCGCCCACTCCGACCCGGGCGTTCCCAACTGGATCGAACCAGTCACTCACGACCACGGAGTGATGGGTTGTCGCTTCGTGCAACCGGCAACCGAACCCGAGGTTTCGTGCCGTCTCGTCGACCTCGAAAACCTGGCCTGACATCGGCGGTCAAGATGTCGCTTGACGCTGAGCGCATTGTGGCGCAACATGTTGCATCCGTCACATGTCGGTTTTGGTCTGAGAGTTCTGGGACCTACGGGCTCCGAGAGCGCGGGGCGGTGGTGCGCATCCTTTGGGGGAGGAGGTGTGCTCCACCGCTACCGCAGTCCAAATACTAGGACTACACGCGGCGCGAGGTGGGGACTATTCCCTTGACACAAGTTGTGACACAAGTTGTGAGACAAGACTTGCCGCGGTGTAGCTCAACTGGTTCGGGGTGACCATCCGGCGATGAGGCCGTCGACAACGCGTTCGACGAGGCTCTCGGCGTCAAGACCCGGAGACATTCTGGCGACGGTTGCAACACCGTGCACTGACGCCCACAGCGCCATGGCGTAGTCGAGCGGTTCGGCCGCTGCGAGGTCGCCTTCGGCGATGGCTTTGCGCAGGTTGTCGACCATGGCATTGAACACCGCCGATGCTCCACTGTGTTCGCTGCCAATGTCGATTCCGAGGGAATCGGGACGATAACGAAACATGAGCTGGAACAGTTGCCCGCGCGCTTGGTTTGGGGTGCTAACGCTGGCCATGCTTGCTGGGTCGATGTCTGCCCGACCACCGGTGAGATGCTGGCGTTCGGGTACAACGTGCTGGGACCGGAGTACCTGCGTTACTACCGTTTCTCGGCAAGCGGCGAATTGGTGCAAAGCGAACCGATCACGCTTCCTACTGGCGTGATGATGCACGACTTCAACATCACCACGAACTACGTCGTTTGGATGGACCTTCCGGTTTGTTTCGACCTTGAACTGGCAATGAAGGGGGAGAGCCCGTTTTATTGGAACCCTGACAATGGCGCTCGCCTCGGGG
>JAKZTU010000202.1:0-5139 GCA_047516945.1 Acidimicrobiales bacterium
TTCTTGCTCAACTGCCAGAGCTTCTTTTGCCGCTTTGAGTCGGCCTCTCAGATGGCCCAACTCCGCGCGTTGGTCGCGCCAGCGGCTTAACTGCACCAAGTCGGGACCGTCGTCCAGTGCTTGTTGTGCGACTTCCGCGGCCGTGCTCGCCTCGTTTACGGCCACATTCAGGAGTTCGAGTCGGTCGCGAATCTTCGAAGCCTTCTCGGCTGCGGTTCGGTGTTGCTCATCGGATCTGTCGCACTGGTCGTCAAGGCCGGTGACTTGCTCAACCAGGTCCGCCAAACGTTGATGCTCTCCAATCAGGAGCGTGCACTTTTCGACATTGGGACCCTCTCGTTCAGCCTGTTCGGCTATTCGGGCCTTTTGCGCAGCCTGTTCGAGCGCCTCTTTCGCATCCGAAGCCGCCGCCTGTGCTTGTTGCAGTTCGTCGCCGAGCGCCAGTACCTGTTGCGGCACATCCACGCCGGTCACTGCAAGCAGCAGCACAGCCAATCCCTCGGCTTGGTCGCGGGCGAGCGCGAAATCCTTGGTGCTTCGATCAAGGTCGTGCAACAAAGCATCCAAAGTTGCCTGTCCCGCTGTCACAGCCTCGAACGCTTCGGCGAACCGCGCGATCAATTCCTCGCTGGGTACCTCTGCAACAAGTCTTGGTTCAAGCACCTCCAACTTGTCTTTAGCGGTGTTGGCTCGTTGCCGGGCCTGCCCACCCATTCGCCCATATATTCCCAGGTCAAGCAACTGCCGCAAGAGTTCCTGGCGGTCTGCGGGTTTGTCGTGCAGGAAGGCAGCGAAACGTCCTTGGGGCAGAACCACGGTCTTGGTGAAACGGTCGAAGTCGAGGCCCAAGATCTGCTCTAGCGCCGGTTCCATTTCGCTGGCCTTGCCGGCAAGGACTTCGCTGTTGTGCTCCAGGCGGGCTTCTTTGGTGGTGGCACCGTTGTTGGTTCGCCGCGCCACCCGCACCGCGGTGTAACGCTTGGAGTCCACCTCGAACTCGAGCAACACCTGAGCTTCGTTGACCATCTGGTTGATCGCCGGAGCCACCGCTCGGCGGTCGTCATAACGGCAGACCGCACCGAACAAGGCGAAGGTTATGCCGTCGATGATGGTGGATTTGCCGGAACCGGTAGGACCCACGAAAGCTGCCAGTTCAACGTCGTTGAAATCCACCACGGTCTTTTCGCGGAACGCACCGAAGCCTTTCATCTCAAGGCGCATCGGTCTCATGCCGTCGACTCCGAGGCCGACGCCGAGGCCGATTCCAACTCGGCATCGAGCAACTCCGCGAACATGGCGCGTACTCGTTCATCTGCGATATTTCGCTCGGTGAGGAACTCATCGAACAACTCAGTGGGGGCACGCCCTTTGCGGGCGACCCTCTGCTTGCGCTGCGGGGTTGGGTCGTCCATGCGCACATCCACTACTCGCTCACCGAACAGTTCCCGCACTTCGTCGGCCAAGCCCGCCCGACGCGGCTCTTGGACCATTACCCGCAACCAGGCGTCGTCGGTCAAAGAGCCGTCCTCGCTGCGGGCAGCCAATTCTGCGACTGTGCCTCGCAAAGTCCGCAGCGCTCGACCGCCGCTGAGCGATACGGGTGTGACTACGGGGGGAACTCCAGGCTCGATTTCGACAAGGTTGACCTGTTTGTGTTGGTCTTCTTCTCCGAAATCGAGTTGCAGGGGCGAGCCGCAGTAGTGAATCGGGGCCGCGCCGGGGATCTTCTGCGGGCGATGCACATGGCCGAGGGCGACATAGCTCGCCGTTACAGGGAACGATTGAGCGCTGATGGCATAGTCGTCGATGAAATGCGCCGTTCGTTCGCCGCCGCCTAGCTGTCCGCCGTAGACGAAGGCATGCGCCGCCAAGATGTTGACGGTGTCGCTGCCGAACTCAGCTGTCAGCGTCTCGATCAGCAAACGTATGCGGTCGCCATAGGCCTGAGTGTTCTGGTACGCGGCGGCTTCCATGAGGTTTTTGGCCCGGACCACTCCGCGCTGAGATACGAACGGCAGCATCGCTAGACGCACCTGTTCGCCTCCCGGCATCGACAGGCGGATCACCCCGCCGTCATCAGGGCGGGTTGGTTCGGTGACCAGATGTATCCGACCGAGCGCTTCAAATACCGGGGCTACCGCATGCAAGCGGCGGGCGTTGTCGTGATTGCCTGAGATCACTGCTACGTGCGCGCTGGTGTCGAGTAGTCGCAACAGGGTCCGATAAACCAACGATTCCGCTTCTGCGGTTGGAGTAGCGGTCTCGAACAGGTCGCCGGCCACGATCACCAGATCGACCGAGTGCTCGTCGGCGAGTGACACGATCTCGGTGAGAACCGCCTCATGCTCGGGTATTCGGCTGTGACCCCGAATGGTCTTGCCCACGTGCCAGTCGCTGGTGTGGAGTAGCTTCACTCGCCCAACTTCCCGCGCCTGGAGTCGCCAGCGTCCCCGGAGTCCCAGGTGTACCCGACCATTAGTTGGCCCGTCTCAGCGATCACGTAAGACCTTCGAACGGGTCGGCGGGCTGTGCTGACTGCTGACCCGCCGGGGGCTGCGACAGGTCCGCTTCGGAGGAACGGGTCGCCCAAGCCGGAAACGGGAACTCCACGAGCAACGGCACCGGGAGCCGTGGTTGGGCTACAAACATCGATCCGGGTTTGAGGATCGTGGCCCGTTGACGCTGCACCGCTGGCAGGAAGCCGTATTGCTCACGCCCGGCTTCGCCGCTGTCGAGCCGGCCCACGACACGCACTGCGCTGTTGGCTACCACCCGGCGTTCTACCTCGCTGGCTGTCTGTTGCGCGCCGATCAAGATGATCCCGAGGCTGCGTCCCCGCTCGGCGACGTCCAAAAGAATCTCCTTGATGGGGCTGCTGTTGTCTCGTGGTGCGTATTTGTTGAGTTCGTCCAAGACGATGAACTGCAACGGTTCGGATGTCCCGCTGCGTTCCTTGTCATCGAATGCCTGCCGCAGCACCACACCAACTACGAAGCGTTTGGCCCGGTCATGGAGCAGGTGGATGTCGATGACTGTGAGTTGCTGCGAGTCGAGGTCGATGGCATGCGCTGGTGCATCCGCGAGGTCGGCCCGGATGAGATGCTCGACATGGCGGACCGAGGCACTCAAGCGCCGAACGAAGGCGTTGATTGTGCCGCTGCCGATGGCACGGCCGGTCCAGCGCTGCTCTGGCGACTCGTCGGGGTCGTCGGGAATGAGTATCGACGCGATCACGTCCACCAACTGCCTGAATGTTCGGATCGTGGTTCCTTGAATCTGCACCGTTCCGGCCGATGTGTCGGATTCTTTGGCGCATTGCACCAACCGTTCGGTGACTGATTGCACGACGATGGGGTATTGCTGGCGCTCATCCTCGGCATCGGCGAACAGGAACGGCAGCAGTCGTTGGCTGCAGAAGTTGGCGATCGTCCAGAAGTATGGGCGTACGCCGGTGATGCGAGCTCCGGTGGCTGGCGTGGCGTTGGGGTCGCCGGGCCGGGGTGGAGCGAGGATTCCAACCGACCTGAAAGGCGCCGCGGTCAGGCCGAGTGCCGCGTACCGGGCGCGTTGAGTGTCGTCGAGGCGGGTGTTGAGATGATCGAGAAACAGCAGGTCTTCGCCTTTGACGTTGAATATCAGGCCTTTGGTGTGCATGGCCGCGGCGCCGAGAACACCCGAGTTGAACAGCGAATACAGCAGGAACGTGGCGTAGCTGGTCTTGGTGGCGACACCGGAGATGCCGCTGATGTTGATATGGGCGCCCTTGGTGCCGTCGACGAAATCGAGATCCAGGTAGATCGGGTCTTCGTCACGGCTGAGCCCGGCCGGCAGACGGCGTTCGACTTCATCGAAATCGAGTGCGGCGTCTCGCTCTTCGCCAACAGCACGCCGAGCTTCAGTTCCCGGTAGCGGTGGCACGAACGTTTCTGGCACGACTCGGGTTACCTGCACGAGGGCTGCCTCTGTCACTTCTGCCGGCAGAATCCCGTCTGCAATCAAGAACACATCGCTGTCGAAGCGGGCGCCCTCATGGGCGGCACGAACCTGGCTGACTATCCCGTACAGCTTGATTTTGTCGCCGTTGGGCAGTTCACGGTCGACCGCCACCACGTCGTCAAGTTGCAGATGCTGTTCGGGCGCGAGCGCCACCCAGAACTCCAGTGGCGTAGCATCATCGGTGCCAAGAACCCGTCCCACGCCACTCACGAGCCAGACTATACAACCATGCGCATCCTTTATATAGACATCGACACTCTGCGGGCCGACCATCTCGGATGTGCGCGATATCACCGCAATACCACACCCAACATCGACGCGATCGCCGCCAACGGAGTGCGGTTTGCCAACGTGTACGCCTCCGACGTGCCTTGTCTGCCCAGCCGCACTGCGTTGATTTCGGGCATGTTCGGGATCCGCAACGGGGTGGTGAACCACGGCGGAGTCGCGGCCGAGCTTCGCCCGGAGGGTCCCGGGCGCCATTTCATCGGGACGTTCGCCTCCAATTCGTGGGCGTCGAAGTTCTATTACGCCGGTTACCACACGGCGTCTATCTCCAGTTTCCCGTTCCGTCATTCTGCAGGCTGGTGGAATTACGGCTTCATGGAGGCCCTGAATCTGATGCGTGGCATGGGCGGGGAACGGGCCGATGAGGTGCTGCCCAGTGCCCACAAGTGGATCGCCGAGAATGGTCGCAAGGAGGACTGGTTCCTGCATGTTCATCTGTGGGATCCGCATACCCCGTACAACACTCCGGATGGGTACGGCAACCCGTTTACGGATGATCCGATTGCCGGGTGGCACACCGAGGAGGTCCGTGCGCGCAACTGGGGTTTGGCGGGGCCTCATTCTGCGCAGGAGCCGTGGGGTTTTGTGCCCAACGAGTGGGGTCCGCCGGGGCCACGCCAGCCCGATGATGGGTCGTCGATGGACAATATCAAGGGGATCATCGACGGCTACGACGTGGGGATCCGCTATGCAGACGATGATGTGGGGAGTCTGCTCGACCAGCTCGCTGGGCTTGGGGTGCTTGACAACACCGCGGTGCTGGTCTCGTCTGATCATGGCGAGGCGTTCGGCGAACTCGGCGTGTATGCGGATCACCAGGGTGCCGATGAAGCGACCTGCCATATCCCTTCGGTC
>JAKZTU010000203.1:0-8952 GCA_047516945.1 Acidimicrobiales bacterium
AACAGAGGGCGGGGTTTCCCCCTCGGTCTGGTCAGAACACCCCCACATCGGGGTGCCCCACACGGGGAAGAAAGCCGAAACGGACGTTGTCGGCAGCGCAAGCACCAACAATACTCCGAACGACGCTGGACAGACCAAACATTATCATCTGGTCAACCCAGAGATATAAGCCCCTTCGGTTGCCATCAAGTCGGCCTCCCCGACGCTCAACGCCAAGGGCTTCTCGCACAGCACATGAAGACCCTCAGCCAATGCCTGCCGAGTGATCGGAGCGTGGGTTTCGTTGCTGCTAGCGACGATTACAGCATCGATTTCGTCGCTCGTAAGCATCTCGCGCCAATCAATGAACACCCGGCCAATCCCCCACTGATCGGCACGCGCTTGAGCAACCTCAGCGTTGCGGCCACAAATAGCCTCTACCTGACAGCCCGGGTGGTCCGCTAGCGCGGGCAAGTACATCGAATCGGTCCACCACGACGTGCCCACAATTCCGACCCGAATCATGGGTAGTCCTTACCGACTTGTTGTGTTCTAGTAAGGTGAGACATCGCGCCCGATCTGGACAGCAGCCTCGGCCTCGTCGAACAGCTTGGGATAGGGGTAGTCCATGGCCATGAGTTGACGCAGCATGGGTGTGGCTCGCTCAACAACCTCAGCACGAACGCCAGATAGCTGGTCTTCGAGAGGCGTGATGAACTTGGGCAGATACTCGATCAGGATCCCGGTGCGGTCCTGCTCGGAGACGTTGGGCATCGCACAGTGCCAACACATCCCGTTGAAAATGACACAGTCACCAGGGTCACCTTCCATCCGCGCTGCTCCGGCAAAGAAACGCTCACGATCATCAGTTTCGGGGTAGATCAACTCACCCTGCGAGTAGGGAAGGAAGGCTGTTGCTCCGGTATCTGCTGTGAAGGGATCGAGCATTACCGTCGCCTGGCAGTTGAGCGGATAGCTCGAGTTGATCCTCATCGGAAATGAAGACCGTTTGTAGAGATCCCAGTAGGGGTAGTCGATGTGAGGTTCCTGGCCCGGTCCACCGGGCATCAAACGGTTGGCTGCAACTGAACCCATGATGAACTCGTCACCAAGAAAAGCGCCCACGATCTTGATCACCAGCGGATGCTGAACCATCTGTTCGAACACCTGACCCTTGTTCAATAGGTTCCACACTCGGCGCTGCAGGTTGACCTGATCGCTGCTAGCCCCCAAAAAGTGGGTCTCTTTGTCGTCCTCTTCGGCTGTGTAGTGATGGATCAAATCGCGGGCCTCCGAGGTCATGTCGGCAGGAAAGGCATCTTTGATGATGATCGCGCCAGACCCGCTGAGCATTTCCTGCAACAGGTCGGGGAGTTGCTCGTCGATGTTGTCGGTATCAACCACTTTGATTTGACTACTTGACACGGCTCTCCTTTGACTTGCTCTTGGCGGGTGCTCGGCGCGCTACAGGGCCACTGGTGCTGCGACATACGAGCGAAGGGGTCAACAGCTCGTGAACGGCATCGGTTCGTTCCTCGTCAAGACGCTCAATCAGGTATCGCGCGGCCAACCGGCCGAGCAGTTCGCACGGTTGGTCGACGGTGGTCAAGCTCATTTGGTGCAGCGCTGCCATCGCGGTGTTGTCGAACCCCACCAGTGATACATCGTCTGGGACCCTCAGACCTCGATATTGGAGCCTGTCCAACACGCCAGTGGCCATCAGGTCGTTGGCAGCAAAGATCGCTGTTGGGATCTCACCGTCGCTCAGCAGTTGATCCACACCTGCAGTTCCGGCGTGTTCGCTGTACTCGCCCGCAGCGATGCGAACGTGCTCGGACAACCCGCTTTGTTCCATCGCAGTCTTGTAACCCTCACGGCGCTTGCGCGCTCCGGCACCTGGACCGCCGTCTATGTGCGCGATGCGTCGGTGACCGAGATTGACTAGGTGGTCCACGACCATTCGTGCTCCCAACCGGTCGTCAATGCTCACGGTGTCGTAGCTGTCAGCAGTTGAGGCTCGGGCCGCGACAACCAGGTTGGTTTCGCTTGCAAGCGCCTCGAGTTCGTCTGCAGACAGCTCGCTGCCCACCAAGACGATCCCATCGGTGCGAAATTCGAGAAAGGTGTCGACCGCAGCCTTCTCACCCGCTCGGTTGCGCAATCCAGTGTTGATGACGATGCGATAGCCGGCTTCAAGCGCTGCTTCGTGGATGCCGTCGGTCATCTCTGCGAAGAAGGGATTGTGCAGGTCATTTAGAACCAGGCCAATCGTCATGGTACGCCGACTAGCGAGGTGGTGCGCCATGAGGTTTCGTCGGTAGCCGAGCTCTTCTGCGGCTTCAAGGACAGCGACGCGAGATCGCTCGCTCACCTTCGGTGAGTTTCGCATAACCAACGAAACCAACGCTCGCGACACGCCGGCGCGGCTTGCGACATCTTCCATGGTTGGATGAACCAAGACCTTAATCTCCTGTCACGCTTGACAACGTTTGTCGAAAGAGTAATAGTTAGAGCGCTCTACAATCAATAGAGCGCTCTAACTATTACTCTGGAGGGTTCACGAGTGAGGCAGCGGCGTTTATGACGACTGTGTTGGAACGCACCGCTGCCGCGCCCATCTCCTGGGGAGTGTGCGAAGTCCCAGGTTGGGGGATCCAACTACCTGTTGAGCGCGTGCTGCGCGAAATGTCTGAAGTTGGTTTGCACGCTACCGAATTAGGGTCTGTCGGCTATCTCCCCACAGACCCAGCCGAACTCACACGAACGCTGCGCTCCTTCGGACTTGACCTCACCGGCGGATTCAACCCACTCGCGCTGGCGGACCCCGCACGAAGAGACGAGACCCTCGATCAAGTACACGACAGCGCACGCTTGCTCGCCGACGCAGGCGCAACAGACTACGTGACCTGTGTGGTCAGCGACCCCAACAACTGGACCCGACCCGAGTTGACCGATAGCCACTGGTCAAACATCTTCTCGATGCTCGATGTCGTAGGAGACACCGTTGCCGCCTACGGACTCACACAGGTGCTGCACCCCCATGTCGACTCGCTGATCGAAACCGCAGCAGAGATGCAACGCGTGCTCGACAACTCCGATGTCCACTGGGTGCTCGATACAGGCCATCTGCTCATAGGCGGTTACGACCCCGTCACTTTCGCCGAAAAGTACGCCGAACGGGTGGCGCTCGTTCACCTCAAAGACCTCAGACTCGATATCGCCGCAGAACTCAACGCCGGCGCTTTGACCTTGATGCAAGCAGTCCAAGCCGGACTGTTCGTGCCACTCGGGCAGGGCGACGCTTCCATCGCAGCCGTAGTGCAGACGATGGAAGCCAGGAGTTATGAGCGTTGGTACGTGATAGAACAAGACGTCGCCATCACCACCGGGGAGCCCCCCGAAGGTGAAGGCCCGATTCGTGACGTTCAAAGGAGCGTCGCGTTCATCCGGAGCTTGGAAGCCGAATTCGACTCATAAATGTATGGGAAGAACGGTTCCGCTACCGGGTACTAGCAACCCCGACCAGGAGGGAATCCCAAAAATGAAGAAACTACGGTTTCTGTTAGCACTGCTCGCGATCTTCTCGCTCTTCGCTGTTTCTTGCGGCGATGACGACAGCGCAGACGAGCCAGAACCAGCCGCTGAACCCGAGCCAGAACCAGCCGCTGAACCCAACAGCGGTTTGGTCTTCCATATGATCACGCACTCTGACGACGGGCCGTTCTGGTCAGTCGTCAAGCGCGGCGCCGAAGCCGCCGCTGCTGATGTGGGCGTGACACTCGTCTGGAACCCGTCCAACAACGATCCGGGTGTTCAAGCCAGTGACATCGAGGCCGCTATCGCTGCGGACTCCGACGGTATCGCCGCATCACTGCCAAGTCCCGACCAGTTGATCCCGCCGCTGCAATCCGCAGTCGCCGCCGGTATCCCCGTCTACACCCTCAACTCCGGTGTCAACGACTACCAGTCCATCGGTGCCACCAGCCACGTCGGTCAGACCGAGATAATCGCCGGTAACGGCGCCGGTCTCCGCTTCAATGCGCTCGGAGCCACCAAGGTTCTCTGCGGCATCCAGGAGCAGGACAACGTCGCTCTCGGTGAGCGCTGCGACGGTCTCGCTGAGACCTTCAACGGCGAAGTCATCCAGAACTTCATGGACTTGGACGCCAACCAGGTTGCCCAAGAGGGAGCTATCAACGCGGCCCTCACGGCTGACTCCGACATCGACGGCTTCCTCGGTGTAGGTCCGGTCATCGCCATGTCCGGTCTCCGCGCAGCCCAGGCCCTCGGCAAGGACGTAGGCAGTTCGTTCCATGTGGGCGGCTTCGACATCACCCCAGACATCATCGACGCCATCGAGGCCGGCGAGGTGGCGTTCACCGTCGACCAGCAGCAGTACCTGCAGGGATACATTCCGGTCGTGCTGATGTTCCTCGAAGTGACCAACCAGAACACCCTCGGTGGCGGTCTCCCGATCCTCACCGGACCCGGCTTCGTGACCCCCGACAATGCCTCCGCCGTCAAGGCGCTGGTAGCTGCCGGAACTCGATAGTCAAACCGAACTGATCGAGCTTGCTTGATCAGCTCGCAATTGCAGCTAACCAGTGTGGGGTTGCCGGCTTTTCAGTGTCGGCAACCCCACACTGGAACCTCCAACCTCTCAATTGAGGCACCCCTACTTCGGCGACGCTGGAGCCGCACAGGGTTTGAAAGTAGTGTCCGGCGATGTGCGCCAAACGCCGGCGCAGCTAAGGGGGAAAATGACAGACGTAGCGGCGCATCCCGACGCCGACGACGGAGCATCAGGCGACGAACGTCTCGCTTACCGAGGCGTCTTTACACGGATGCTGGTCAGGCCCGAAATTGGGGCGGTCATCGGCGCCGCTGCCATCTGGCTCTTCTTTTGGTCCGCTTCAGAGAAGTTTGGCACCGCCGGTAGTCAGGCTGTCGTACTTGACGTTTCGGCCACGCTCGGCATCATGGCCGTGGCGGTGGCCCTGCTGATGATCGGCGGGGAGTTCGACTTGTCGTCGGGTGCAGCAACAGGCGCATTAGGCATAGTCACGATTTTGTTGGTCAAAGATATCGGCGAGCTCGGCGGCGCAGGGTTGAGCCTCTTCATCGCCATACCACTGTCGTTCGTTGTGGCCATGGTGCTCGGCTGGTACAACGGCACTGTCGTAGAGCGAACCGGCTTGCCAAGCTTCATCGTCACGTTGGCAACATTCTTCGTGTTGCGGGGCTTCAAGCTCGGCTTCTCCAAACTCACCATCGGCAACATCTCTGTCGGCCGGATCGACGAGGGTCACGGTTTCGACTTCTGGCATCCGATCTTCGCCAGCGTCTGGGTCCGCAACGACCACATCTGGGACACCCGGGACATCGTCTACACCACCGGGATCCTGCTGGGCCTTGCTCTGATCGTCCTGGCCGTGTACGAGGGAAACTACCTCCGCAAGACGGTTCCCAACTATGCGGGTTTCGTGCCGTTCCTCGGTGGTGTTGTCGGCACGATCGTCGGGGTGCTTTTGATGCACAACACCGACGGCGTTTCAGGCGATCTCATCTCGGGATTGGTGATAGCGGCATCAATGCTCGCCGGCTTCTTCGGAGTCGCGCTATGGCGCTACGAACCCATCACCGGGGACAACCACATCCACCTTGACTCGCGGGTTCTTGAACTCGCCGGTCTCGGCATCGTTCTGATCGTTGTCGGTGCCGTTTGCGCCCTGGTGGTTGATATCGACGGGCAACAGACCATCCTCAACCGCCTTCCTGCCGCCGTCAATTGGCTGATCACGATCGCAACCATCGCTCTGGCCGGGGGAATAGTCTGGCGTCGCAATGGAGCCGGAACTTCTGGAGCCGAACAGCGGACCGTTCAAATGCAGACGGTGCGGACCGGTTTGGTAGGTGCCGTTTCCATCTTCGCTTTCATGTTCATGACGACCGAGCAAGGCTTGCGGGCCATATTGTTCGTCGGTTTGGCAACAGCAGGCCTGATCCTACTGGCAATGGCAGCGCTGCGAGCCAGGAAGAGTTCCGCGCTGTCAGGCTCAGTAATCCTGCTCCTCAATTCGGTGGTGATCGCCGCTCTGGCGGTGTTCATCCAAGCCGAATCAGGCCACGAGAAGTTTCGCACCGAGATCTTCAGCGTGATGATGTTCGGTGCCATAGTGGTCCTGGCTTGGGCGCTTGTAAGCGGCTACTACCAACAACGACGAATTGCTGACCATGCTTCTGATCGCTTGTCCGCATGGTTGTCGGGAATAGGGTTGGGTGCGCTCCTCATCGGTTTGGTCTCACGGTTGTTGTGGGCCACCACCGACGAGATCGAAGCCGGAATTACTCCCGCCACTTTCCGCATGAGCATCCTCTGGTTCATCGCCGTGACCGCCGTTGCAACCTTCGTGCTCGGACGCACCAAGTTCGGTAGCTGGATCTTCGCGGTCGGTGGCAACAAGGAAGCCGCACGCCAAGTCGGTGTTCCAGCGGCCAAGACCAAGACGCAGTTGTTCATGATCGTCTCAGGTGCAGCCTGGTTGGTCGGCCTGTTGCTGGCATTCCGCTTGCAGACCATCCAGTCCGGTACAGGTAATGGTCAGGAGTTTGAGTACATCATCGCGGCTGTCGTCGGCGGCACGGCGCTGACCGGTGGATACGGCTCGGTGCTCGGAGCAGCCATCGGGGCGTTCATCATGGCCATGTCGAAGCAGGGAATAGGTTTGGCGCTGTGGAACTCGGACTGGCGCTTCGCCTTCCTCGGCGTGATCCTGCTCGGAGCGGTCATGGCCAACAACTTCATCAAGGCCAAAGCGGAGGCGGTCCGATGAGCAAACCTCTCACAATTGAACCGTATTGCGACAAACGCCGTTGCGAACAAGACGCACAGGAGGTCATCCGATGAACAACCTCATCGAGCTTGAGAACGTAGGCAAGTTCTACGGCAACATCATCGCCCTGCAAGGAGTCACCACAACCGTCAACGCAGGCGAGGTCACCTGCGTGCTGGGCGACAACGGTGCAGGCAAATCCACCCTCATCAAGATACTTTCGGGGGTACACGACCACAGCGAGGGAACCTACGTGTTTGAAGGCGAAGAGTGCGCCTTCACTTCACCGCGACAGGCCCTCAACCGGGGCATCGCCGCGGTCTACCAGGATCTGGCAATGGTGCCGCTGATGTCGGTATGGCGAAACTTCTTCCTTGGTGCTGAACCCACAATCGGCCGCTGGCCGATCCGCTGGGTCAACAAAGCCAAGGCCAAGACCATCGCCAAAGAAGAGATGGCCAAGATGGGCATCGACATCCGCGACACCGAACAGACAGTAGGCACCTTGTCGGGTGGTGAACGCCAGTCGGTCGCCATCGCTCGGGCGGTCTACTTCGGTGCCAAGGTGCTGATTCTGGACGAGCCGACCTCAGCGCTCGGGGTCAAACAATCCGGTGTGGTGCTGCGATACATCGTTGAGGCTCGCAATCGGGGTCTTGGAGTGATCTTCATCACCCACAACCCGAGCCACGCCTACCCCGTCGGGGATCGTTTCCTGATCCTCAATCGTGGTCAATCAATGGGGAACTTCGCTAAAGAAGACATCACCCTTTCCGAATTGACGCAGCTTATGGCGGGCGGCACCGAACTCGAACAGCTCCAACATGAGCTTGAACAAGCAGTGTCGGGTGGTACCTGAGTCCCCCCGTAGTCTCGAACTGCTCACGGTCGGACGAGTCAGTGTCGATATCTACGCGCAGCAACTTGGAGTGTCGATGACCGAAGCGACAACTTTCCGCAAATCGATCGGTGGCACCTCAACCAATGTGGCAGTGGCCGCATCCCGCTTGGGGCATCACAGCGCAACGATCACGCGTGTCGGAGACGACGAGTTCGGTGCATATGTCCGCCATGCGCTGGAGCACACCTTCGGGGTTGACACACGCTTCGTGGGAACCGACCCCGAACTCAAGACACCGCTAGCTTTCGCTGAACTCGACCCGCCCGAAGATCCCAACATAATCTTCTACCGCGAACCCCGGGCACCGGATCAGAACCTTTCACTCGATGATGTGGACCTTGATGTAGTGCGCGAGGTACCGGTCTTTTGGATTCCCGCTTCTCGCTTCGCTTGGGAACCGAGCCGGTCCACGGTCACCGCCATGCTGCGTGCGCGCCGACGCAAGCCTCACACGGTGCTCGACCTTGACTGGCGGCCCATGTTCTGGGACTCACCCGAAGCAGCTGCCGAGCAGATCGCACCAATGCTCGACCATGTCAGCATCGCCATCGGCAATCGCGACGAGTGCGAGATCGCGGTCGGTACCCGCGACCCTGAGGAGGCCGCAGATCGCCTGCTGGAACGGGGTCTCGCCGCGGCCATCGTCAAGCTGGGGGCCGACGGGGTGATGGCAGCTCTCGCCGATGGCACACGCGAGACGATCGCGCCGTTTCCGGTCGAAGTCGTTTGTGGACTCGGTTCCGGTGACGCCTTCGGCGGAGCGTTCTGCCACGGCCTGCTCAACGACTGGGACCTGATACGGACCGTGGAGTACGGAAACGCCGCGGGTGCCATTGTCGCAAATCGGCTCATGTGTGCCGATGACATGCCGACGGTGGCTGAGATCGATGATTTCCTCAGTTCCAGACTTTCAACAGAGCAAAAGCAGGCGATATGAGCGCGTTACCCACGATTTATGTCGACCGGACAATGCCTGCCGGTTTTGAGGAAATGTTCACAGGGAGAGCCGCGTTGGTTGGGCCCGAAGTGTCAGCGCTGGCCGAGGCACAGGGAGTAATCGCCGGCGGTTCGGTGTGGGATGGACCGCGCATGGATACCGCCCCGAGGCTCCAAATCATCTCGCGTGCCGGAATCGGCTACGACGCTGTAGATCTCGAAGCAGCCACAGCACGCGGCGTCGTTGTCTGCAACGCCCCTGCATCGCCCACGATTTCTACCGCCGAGCACACCATGGCCCTG
>JAKZTU010000204.1:0-7400 GCA_047516945.1 Acidimicrobiales bacterium
GAGGGCGGCTAAGTCCATCCCCGGGTTTTCAGCTTTTGAAGAAGTCTGGGACGACCGGGCACCGCTCGGCTGGGATGTCGGAGATTCCAGCGCCGTAGCAGAGACAACCGTTGCTCTGTTGTCTGACTGGTTTCGCGCCACCACCGGTTCGATGATTCACGTCGACGGCGGTTACCACATCATCGGTGCCTGATACGGCCGCGACTAAGCCTCCTGGTCGGTTTCGTCGCGGATATCGCCGACTAGGGCCTCCAAAACGTCTTCAAAGGTGACCATGCCGAGCAGCTGACCGTCCGGTGTCTGCACCAGAGCCGCGTGGCAACGGTGCAACCGCATCGACCACATGAGGTCGCGCACTGGTTGATCGGGATCGACTATGAGCATCCGGCGGATCATCTCCAACGGAACCTGATCAAGATGGGAAGCCCCATTGCCAGCGAGGTCGGGCAGGCGCAACAAATCCTTCGAGTGAACAAATCCGACGATGTTGTCGGGTCGGGTGCCCTCCATGGGAATCCGACTGTGACCCGAGGAGGCGACGATCTCTTCGATCTCGTGGACCGCTGCGGAGCGCGGCACCGACACCATCGCCGCCGCTGGCACCATGATCGACCCAGCCGTGCGATCTCTGAATGCGAGGGCCCCCGAAAGCAGGTCGTGCTCGGTGTCCTCGATCTTGCCCTTCTCAAGGACACCGTCAAAAAGGGTGTGGAACTCGTTGACGGTCAGCGCCGTGTTGATCTCGTCCACCGGCTCGGTTCCAAGCATCCTCACGATGCCGTTGGAGACGGTGTTGAGCGTCCACACCACCGGTTTGAATACTGCCAAGTAGAATGCGTGGATCGGTGCGATCACCCTGGCGACGCGTTCGGGGTTGGCGAGGGCCAGATTCTTGGGAAGCATCTCCCCCACGACCATGTGTGCGGTGACAACCAGTCCCATGGAAACTACGAACGAGATTGTGTGGAGCAACCCGCTGGGAAGCTCCACAAACGAATCGACCGCTGATTCGATCAGCGAAGCCACCACCGGCTCACCCACATGGCCAAGACCTAAAGATGCCATGGTGATTCCGAGCTGAGCGCCAACGAGCTGCGGTTGCAGGTCCTGAACCGCTTCGAGAGCAGCCGAAGCGCCGGCGTCATCTCCGCCTTCAGCCATCGGTTCCAGTCTCGTAACCCGACTCGCCAGCAAGGCGAATTCCGCGGCGACGAAGAAACCATTGACGGCAATCAACAAGACAGAAACTGCCAAGAGTCCAACAGTCATGACGTGCCCTTTGCCGGTGCCACTACCCGCACCGAGGCAACGCGAAGGCGCTCCATCGCCACCACTTCGAGGCGCCAACCATCCACCGTGCACATCTCGCCTGTATCGGGTATGTGCCCCAACCGGTCCAGCACTAGCCCCGCGAGCGTTTCGTATTCGCCTTCGGGCATCACAAAACCGGTCGCGTCGCGAACTTCGTCGGGGTGTAACGAGGCCGGGACAACTGTCGAGCCAATCGCTTCCACTTTGGTCAAAGCGGCGGACCGGTGGTCGTATTCGTCGTCGATCTCTCCGACGATCTCTTCAAGCACATCTTCTAAAGTGATGATCCCGGCGGTGCCACCATGTTCATCAATCACCACCGCCAGTTGTTGGCCGCCTTCGCGCAGATCAACGAGCAGGTCATCAAGCGCACGGGCTTCCGGTACTGCAAGAACCGGTGCCATCAACGCCACCACCTGGGTTGTCTCGCGATCTTTGACAGCGACGGTATGAACCGACTTCACATGGACGACTCCGACAACATCGTCGAGGCCGTCGCCCATCACCGGAAATCGCGAGTGCCCCGTTTCAATCGCCAACGAAACCAAGGAATCGATGGTTGCGGTTTTGTCAATTGTCACCATGCGAACTCTCGGCACCATGGCATCGTCGGCGGACTTCCCCGCCAAGCGAATGGACCGAGTCAACAACTCGACCTCGCCCGCATCAAGCGTGCCTTTCTCGCCCGACGAGCGAATCAACAACTCGATCTCTTCACGATCGCGTATCGATTCAAGTCCATCGGTCGGTTCGACTCCAAGCGCCCGCGTCAGTCGTAGGGCTAGTCCGTCGAGCAGCGCCACGACGGGTCGGGCCAAGATCCCATAGACCGCCGTCGGTCGGGCCAGCAGCGTTGAGGCTTCCAACGGATGGCTCGTCGCTAGAGACTTTGGAACCAGCTCACCGATCACCATTTGCACCACTGTGGCGATCAACAACGCCAGCACGATCGACCACGTCTGAGAATCAACTCCAGAAACCTGTTCAAGCAACGGTTCGATCGCAGAGGCGACTGCAGGTTCAGCCACCGCGCCCAGCAGCAGCGAGGTCACGGTAATGCCTAGTTGTGCGCCCGACAGGTGATAGGAGAGTCGGCTCAGCAGGCGTTGGACCTGTCGGGCTGAGCCTCCCTGTTGCTTGGCACGCTCGTCGACCTTTGTACGGTCAACTGAAACTAGGGCGAACTCGGCTGCCACGAAACCGGCGTTGGCGACAATCAAGCCCAGCGCGGCGAAGAGTCGCAGGGCGGTGGGGATCACAATCTCAAAATGTAGCCGTAGGTTGTGACGATGCCTGCCGTGCGTTCTGTCTCTGAGTCCGTGGGGCTCTCAAAGATTGCTTCGCGACCCACACGGCCTCCGCTGCGGAGTCGCTATCCCGAACCGCCTTGCAGTATTGATCCTGACGAATCGAAGGGTTGGCTTCGCAGGGTATGGCCTGTGGTGTGGCAGCAGAAGTACATTTTCGTCAGCGGTGTTCTCTTTGGGTTGCTGGCCACTGTCGCCACGGTGCTCGTGCCTCTGGTGGTGGGACGCGGCATCGATGCCATCATCACCGGTGACAGCCCGACACCGTTTGTGGTCACCCTGGTAGTGCTTGCGATCATGCGTTTCGGGTTTGGTTTCGGGTATCGCTTCAACCTCTTTCGGGCCGCGCTCCGGATTGAGAACGACCTTCGGAATCTGATCTTCGCGCGGCTCACGGAACTGTCGTTCAGCTACTGGGACCGGGTACAGAGCGGCCAGATCATCAGTCGTGCCAACACCGATATCCGCTCGATTCAGTTGCTGTTTGCTTTCGGGCCGTTGATCGCAATGCAACTCGTGCTGCTGACGATGGCTTTGATCGTGATGTTGGTGACAGACGTTGCCCTCACTGTCGTGGCATTGGCTGGTCTGCCGCTGGTGTTCATCATCGGTGTGAAATTGCGAAAACAGATCTTTCCGCTCTCCTGGGTGGCTCAGGCCCGCCAAGCCGAAGTGGCCACAATTGTTGACGAGAACATTCAAGGCGCTCGTGTCGTCAAGGCGTTCGCGCAGGAGAAGGCGCAGGTTCAGACTCTGGCTTTGGCATCGCATCGGCTTCGCTGGGTTGGTATCGAGGTGGCTCACACGCGAGCTCGTTACGCCCCCGCGATGGAGGCTTTGCCGCGGATGGGACTGGCGTTGGTGCTGTGGTATGGAGGCATAAAGACCATCAATGGCGATATCGGGATCGGTGACCTGGTGGCATTCAGCACTTACGTTGTGCTGTTGGCCACACCCTTTCGAATGGTCGGGTTCATGCTCTTGCAGTGGCAACGTGCCGCGGCCGCAGCGCTGCGCGTGTACGAGATTCTTGATGAACAACCCGCTGTGGTCGAACCCGCCGATCCAGTGCCTCTGCGAGAGCCGATGGGGCGGATCGAGTTCGAGAATGTCTCTTTCTCCTATCCGGGTTCGGACGGTTCGCTGGTGCTCGACGAGATGAGCTTCACGGTTGAACCGGGTGAGACGATCGCCATTGTCGGTCCGACCGGATGCGGCAAGTCGACCATCACGCGGTTGATCCCCCGTTTCTACGACGCCGACTCGGGTGTGATTCGCGTCGATGGCTCCGACGTCACAGAATTGTCCCTGAAGGATCTGCGCAATGCCGTCAATGTGGTGACCGACGATCCATTCCTGTTCGACACCAGCGTGTACGACAATGTCGCGTTTGCCCGCCCGACCGCAGAACCCGATGTCGTCGACGCCGCCATCGCCGATGCTGTTGCTGCTGAGTTTGTTGCCGAACTCCCCAACGGTGTGCTGACCGAGGTCGGTGAGCGGGGTTTCTCTTTGTCGGGAGGTCAACGCCAGCGAATCGCTCTTGCACGGGGATTGTTGGCCGATCCCGCCGTGTTGGTGCTCGACGATGCCACCAGCGCCATCGACGTGACCGTTGAGCAGAGAATCCATGACGCCATCAGGCGACGACGCTCAAACCGCACCACGATTCTCATCGCACATCGACTGTCGACCATCGCCTTGGCTGACCGGGTGCTCCTGATGAACGAGGGGCGAATCGTCGCAGCAGGTGACCACTATGAGCTGTTGTCCAGCAACCCTGCCTACGCCTCAATTCTCGCCGACACCACAACAGACGCCGCGGTCATCGACGATCTCGGCTCCTCGAACGGGTCTGGCCCAGATCACACCGGGACTCGGTGATGTTCACGATCGGTGGCGGATTCAGCCCACGAAGCGGTGCTCCCACGTCGATGGAAGCCAACGCAGCAGCCGGGCTCCCCCACGCGGATGTGCCCGGCGACTTGCGAGAAAAGGTCATCAAGGTTCTCGAACACGAACCTGACCACACAATTGCCGAGGTTCCGTGGAGACACGACCAGTGGGATCGGCGACCGTTCACCCTGGTCCGGTTCCTATGGCCGCACCGGTTCCGGTTAGCAGCAGCAATCGTGTTGGTGTTGATTGAGACAGTTGCTTTGCAAATGGGACCCGTCCTCACCCAGATCGGTATCGACGACGGTGTTCGCCAAGGTCGACGCGACGTTCTCGTCACCGCCGCTGTCGTATATGTCGCTTCGGTGATCGTGGCGGGAGCGCTCGTTCGTGCGCGTGTCTCATACACAGGAAATCTCGGTGAGCGCCTCAACGACAACCTGCGGATTCGTGTGTTCAGTCATATGCAACGCCAGAGCATTGACTATTACAACGAGGAGAAGGCCGGCGTTCTCATCACCCGAATGACCTCAGACATAGAGGCCCTCGCCGTCCTGTTCCAAGAGGGCATCGTGAACCTGCTGGCGCAGATCTTCACCCTGCTGGTGATTACTAGTGCGCTGTTCTTCTATGACCCCCTTTTGGCGTTGATCACCCTGGCGGTGGCCGTACCACCTACGTTGATTACCTCGCTGTGGTTCCGTGATGTCTCGGCCCGTTCTTATCTGGTCGTGCGCGACCGTATTGCCGCGTTGCTTGCCAACCTTGCCGAGTCACTCGCTGGTATCCGCGTGATCGCCGCTCACAACCGCAGGTCGGTCAACCTGGCGATGCACAGCGATTTGGTCGGCGAGCACCGCGATGGGGCGGTGGCCGCTGCGAAAGCCAACTCCACTTACGCTCCGGCCACTGAATTCGTAGGCATTTGCACGCAGGCCGTGTTGCTCGGAGTAGGCGGTGCGATGGTTGTCAACGGACGCATCAGCATCGGCGAAATGACCGCCTTCCTGCTGTTTCTTACATCGTTTTTTGCCCCGATCCAGACGCTTGTCCAGTTGTACAACTCCTATCAACAGGGCGGCGCAGCCATCGTCAAACTGCGTGAACTGCTGGGCACCGAGCCCTCCGTGGTACAAGCGGATGATGCCTATCGGTTGCCTCCGATTGAGGGTGAAATAGAGCTTCGCGACGTGACTTTCGGATACGCCGATGAGCGTCCGGTGCTTCACAACGTGTCGCTGCGCATCGCAGCGGGGGAAACGGTGGCTTTCGTTGGCGAGACCGGTGCCGGCAAGTCGACAGTCGCGCAACTGCTGATGCGTTTCTACGACCCCCAACAAGGATCGCTGCTGATCGACGGCCACGATCTTCGCGGGGTCGAGATCGCCAGCCTGCGTTCACAACTCGGGGTAGTTCCTCAAGAGCCGTTTCTGTTTGCTGGTGTGGTGCGTGACAACCTCGCGTTCGCCCAGCGAGATGCAAGCGACCGCACTCTCTGGGCGGCGTTGCAGGCCGTAGGCATAGACGATCTCGTGGAACGGCTAGGTGGGCTCGACGCGGTGGTGCATGAACGGGGAGCATCCTTATCGGCTGGTGAGCGACAACTCTTGGCGCTGGCACGTGCCTTAGTTGCTCGGCCCCGAGTGTTGATTCTCGACGAAGCGACCAGCAACCTCGACCTCGTCTCGGAGTCTCGTGTCGAACAGGCTCTTGATGTCGTGCTTGAGAGCCGCACGGCGGTGATCATCGCCCATCGCTTGGCTACTGCCCGTCGAGCTGACCGGATCGCAGTGGTTCACGACGGTGAAATCGTCGAACTAGGATCGCATGACGAGCTCGTGGCCTTAGGAAACAAATATGCCGCGATGTATGCGACGTGGGTTGACCACGGTGGGGCAAAATGAGCGCGAGATGAAGCCATGAACGTCGAACCTGAAATCATTCTTGCCGCCGTGGCGATCATGGCGGTGGCGTCTTGCGTGCAGGGTTCGATCGGGTTCGGTTGCGGCCTGCTCGCCATTCCGCTTTTCGCTCTGCTCGACCCGGACCTGGTCCCCGGGCCGATCTTCGTTGGCAGCGCGGTGCTGACCACCTCCACCGCGCTACGAGAACGTCAAGACATTGACTGGGCGGTGGTCAGATGGGGAACCGCGGGTCGCCTTCCTGGAACCATCGTGGGTTCGCTGGTGTTGGCGCGTGCAACCGACACGAGCCTGCAGCTACTCGTGGCCATCGTCATCTTGGTGGCTGTGGCGTTGTCGATCGGCCCTGTGAGAGTCCCGACCAACGCTACGACGCTGTTGGGCGCGGGAGGTTTCTCGGGGTTCAGTTCCACTTCGGTGGGTTTCGGTGGACCGCCGATGGCGTTGCTGTTGCAGCACCGGCCCGGTCCGCAGTTTCGTTCAACTATGGGCATGTACTTCACGGTCGGCCTGTTCATGGTTGTTCCCGGAATTGCGCTCGCTGGTCGCCTCGGAGTCGACGAGTTGATTGTTGGAGCCGCTCTGGTACCCGGGGCTTTCGCAGGTTTCGCTGCTTCGGGACCGCTGCGCAAACACGTTGATGCCCGCAGCTTGGTTCCAATCGTGCTGTGCGGGGCGACTGTTGCGGCCATCGCTCTGCTCGTGCGGGTGTTCAGCTGATGCCCGGCACACACCCAGTCACACCCGCTTCCGCAGTCCTGGATTTGCGCGGAGTGCAGCGCACGATTGACGGCGTGGAGATTTTGCGTGACATTGATTGGCGCGTCGAGCCTCAACAGAATTGGGTGGTACTGGGCCCCAACGGTTGCGGGAAGACAACCCTCATGCAGATTGCTTCGATGTGGCTGCATCCATCGGCCGGCGAGGTGGAAGTGCTCGGTCAGCTACTCGGTCGCACCGATGT
>JAKZTU010000205.1:0-3103 GCA_047516945.1 Acidimicrobiales bacterium
GGCATGGGCATTGACAAGCCAAACGTTCGGTGGATCGTCCACTACGGGCTACCCCAGTCAATCGAGTCGTTCTACCAAGAAGTCGGACGTGCCGGGCGCGACCATCAGCCTGCGAAGAGCGTGTTGATCCTCACCGAGCACAGTCACGCGCAGAGCAGGGCGCAATTGGAATCGGGGCAGCAGCAACAGACCAATGACGACATCTCTACCGTGTTGTGGTTCCACAACAAGTCGTTCCCGAGCCTCAACGAAGACGCCGAAACCACAGCAGACGTGTTCGGTAAACTCTGCGCGAGCAGCACCATCCCCCTAGGCGACAACAAAGACCAAGGCCACGCGTCGAAACGAGCGTTGCATCGCCTAGCGATCCTCGGCGTTGTCGACGACTACTGCATCGAGGGATTCGGCAACACCGAAACCGCCACGGTCTCAGTGTCTCTTAATATCAGCCCCGAGCAGATCGCCGACAACCTGCTTGGCTTCGTTGCCCGGTCCCAACCAGGCCGAGTGGAAGCGTTCCGAGAGCGCGTCTCCACGTACGCGAACGCACAAAGCGCCGTCCGGGAATGCAGCCGGATGCTCGCCGAGTTCGTTTACGACACAATCGGACGGGCACGCCAACGAAGCCTCTACGAGATGTGGGAACTGGCCGGTTCCGGCATCCAGGACGGCGAACTGGTCCGACAAGGCATCCTCGACTACCTCACTGAGGGGGTCCCGTCCGCTGTCGCCCAACGGCTCGCCGAGATGTCCAAGTTCTCCTTCGCCGACTGGGTCGCGGAATGGAACGGCATCGCCAGCGTTGACGACGCCCGTCAGTGGAGGGCCGCAGCCGCCCGACTGCTCGGGTCCTACCCGGACCATCCGGGTCTCCTCGCGTCCCGCGCCCTAGCCGGTGTGCTATTGCCCGACGGCTCAGCAGACGATCTCGAAGAGGGCCTTCGGCAATCAATGGACAGCGCCCTGAACCGCTACCAAGCCGATCCAAGCGACACGGAGGATCTAGCAATGCAGATCATCGGTATGGTCACAGGCCCACCAGAGTCCGAAATGGCATCTGTGATCGCCAGCAAACCACGAGACGAACAGTTCACGATTGCCTCGGCAGCCGTCGCCGCAGCACGTGCCACGCTACCGACTTGCGAAAGGGTCAACGAATGGCTGGAAACCAACTGGCAACTCAGCCCACATCTCGCAGTGTTCAGGCTTTCCGAGACCATCGCCTCAGCCAACCGATTCGCACACCAAATCACCAGCAGCAACGGAACATCATCCCCCCAAATTCAGCAGCCAGAACACGAAAGGACCGTCCCATGACAGACACAACCAGCCCGCCAGACGACTTCGACTCCTCCGCCCGCCGATTCGCTGAGGCGGCGGATGCCCTCGAAGAACTCCGTGACAATGCGGGAACGCTCGCTGACCTAAAAACCCAGCAAGTCGACGCATCACAAGCCCTAAGGGAGTCGAGCGCAGCGCTGCACACCGCCGTTGAGTCCCTCAGCCCGGTCGGTGAACTCGGAACGGAACTGCTCGCCACACTCAAAGCGGCCGTTGCCGCTGCCGAAACCGTCTTCGACCAGGACACAATCAAAGCAGTGCGGGACGACACAGCAGCGCTCAGCCAAGAAGTGGCACTGCTGCGAGAAAGCATCAGCGCAGAACGAGACGAAGCCCGCCAAGAACTCGCCGAGATGCGAGCCAAGGTTCAAGCACTACCCGAACGGGTACGAAACAAGCACGGCCTAAGCTGACCCTCCCGCCCCTGAACGACCATGAATGCGCGGCCAAACCCAGGTCAGCGGTCTGCGATTGGCGGCCGGCTGGGATCGCCTCGGTCTGTGGGGGTTTGCGGCGTTGACGTTGAACGAGGTGTGGGCCTGTGAGGTGCTGAACGGATATCTATTTCATGTAGTGTCACACCCTTTAAGTAGGTTGTGTTCATGTTCGATTCGATGATTCAACAGGCCCGGCAGGTCACGATTTCCGGTCTCTGCCGCGGCGAGTTGGAAGGTGTGGTCGCAGGCGCGGGACGGGTGATCGCGGCGATGTCTGCGTTGCAGACACGCTGCGCAACCGCGATCGAAGCGCTCGATGATGGCGGGGTGAACTCCAAAACGGTGTTGCGCGAGGCGGGGCGCATGTCGACTCGTGCCGCGAACTCGGTGGCTAAGACTGCGGCTGGGCTGGCTGAGATGCCGAAACTGGCTGAATCGTTGGCTGGAGGTGCTATTACTGTCGAACACGCCACAGTCGCGGTTGGGGCTGCGGCCAAAACTTCCGCGGAGCAAGTCGACGATGAACTGTCGAAGCTCGCTGAGACGTCGTCTGTTGATGTGTTTACGGAACAGTCACGGCGCTGGGTCAACCGCAACCAACCCGACGACGGTACTGATGCACACGAAGCTCAGCGTCAACGCCGGTTGTTGAAGCATTGGATAAACGAACAAGGCATGGGAGTGCTGCTCGCAGAACTCGACCCGACTAGCTATCAACAAGTGGTCAAAGCAATCAACGTTGAATATGACCGGTTGTGGCGAGACGACGGCGGCCGCGACGGCTCTCCCGACGATGTGCGCACTCCACAGCAACGTTCAGCCGACGCGTTCGTGGCGTTGTTGACCAACCCAGCACGACGCGGACCAAGCAGTACACGCACACAACTCATCGCCATAGCCGACATCGAACGCCTGCGCGGCGACAACCCCACAGGTGTCGCTGAGATTATTGGTGGTGAAGCACTCCCGCAGACCGTGCTCGAACGGCTCATGTGCACCGCGGCTGTCACCGGAGTTGTCTTCGACGGCAAAGGACAACCCATCTGGGTCGGACGCGACCGCAGATTCCCCACCGAAGCCCAAATCAAAGCGATCATCGCCCGCGACCGGCACTGCACAGGCAAAGACTGCACCGCAGGTCCAGAACGCTGCGAAATACACCACATCGTGCCCTGGGAACAAGGCGGACTCACCGACATCGACAAAATGTGCCTCGCCTGCCCCCTGTGCCACCACAACATCCACGACCGCGGCTACATCGTCACCAAAACCAACACCGGCTACAAAATCATCAACCCCAACAACCCACCAAACGGCCCCTGACC
>JAKZTU010000206.1:0-7026 GCA_047516945.1 Acidimicrobiales bacterium
CTAGTGGTGCGTCGCGGGTTTGTTTGCGTGGTTGAGTGCTGTTTGTGCTCGTTTGATTTTGGTGAGGATTGGTTGGGCGGTTTTGGTCCAGCGGAGGGGTTTGGGGTTGTGGTTCCAGTGGGCGGTCCAGTGTTCTATGGCGTCGTCGAGTTGGGCGACGGAGGTGAAGGCCCGTCCTTTGAGGGCTTTGCGGGTGAGTATGGAGAACCAGGACTCGACGAGGTTGGCCCAGCTTGTGCTGGTGGGGGTGAAGTGGAGGTGCCAGCGTTCGCGGCGGGGGTGTTCGAGCCATTTGCGGACGGGTTCGGACTTGTGGGCGGACAGGTTGTCCAAGATGACGTGGACGTCGAGGTGGCGGGGTGTGTGCAGGTCGATCCACTTGAAGAACGCGAGCACGTCGGCGCCGGTGTGGCGGCGGCGGGTCTGGTGCAGGACCTCGCCGGTGGCGACGTTGAGGGCGGCGAACAGGTCCAGGGTGCCGTTGCGCTTGTAGTCGTGGGTCATTGTCTGGGCCCGGCCCCGCTTCATCGGTAGCGACGGCTGGGTGCGGTCCAGGGCTTGTATCTGGGTCTTCTCGTCGAAGCTGAACACTGCGGCCCGCTCGGGCGGGTCCAGATACAGGCCGATCACGTCGCAGAGCTTGGCCTCGAAGTCCGGGTCCTGGGACAGCTTGAACACATCGGTGCGCCACGGGCGCAGCCCGCGCTCCCGCCAGATGCGCGCCACGATGTCTTTTCCCACGCCCCAGCGGTCCGCCATGGCCCGCGTCGACCAGCACGCCGACCCGTCGGGGGGCTGCTCATACAGCGTGTCCGCCGCGATCGCCGCCTGCGCCTCGGCGCTCAGCGACCGCGCCGGCCCCCGCCCCCCGACAACGGTGCCCAGCCACTCCAACCCGCCCGCCTCGAAACCCCGCCGCCATGCCCTCACCGTGTTCGGCGCCACCCCGCACCGGCGCGCCGTCTCCTCGTTGGCCGTGCCATCGACCGCCGACAGCAGAACCCGCGCCTGGCGCGCCACGCGCTGCGACACAGACCCCGAACGCGCCACGCGCTCCAACTCCGCCCGAACCTCAACAGAAACCACCAACGGCTTAGCACACATGCTCATCCCCACACACTACACAATCCCGCAACACAACTAACGACATACCACTAGCAAACTTCCCGAGCGTCCTTGTTTCCCGATAAGCGGGGCCGCTAGCAGGGGCCAGACCAAATAGAACTGTTCCTCGATTGCCAGGCTCCATAAGTGATCGAATGGGGTCGGCGCGGCGAAGAGATTCCAGTAGCTGTCGCCTGTGGAGATGAAGTGCCAATTGGCTACATAGAAAAGAGAGGCAAGCCCGGAATCTCGAATGCCGAGGTACTCATCTGGTCGTGCTGCCAGCGCCGCGTAGAGCGCCACCGCGCCGAGAACGAGGAAAAGCGCTGGGAGAAGCCGCCAGGCTCGGCGAGCCCAGAAGGCACCCAAAGCGATGCGCCCGGTACCGTCTTGTTCGACGAGTAGTAGACGGGTGATCAGATAACCCGAGAGGGTAAAGAAGAGGTCGACGCCGAGGAAGCCGCCCTGGAGATGGCCGAGATGAAATGCGACAACCCCTGCGACGGCGACACCACGAAGCCCGTCCAATGCCGTTGGTAGGTGAGGCGGGGGCGCGTCGTTGAGGAGTGCATGACATGAGTTGAGTGCCGCATGAGATGTCGTCCTATTCTGCCACGAGGGTGCGTAGGCAGAGTGCTGATTCTGAGGTTGGTGCCTATGAGGAAAGGATCGTCAGGCGGGGCTGTGTGCTTTGTGCTGCTTGGTTGAGGACGATCCCGGGGCCGCTACGAGTGCAAGCCTGCGGCGGTGCTGACCTAAGATTGCTGCCTAATGTCCGCCGTTTCTCCTGAGCCGACTAACTCTGGGCTGGCTAGTGAGGGGTGGGGTGCCGGTCGGCTTGCGGGGCTCGACGGCCTGCGTGCCCTTGCTGCCTTCGCCGTCTTCTTTCACAGTGTCGGTTTCAACTCGGGCCGCACCTACGACGGTGCCGTTGGTCGGTATCTCGGACGTCTCGATGTTGGTGTGCCGATTTTTTTCTTGCTTTCGGGTTTTCTGTTGTTTTGTCCAATCGCTGCCTCGGTGCTTGACGAGCGACCGTTGCCACCTGCGGCCGAGTATTTGTGGCGCAGGGTGATGCGGATATATCCCGCCTTTTGGGTCGCTTTGTTTCTTATCGTGGTGTTCACCAGCGAGGACCTGGGTGTGGCCGATGGCATCACCACTTCACTGCTGATCCACATTCACTGGACTGAGCATGTCGTGGGTCCGATCCCGCAAGCATGGAGCCCCGCCACGGGCGTCAGTTTCTACCTGGCTTTGCCGATGTTGGCCCGATTGCTGAGGCCCTGGTTGAAGGACCGCAACCGCCCGGAACGCCGTAACGCGCTTTTGATTTTTGTCGCTGGTTGTTATCTGTTGTCGGTTTTCTTCAGAATTTGTGTGCTCGGATTGCAGAGTCGGTGGAGTGGTGATGCAGTCCTGTGGTTGCCGGGCATGTTCGACTATTTTGCTATCGGAATGGGGCTTGCGGTTGCCCGAATTGGGTTTCAGCCTGGTTCGACGTCGCGAGGTCGCCTTGAAAGGCTCGCCGGGCCCGCGGGTTTGTGGTGGGTTGGCGCCGCGTTGCTTTTCCATGCCGTGTCTCAGCGGATGGGGCTGGCGTTGGGACTTGATGTTGCATCGTGGCCACGGGAGATCGGCCGTCAGTTCATCTATGGGGCTATCGGGTTTGCGTTGTTGTTCCCGCTGGTGTTCGGCAGCGCTCGGCTGTCTCTGGTGCGGCGCTTTGTGGCGAGTCCTCCGATGGAGTGGTTGGGAAAGATCTCTTTCTCGGTTTATCTGTGGCACATGGTGTTCATCGTTCACCCTTGGGGTCCGATGACGGACATCTTCGGTGAAGTACGCCCGTTTGAGACCGATTATTGGCGCCTGTGCGTGGTGGCTTTCGTGCCAATGTTTGCGGTGTCGGTAACGAGTTACTATCTGGTCGAACGCTTAGGGTTGCGCTTGCAACGGCTGGTTCGGCGTCCGGTGCGAGATGTTTCGGCTGGGGAGTTGATCGTTGGCCGCTTGGTGGCGGGGTGGAGGACTGCGTCGTTTCGGGCGCAGCTAGCGGTGGTTGCGGCTGCGGGATTGGCGTTTCGTGTTGCCTATGTGATCGTTGCGAAACGTAATGACACCATTGACTCGATCAGTTTCCCCAGCGACCAGTTGTATTACTCGCGATCTGCTGATCTGCTGGCCCGCGGCGAGGGCTTTGTTTCTCCCTGGCACGAAGCGGAGGTGATGGCTGGTCTCGTTGAATCGGGGGCAGAACGAAGTCACGCGGCCGAACACGCGCCGCTCACAGCCGTCGTCGCGTCTCCTGCGTCTTTTTTTTCGGGGGGAGACGACCATATCTTCATGCAGCGCATTGTGATGTGCGCGGTCGGTGCCGCGGTGATCGTGATGATCGGTCTGCTCGGTAAACAGCTCGCGGGTCGTGCGGTGGGTCTCACCGCCGCGTGGATCGCCATGGTCTATCCGGCGTTTTGGGTCAACGACGGCCTGATCATGGCTGAGTCGCTTACCGCCTTACTCATCGCCGGGGCGCTTTGGACCGCACTGCGATACAGAAGTCGGCCATCGGTTCGCCTGGCAATGCAACTCGGGGCGTGGATCGGGTTCGCGGCGCTGGCTCGTGCTGAGTCGCTGCTCCTGGTTGTGTTGCTGGTCGCTCCTTTAGTGGTGGTCAGCCATCCTCGCTGGCGTGACCGGGTCCGGGCCATGGTGGTTAGCGGCGTGCTGACTGCGTTGGTGATCGCCCCTTGGGTGGTTCCCAACCTCGTGCGATTTAACGAGCCGGTGTTGATGTCAACCAACGACGGCGTCACGTTGATAGGCGCGAATTCACCG
This sequence comes from Acidimicrobiales bacterium, assembly GCA_047516945.1. GTDB lineage: Bacteria > Actinomycetota > Acidimicrobiia > Acidimicrobiales > Aldehydirespiratoraceae > VXYK01. The sequence goes on from JAKZTU010000206.1 coordinate 3,940, forward strand.
CAGACCTACCATGGAGGCAATATCGGTTTCTGGTCGCTGGAATATCTCAATCAACTCGGCGATAGTCTCCCCGAACTGCAAGGTGCAGATCCCAGCCAGCGGTCACGGATCTGGCGAGCTGAAGCGTTGACCTATATTGGCGACAATCTCGACGACCAGCCACGCGTTGCGGCTGCGAGACTGGGTCGCCTGTGGTCGGTTTATCGCCCGTTGCAGATGGTGGACTTCAACACCGGCGAAGGACGCGAGCGTTGGGCCTCCAACCTTGCCCTTGTGGGATTCTGGATAGCCGTACCCGTAGCACTGGTCGGTTGGTGGCGGCTCGGTCGCGACCGGGTCACGCGTTGGCCTTTGGCTGTCCTGGTGCTCCATGTGTCGCTGATTGGGATGTTGTTTTACGGGATTCCGCGATTTCGAGTTCCCGCTGAGATTGCCGTGGTGGTGTGCTCCGCGACTGCGATTCATTGGTTGAGCAGTCTGGGTGCATGTCCACATCGGCCCACATCTTCGTCGCCGCGGTCATCTTCTTGACGGTGTTGTTCATCTGCCGCGGCTCCGCCGCAAAGATTGCTGAGGTTCGATACCACCCAAGCAAGCAACAACTGCTACGGTGTCGTACGCCACAATATTTGTGGATTTTTAGAATGTGTGCAAATCACATGGACAAATACTGAAGACTATTATTACAAAGGACACTTCAAATGAAAAAAATTCTGGCATTCACAGCACTGGCGGGCCTAATCGCTTTATTCGGGCTTACGAGTATCGTCTCGGCGCAAGACGGTCCGTCGCTGACGGCCGATCCGAGCACCGTGCCCGCTGAGGGCGATTACACCTTCACAGTAAGCGGGTCGGGCTTTACTGTTGCGTCGGTTTTTGTGTTGCCATGCATCATTCCGGGTGACCCGCTTGCGCGCACAGCGTCACAGACGGAGATCGATGCGGCGTTCGCGAATATAAATTCGACTACAGACTGCGATTTGAGCAAGTTGACGCCTGCGACTATTGGATCGGACGGGACTTTCACCGTTCAGGCGACTGGGACTATCGTCCAGAACTTCGCTTGGGCAGCTGGTGACGCGGGGCAGACGGAGACGGCTGCCGCTCCGGTCTTTATCGTCGACTCAGATGACATGGTCCCCATGGGGGGTGCCGATACCGGCTTCGGTGGAATGGCTGAAACCGGCGGTAACAGCGTGGCGGTGCCCTTGGCAGCAGGCCTTGCTTTCCTGGTTCTGGGGGGCGCTGCGATCGCCTATCGCCGCAACGACTGACCCAGCGGTAGCCCGAAGAGGTGGGCGCTGATGGCAGGCATTAAGTCGTTAGCGGCAGCTTTTTTCACTGCGGTAGTGGCGTTGATCGTCACTACCGCAGTGGCTTCTTGCGCGTCTGATCGCACGGTTGACGGCGAATCCGACGTACTCGCTCCTATAACCGCTCCTATGACCGCTGATCGTACGGTTGGCGGCGAATCCTACGTACCCGCTCCTATACTCGCTGATCAGGCGGAAACGGGATCACCAACAACTACAGCGAGCGCTGTCGAAACACCGCTCCCTCGACGCAACATGGCCGCCCGCGTGCTCAGAAATGTCAATATCCAGGCGGCCGATCCGATCTCCATTCGCATTCCGTTGATCAAAGTGGAGGCACCAATCGTCGGTCTTGGTTTGCGCGACAACGGTACGATCGAGATACCAACTGACACCGATGAGACAGGTTGGTGGCGGGGTGGCCCCGAACCAGGTGAACCGGGCCCAGCTGTGATTCTCGGCCACATAGACTCGTATGTCGGACCGGCCGTGTTTTACCGTCTGCAGGAATTGAAGGCTGGTGACGAGGTCCACATCGACAGGCAGGATGGAACAACCGTGACTTACATTGTCGAATCGTCCCAACTGTACGCAAAAGACGTATTCCCCACAGAGGCGGTATATGGCACGACGGAACAGTCGACGCTGCGACTAATCACTTGCGGGGGAGACTTCGATGACAGCTCGCGCTCCTACGAGGGAAATTTCGTAGTGTTTGCCTCAATCGCCTGACATGAAACTTGCCCCGCTCGATACGCAAAGACCTCTGGACTTTCGTGGCGGCGGGGGGTACCTTTCGATTTGAAGTATCGCGGCCTACTTGCCGGGCGCCAATAATCAACTGACCTATAAGGGATATCAGTATGGCGCTGTTTTTTCTTACGGTGGAGTTTGCGCTTTTTGGAGCGTTGATGTTCACCCTTGGCATGTCGGCTTCGAGCTACATCGTTTCGATGTTGTTGAAGCGGAATATTCGAAAATCATCAGGTAGCTCGACAGACGAGAATGCGGTCACTCGCGACGACATCCGATCGGAGCTAATGCGCGACCCCTTCGCGACGGATCTGATGTGCAACGACGACACCTCCGACGACGTAGTGCGTTACCTCTACTTGGAAGCGGAACGCAGGGTGAAGTTGCGCAAGCAAGGAATTCTCGGTGATCACGAAAATGACTTGTTCTCTCCGCCTCACCACAACCACGACTAAGGCAGTGCTCGTGGGTTAGTAGGCGTCCATGTCTAGGAACTCGAAGGTGTCGAGGGAAATCGCGTCTTGGTCGACTACCGGGTTGAGGTGCCGGATGATGAGGTTGAGCGGTGACGGCTGAAGGCGTTTGGGAGGGCGAAAGCGCCGTCGCTACGCTCACCATCGGGGCCACGATAAATGCGGGGCATGATGGCGTAGTGGGCGACGAGAAGCGACTCACCCTCAACGTTGACCAGTTGATGCCGCTCAATGGCCCGACCCGACGGATTGTCGCGGTAGGCCCAGCGAAGGTAATCCGACGACACAAAGCGAAGGTCGGGGAGTTCGGTGTCCAACAAGGCAGTGGCGTTGTCGAGAATCGACTGATCGTCGGAGGATCCATCAATTGTCCAACCTTCGATGCCTTCGTGAACTCCTGCTCTGTTAGGCGCGTCCTCTGGTGCCGTCACGCCTCGAACAGTACCCGCCACAGACGCTGCTCAGGTACCGGCGAGGTAGCGTGAGAGAGTGCCGAATCGACGCTGGACCGAATACCTGGCATCGCTGGGTTTGCTGGGGACCGAATT
>JAKZTU010000207.1:0-5367 GCA_047516945.1 Acidimicrobiales bacterium
GCGCAGCGACGACACCATCGCCTGCTGGGGTGCCAGCTATTGGGGGCAGAGCGATGCGCCGTCGGGCACGTTCAAGACCGTCAACGCCGGCGTCGACCATTCGTGCGGGCTGCGCAGCGACGACACCATCGCCTGCTGGGGTGCCAACATCGACAGGCCTGAGGGGCCGCCGGGGATGTTCAGGAACATCGTCGGGCAGACCGATGCGCCGTCGGGCACGTTCAAGACCGTCAACGCCGGCGACGAGCATTCGTGCGGTGTGCGCAGCGACGACACGATCACCTGCTGGGGCGGCAACGACTACGGGCAGACCGATGCGCCGTCGGGCACGTTCAAGACCGTCTCCGCTGGCGGCTTTCATTCGTGCGGGTTGCGTGCCGACGACACGATCACCTGCTGGGGCTACAACTACGATGGGCAGGCTGACGCGCCGACGTGACAGACCCTCAGCGATGACCCCACCCCCCGGAGCCGACCCGATGCTGTGGGCAGTCACCGCCGACCACACCCCGCCCCCCGAGATCGAGGTCGTGGTATGGCACCGCCCCGATCCTTCGCTCCGTCGTCGACCGTCGATGTAGTCTCGCCTTAGAAAGAAAACCCTGCCATGCGTGACCTCCTCGACTACATCGGATCGCTGGAAATGACCGGCGGCGACCACGACGGCGAGCCGTAGCCGGTAGCCCGTGTGCGGTCATGTCCGGACCGTCTCGTGTGCTCGGCGTTTGTCGGCGGCGTCGTCGAGGGCGACGGTGCGGGCTGCGCGTTGTGCTGTGGGGGGGTGCCACGGTCCGCCGCCGCGGGTGGTGTAGCCCTCGTCGGTGAGGGCCTGGGCGACGGCTCGCCATGTCAGACCGTCGGCGCGGAGGTCGAGCGCCCGGGCTCCGGCTGCGCGGGTGGCTTCGCTGGCTGGGCGACCGAGCCGGTGGCCCTGGGCTTTCTTCGCGGCGAGCGCTGCTGTGGTGCGTTCTGAGGTCTGGTCGCGTTCGAGCTGGGCGACCGCGGCGAGCATGGTGAGCGTGAACCTGCCCGTCGGGGTGGCCGTGTCGAGGTTCAGATCGAGGATGGCGAGTGCCCACCCGTTCGCGTCGGCGCTGGCGGCGAGGTCGAGCACGTCGCGGGTGGAGCGCCCGAGCCGTGAGAGGCTGGCGACGATCAGCACCGCGGCTGAGCCGTCGTCGAGGTCGCGGAGCGCTCGGACCATCGCTGGCGGTTGTCGGGGGCGACGGTGCCAGACACGCCCGCGTCGACGGCGACTGTGACGGGCTCGGAACGCATCGCCACGGCGTAGGCGGAGCATCGCTCGCGTCGGGCGTCGATGCCGAGCCCGGAGTCTGCCTGGTGGTCGGTCGAGACCCGCAGGTATGCGATTGATCGGGTGGTCATGTCCGCTCACCGTGGCTGCGCCAGATCGCCCAAGCGGACCGGTACAGGACCTGATGACCGGACCGGGCCGCGGCCCGCATGAGCGCCGCGGTCTCGTCGGAGCGGGGCGACCGACAAACCCGAGGTGGCGACACGGCGCAGGGACCCGGCGTCCATACAGAAGTCTGGGTCCTTGACGAAGCCTCCTGAGGTCGTTCACGCGGTCGGTGGGCCGGGGCACACGACCGAAACACTCGGGTGGTGTTTCCTGGTGCAGCGCTGTGGGGTTTTGTCCCGTTCGCCCAACGCATGGATTTCTTCTCGGGTTTCGGCGGTCTGACTTGCACTGATTCAAATATTTTTGTGATATTTGAATGATTTACAGGGGTCGCTGTCACACCCTGTGTCTAAGGTTGTGTTCATGGAATCAGCCCCCGCCCCCAGTTTGTTGGAGCCCTCTGTTCGTGCGGGTTGTGGCACTGCCGGGTCGATCTGTGTGGGGCGCGTCGATGAGGTCGGGCTGTCGGATGAGGGGTTGCGGTCACACTTGAAGACGTTGGGTCGCGCGGAGTCTCGGTTGACCGCGATGAAGTCCCGGGCGCTCGCTGAGCTGAGCCGCCGTCATAGCAAAGGTGACGCGCAGCGTATGGTTCGTAACGAGTTGCTGGCTTCGAAACGTGAGGCCAAACGCGATGTTGAGACCGCGGCCCGGCTGGCGGAGTTGCCCGCGACCAGTGACGCGTTGGAGTCTGGTGAGATCCCTGTGGGCCATGCCCAGTTGATCGCCCGGGCTTCTGGTGAGAGCCCTATCGACGAGGCCGTGTTGGTCGAAGCAGCCAACAGCGAGCCCTTTGATGAGTTTGCTCAGACTGTGAAACGCCATCAACAAGACGTGGCCGACGATGACGGCCAGGCGTTGTTGGATCGTCAACGCGCCAAACGCAAAGCCCGCATCTTCGAGTCGTCTGATTCTGGGATGTTCGTGCTGTCCGGCGAGTTTGATCAGATCACCGGGGCGCGCATCGCAACGGCGTTGACTGCCAAAGAACGACAGCTGTGGCACCGCGAGGACCCCAAGGCGCGTGCCACGCCCCAGCAGCGTATGGCTGACGCGTTGGCCGAGTTGATCTGTCAACCAGCTGGTGACGGAAAGTCTGCGGGCACTGATCTGTTGGTGATCGCCGACTTCGATGTGCTCAAACAACAACTCGACAATCCCCGGTTGGCTGACGGGTCGCCGATTCCGATCGTTGAGCTGCACCGCCTGGCGTTGGAGGCGAACCTATTGCCTTCGATCTTTGACACCAAAGCCCAAGACATGTGGCTGGGGCGCCGGTTGCGCACCGCCACAGAGGCTCAACGCATCGCGTTGATCGCCCGTGACCAGCACTGCATCGGCTGTGGCGCCAACCCGTTGTGGTGCCGAGCACATCACATCATCTGGTGGTCAAAGAACGGACCCACCGACCTCGAGAACCTCGCACTCGTATGTGACGACTGCCACCACAAAATCCACGACCACGGCTGGCAAGTCCACCAAGATCCCGACACCGGCAAATACCACCTCAAACCCCCTGGCCCAACCGGCCCAGCAGCCGCAGCGAAACCTGAGCGACACGGACCCAATCAAAGAACCGGGCGCAACCAGCAGATCAACCCAGACCGCGAAGCCGAGACCGGGAACCCGACCCACGCAACCGAAGCGGTCAAGCCGAGCAGTCAAGACCGGGCAACCCAACCGACGCAACAGATGTCAAGACAGGCAACCCAAACCAGGCAGCAGATACAGCCAACACAGACAACCCAGACCGGGCATCCCGACCCACGCACCAACCTGAGATCGAAGCCCTATCGGGACACCGAACCCGAACAACAACACCCCGCAGTCTCTCACGCCAAGACCAGCACCGACAACGATCTGGACACCTCCTGATCGAGATCGAGATCGTCGGTTGCTGCGTGGAGATAGCCCGCAACCGGCACCGCATCGCCGTTCCACGCCTCCTGATCGAAATCGTCAGTTGCTGCGTGCCTACCCAGTGAAATGCAGACGGGTTCGGCCCCCAAATCGAAAAGGACTACTTGTCCTTGGCGACGATCCACATTGCGAAGTACTGAGCACCGCCGCCGTACGCGTGACCGAAAGCCGTGCGCGCGCCGTCGACTTGATGCTCACCCGCCTCACCCATCACCTGCAACGCGGCCTCAGCAAAGCGGATCATCCCGGACGCGCCGATGGCGTTGGACGACAAGAAACCGTAGGGTTGAACGGTGATGAGAGCACCGTCGTTCCGAGCGGCACTTCCCTAGCAGCCGCTCATGTGGCTGGTGTCGCTGCTATCTACAAGGCGTGCCATGTGGACGCAGCGCCTGATGAGGTTCGTACAGCGCTTCTCGCTGCGGCTGAGACAGTGAGCATCGAAGACGTTGACTTCTCGCTCGTCTCGGCCTGGGAATTCGACAGGAACTCCTGCCGGGACGTGAACCACGATGCTTAGACACATGGGACCGCGCTGGGTTGTGCTCTCAGCCGTTTGCCTTTGGACAGCAATATCGGTGTATATGTTGGTGGTGTTGGGCACGGAACTCGACATGGACGCGGTATTCCCAGGTTTCACAAGTGATGCAGGACGAGTCATCAGTCGACAACCCACACCATCGAATCCGCCCGCAGCCGTCATGTACGCGTTCGTCGCGATGGGTGTCCTTGTAGCATCGCCTATGGCCTTCCCGGAACGGCTGTTCCCCATTGCGCTTCTCGTCAGCACAATCGTGGTCGCTTGCTGTCTGATAGCAACGATCTTGCGCCTGGGAGTGTTGCTGGTCCCGGTTCTCGTCCTTCAGGGGTTGGCACTCCGGAGATCCGGTCTGGAAGCGCGACGGTCCTAACGAAGCGTCTGGCGCATTTCGCAGGCTGCCGCCAGAGTCCCAACGAAACGGGGCTACTTGTCTTTGGCGACTATCCACATTGCGAAGTACTGGGCACCGCCTCCGTAGGCGTGCCCGAACGCCGTGCGCGCGCCGTCGACTTGATGCTCACCGGCCTCGCCCATCACCTGCAACGCCGCCTCAGCAAAACGGATCATCCCAGACGCACCAATGGCGTTGGACGACAACACCCCTCCCGAGCAGTTCACCGGAAGGTCGCCGCCCTCAAGTTTGGTGGCGCCAGATTCGACCAACTGCCATCCCTTACCCTTCTCAGCAAAGCCCAAAGACTCAAGCCACATCGGCTCATACCAAGAAAACGGCACATACATCTCTACCGCGTCGATCTGCTTGCGGCGGTCACCAATACCGGCCTGGGCGAACACGTCATCAGCACATTGCTCACTTGCCGCGGGCGACACCATGTTGCGCCCGCCGTACGAGTTCGACTCTGAGCGCATTGCTGTGCCCTTGATCCACGCCACCGGACCGTCATGGGCATCACCACCCGCCTCGTCGGTCAGAACCATCGCACAAGCGCCGTCTGAGGACGGGCACGTCTCGGAATAGCGGATCGGATCCCACAACATCGGCGACTCGACCACCTGCTCGAAGGTGAGATCGTGCTGGTGAAGGTGCGCGTAAGGGTTCTTCAAGGCGTGCTGACGATCCTTGAAGGCCACCAGACAACCAGTCAGCTCAGGAGCATCGCTCATGGCCATGTAACGGCGAATGATCGGCGAGAAATAGCCACCGGCTCCAGCGTTCACCGAAGTAGTGAACGGCGCGGGAAGCGACAGAGCCCACATTGCGTTGGACTCCGATTGCTTCTCCCAAGCAATAGCCAACACCGTGGAATGCACACGACTCTGAACCATCGAGGCAGCAACGCAAGCGGTGGAGCCGCCAACCGATCCCGCAGTGTGGACCCGCATTATCGGCTTGCCGACGCAGCCGAGAGCTTCGGAAAGGTAGATCTCCGGCATCATCACACCCTCGAAGAAATCGGGGGCCTTGCCCATGATTACCGCGTCGATGTCTGCCCAGGTCTTGTGGGCAGTATCGAGAGCGCGC
>JAKZTU010000208.1:0-9053 GCA_047516945.1 Acidimicrobiales bacterium
CGCTCGATCTCGTTATAGAGCGCCGGGTGAACAATCTCGCCCAAGGCCTTCAATTCGTCAGCGTCGTTGAAGGCGATCTCCGCCACGGCACCCCGATTCAGCTTGCCGTCAGCTGCCACTATTCCTGCACCCCAACGCTGAACCATTGCCTCGAAAACAGGCTGGCCCGGTTCCTGCAATTCCCGCACGATCCGATCAGCGTCGATCAACTCCGCACCACGATCCACGAAGGCATCGGCAACAGTCGATTTGCCCGAGCCGATCCCGCCGGTGAGCGCGATCTCTATCACTAGTCGGCCTTGACGTACTCGTCTTCCACGACATCGTCTTGGGCAGCCTCGTCTTCGCCTGTCGTAGCCTCTTCGGTCACCTCAACTTCTTCGGTGACTTCGACGTACTCATACTCGGTGCCATCCTCATCGGTCTCGATCAGGCCCGTGACCGGAGCGTCTTCGTCAGCTTCAGCGTAGTACTCCTCCCAAGCCTGCTGACCCTCAGAACCCTCATCACCACCGATGTAGTTGCCCTCCTCATCGTAGGCATGATCGCCGAAGTGCTCTTGGTATTCGGCGGCAACCTGGCCACCTTCAGCGGCCTGTTTGATCGAGAGGCTGATGCGCCGGCGCTGAAGATCGAGATCAATAATCTTGACCCACAGCTCTTCACCTGGAGTGACCACTTGTTCTGGCAGATCAACATGATGCGCCGACATTTCAGAAATGTGCACTAGTCCCTCGATGCCGTCACCCACCTGGACGAAAGAACCGAACGGAACGAGCTTGGTGACCCGACCGTAAACCAACTCGCCAACACGATGGCTGGAGGCGAACTCCTGCCACGGGTCTTGTTGAGTGGCCTTCAAGGAGAGACTGATGCGCTCACGGCTGAGATCAACCTCAAGGACCTGAACCTCAATCTCATCGCCGACCGTAACCACAGAGTTCGGGTGGTCGACATGCTTCCAGGAAAGCTCAGACACGTGGACGAGTCCGTCCATGCCTCCTAGGTCAACGAAAGCACCGAAATTAACAACCGACGACACCACACCAGTGCGCTTTTCGCCCGGTTTGAGATTGTCGAGGAACGCCTCGCGCTGCTCTTTTTGGGCTTCTTCCAACCAAGCTCGGCGAGACAGCACCACATTGTTGCGGTTCTTATCAAGTTCGATGATCTTGGCTTCGAAATGCTGCCCCACATAGGGCTGCAGATCCCGTACCCGACGCAGTTCGACGAGCGAGGCGGGTAGGAATCCGCGTAGACCGATGTCCATGATCAATCCGCCCTTGACGACTTCGATCACCAGGCCCTTGACCATTCCGCCGGCTTCCTTGATGCCTTCGATCTCGCCCCAAGCGCGTTCATACTGGGCACGTTTCTTGGACAGGAGCAGACGTCCGTCTTTGTCTTCTTTGGTGAGGACGAGGGCTTCGATGGTTTCACCCATGGAGACGATCTCGTTGGGATCCACGTCGTTGCGGATCGACAGCTCGCGGCTGGGAATCACGCCTTCAGATTTGTAGCCGATGTCGAGGAGGACTTCATCCTGGTCGACTCGTACGACCGTACCTTCAACGAGTTGGCCGTCTTCAACAACAACCATGGAGGAGGTGTATGCCTCCTCGATATCCACCCCCCCGAGGTCTGCGTCAATGATTTGGCGGGGGGTGTAATTACCATCGGAATCGAACGTTCCGAATCGAGACTCAGTCTCGACAGTTGTGTTGTCTTGCATTCTTCTTCTCGTCGGATAGAACTGGCGCCGCGGTATCGGACCGTGGAGCCCTGTCGGTTGGACAGCCTCGAAACGCTACCAAGATGAAACCCCCGCGAGACCCGATCGAGGTTTTATCAGCAATCTGTAATCAACCGGTTTGCTCAACCCTTTGCGCCAGCCCAGGTTGAAGCCACCTGCAGATCGATCTCAAGGGGAACCCGGAGTTCGAATGCGTCTCGCATGATCGAAGTGGTCATCTCTTTGGCTTGTTCGACTTCGGGATCGGGTGACTCGACGATGATCTCGTCGTGTACCTGAAGCACGATCCGACTATCGATACCTACGGTTTCGATCGCTTCGTCGAGCCGAACCAAGGCAACCTTGAAGATGTCGGCAGCCAAACCTTGGATACCGGCGTTCATTGCTTGACGCTCCCCCGCCTGACGAACCTGACGATTCGAATGCGACAGTTCCGGTATCTGGAGGCGACGCCCGAACAATGTCTCGGTGTAACCGCGCTCACGCGCCAATTTCACCGTGTCGTCCATGTATTGCTTCACCGCAGGGAAGGCCGCGAAATACGAGTCAAGGATTTCAGTGGCTTCAGGGACCCCGATATTGAGCCGCTGCGCCAACCCGTATGACTCCATGCCGTACGCAAGCCCGTAAGAAACCATTTTCGCTTTTGAGCGCTGCTCGATACCCACTTCGCCCGCACCGATGTGAAATATCTTCGAAGCCGTGGCCGCGTGAATGTCGTCGCCTGCTTCGAAAGCTTCGATCAGACCCGGATCCTCCGCTAGGTGAGCTATACAGCGCAGTTCAATCTGGTCGTAGTCGGCTACAAGCAGTTTGTGTCCGGTTGGGGCAACAAACGCGGTTCTGAAGACCCGGCCTCTGTCGGAACGCACCGGAATGTTGTGCAGGTTGGGGGCATCGGATGAGAGCCGACCCGTGCGAGCCACGGTTTGGTTGAAAGTGGCCCTGATCCGGTCCCCCGGCCCGACCTCGGCCACAAGCCCTTCGCCGTAGGTGGAGCGCAGTTTTTCGACCTCACGGAAACGCAGGAGGTTCTCCACGATCTGATGTTGATCGCGGATCTTCTCAAGTGTTTGGGCATCTGTGCTGTAACCAGTCTTGGTCTTTTTCAACGGCGTCAATTCGAGTTCGTCAAATAGCACCTCGCGTAGCTGCTTGGTGCTGTTGACGTTGAAATCATGGCCTGCGTCGGCGATGACTGCGGCTCGGAATTGCTCGGTTTCGGCGGTGAGTTCATCACGAATGCGCACCAACGCCTCACGGTCAACGGCAATACCGCACTGTTCCATCCGGGCCAACACCCGGACTAGGGGAACTTCCAGGTCATTGTTGAGTTCGCCGAGTCCCTGGGCGCTCAAAGCCTTGCTCATCGGTTCCACGAGGCGGTCGACGGCCAATGCATGGCGCGCCGGTTCGGCCATCAAGTCTTCGTCTGTTCCGTCAAGGTCCAGTTGCCCCTGCGAGGCTGCGGACTCCGGCATTTCCATTTCTGTGTGGCGTTTGAGCAGTTTGTCTAGGTCATAGGCCGTTTCGGCCGGGTTGAGCAGGTAGGCCGCCAAGCGGGTGTCGAAAGCGAGATGTCGCAGATCTACTCCGAGGTCAAGCAAGCGACGCGCAGTTGCCTTGGCACCGTGCATGGCCACTTCGCGTCCATCAACACCAAGCAGCAGACTCAATGTTTCCAGGACTTCTTCATGTCTCAGCACAGCACCTGGAACAAACCCCACTTCAGCGCTGTTGCTGTCGATCACGAAGGCAAGGCCGTCGTCGATTCCATGTTCGGGCACCGCTAGGGCCAGCACACCCGTGCCACTCCGAGCAGTGCTCAAAGCGCCAACCGCTTCCGTTGGTGTTTCGTATACGGTGACCTCAGCTTCGAGAACCTCAACTCCGCGGCCCGCCGGCGCAGCAACTTCACCGCCGAGAACCTGGCTCAGGCGTTCCTGCAGGCTGCGGAATTCGAGGAACTCGAAGAGTCTCGACAACTCCGCCTGGTCGATCTCGCCCATGACGAGGTCCTTGATCGGCACTGGTAGTTCCAAGTCCCTCAGCAACTCCATCATTTCGACGTTGTTGCGGACATTGGCTTCGTGTGCGCTGAGGTTCTCGCGCAGTTTGGGAGTCAGGTCGTCGAGCGAGGCATAGATACCGTCGATGCCGCCGCGTTCGTTGATTAGTTTGGCGGCTGTCTTCTCGCCTACGCCGGGAACTCCGGGGAGGTTGTCTGAATTGTCGCCACGCAACGCTGCATACTGCACGTAGTCACACGGTGCGACTCCGGTGCGTTCCTTGATTCCGGCCTCGTCGTAAAAGGCGTAGTCGGACACGCCCCGTCTGTTGTAGAGAACCTTGACGTGTGGGTCTTCGACAAGCTGGTAGCTGTCGCGATCACCGGTGACGATGATGACGTCATCGCCGTTGTCTCGGCCCTGGGTGGCGAGGGTGGCGATGATGTCGTCGGCCTCATAACGGGCCTTGTCGATAACCGGTACCGCTAGCACCTCGAGTACTTCGCGGACTAGACCCATCTGTTGGCGAAGGATGTCGGGGGCGGACTCCCGTTGTGCCTTGTAGGTCGGGGTCAGTTCATGTCGGAATGTGGGTTCGGCACGGTCGAAGGCCACCACGATGCCGTCAGGTCGGTGGTCCTTGAGCAAATTGATCAGCATCGAGGTGAACCCGTAGACGGCGTTGGTCACCTGGCCTGAGGCCGTCGCCATGTCGGTCGGCAGCGCGAAGAATGCGCGGTAGACGAGCGAGTTCCCGTCGATGAGCATCAGTTTCGCCATCGCCGTGGACCCTACTCGGCTCGTTCGCTCATTGATGCGTTGGTCAGGGCTGGGAGCCCGAGAGTATGTCGTTGGCGATGTCGGCCATGCTTCTGCGAGTCGACATGGCCTGCTGTTGCAAGAACCGGAAGGCGCCGTTCTCGCTCATGTTGCGCTCATCGATGAGTCGGCCTTTCGCCCGGTCGATCAATTTGCGAACCTCGAGTCGTTCTGAAAGGTCGCTCACCTGGTCTTCGAGCAGCGAATGTTCACGGAATCTCGCCAGAGCGGTTTCGACGGCTGCTACCAGGTCACCCCGCTTATACGGCTTGACCAGATATGTCATCGCCCCTGCTTCGACGGCTCGTTCGACCAATTCGCGCTGGCTGAAAGCCGTGAGAATAACGACTGCGGTTCTGGTTTCTTTGCTGATTGTTTGAGCAGCAGACAATCCATCGAGGCCCGGCATCTTGATATCGAGCAGGACAAGGTCGGGGGTGTGGGATTTGACCAGCGCTACTACTTCGTCGCCGCGGCCTGTGTCGGCTGGGACTTCGTAGCCCTCCGAGCGCAGGGTTTCCACCAGGTCGAGTCGGATTATCGGCTCGTCCTCGGCTACAACGATGCGAATGGCATCCTCGCTCACGAGGCGCTGAGACCATCGAGAAGCATGTCTTGGGTAGCGTCAAGCTCAGCGATCCTCCCCACGACCCGATCACGATGACGGCTCAGACGCTCGACATGTCGAGAGACCCGGCGATGCTCTCGCTCTGCCAGAGGGGTCTCTGATACGAGCGCACGAACTCTGGCATCGTATGCCTCGTCGCGGAGTTGGTTGAGTTGCTCCTCCGTGACCTGCAGGTCAGCGCGAAGCAGGCGAAGCTGTTGGCCGACACGCCGCAACCGACGCTCAATCTGGGGATTCGATTCAGACATCAGTGTTCAACTGTAGCCCGAAGCCCAGCGAACCTTGATCAGCGCTTCTCGCGCTCCTTACTCGATCTGCGGGTTTTTACATACTTGTCGAAGACCTCCGCAGCAACGCGTCGGCCGATTGCCTCTGGGTCCTCAGGTGCAACCGACCGATGGCGAGCCTTCTCCGCGCTCGCCTTCGACAACTCCTGACGCAGTGCTTCCTCAGTGCTTTGTGTCATGACCTAGCTCCATAGTACCAGAATTTCGAGTTGCCCGATCGCGCCCAAAGTACCGAGGATTCAACTCCGGCACGAAGTAGTGTTTCCGCTTGATCCACACTAGGCCGTCTCCCTTTGAGATGACAGCCACGTCAATCGGCCCCCCGACCGACTCCTCCTCTGGAGTGACCCGTCGCTTGAACGACGTGAGGTTCACGAGAGTCTCAGCCATCTCTGCAAGTTCTTCCTTCGGCAGCGATTCCACGATTGACATGATCGGGTCTGAGTTCTGTTCCTTGCGGTAGTCATCCAAACTCTCCTGGAAATTGTTGACAACGGTGGTTCGGGCGTTATCCATCTCATCCAGCAACTCAGCATGTTCATCCGCAGATAGTGAGCCTCGCACCTGCCCAGAGAAGAATCGGGTGAAATTATCGATGGTCTCGTCCACGAATACTTGGAATGCCAAACGGTATTCAGGACTGACGCCATCCATGAACGTAGCCACCATGTCTTCTTGGGCGAACGGACAGATGCCTGCGAACTGCTCCTTGCCGATGCATAGGTCGCTGACTTTCCACGCCCGAACACGGTTTGCGACAACACCGTCGACAAAGTAATGAGTTAAGGCAGGAAAGAGTTGGTCTGTACCAAACCCCACTACGACGACCCCACTACCCCACGGCGATTGTCGTGCGACCCTCAGTGATGTTCTCACCATCATCCGCGCTCGACGCTTGATTTCAGAGTCCGTTGGAAGCTGACTTAGGGATTCATCCACAAACCTTGACCACTGCCCGATAGCGTCGCTGATCGCGCTTCCGGCCACAGAAGCACTCAGGCCTTCAATGCGGTCACACTGCCGCAATTGTTGGATCCGAGCATTGATCCTGTCGAGGACTTCAGCACGGACTTGTGGATCTGTAGGAGGATCACCTGTTGCTGAAGCCGCCTTGACGGTGTTCTCAACCGAGGTTCGCACCATGTCGAGCTCCCAAATCGCAGTCATCATCACTCGCTCGTGCTGCTCTTGTCTAGACACATGTGTCACCAAGGACGATAGGTATGTGATCAGCGAAGTTCCGTACTCCTCAACCGAGCCGAAAGCAGTTTCGGCAAGTTGGCGTCGATGTTCCTTGATTACTGTTTCCCAAGGGATCGAGCAGAAAGATCCTGCTCCGTACACCATCGCTGCCACAGGCTCAACGGTCGAGAGAGGAAAGAGTTTGTTCGCGGTGTTGTAGATCTTGCGTCCAGGTGCGCCAAGGGTGACGGCGCTGTCCGCCGCAATTGCAACGGCACCTCGATTAAGAATCACCACTTCAGCAGTCACTAGTCTTCCTCCCGAATTCGAATGATCTCACAGAGGTGTGACAGCTCAAGCTACCCACACCTCTTGATTCCAGAACAGAGCCAATGCTCGATGCGAGAAGCGTGAATACGGCGACCTTCCGATAAGTGGCCTGCTTCACAGACCTCAGACTCGAGAACTTGCTCTTAGACCCGACAACAACACCCATGCGCCCGAAGCTAGCAAGCACCGATCGGATTCCGACACCGTTCGATGTCGTTGGGCAAGATGGTATCGGGACCTTCGGGAGCGAGAGCAGTGAAGGGTGAGTCCTGGACTCGGCCGGTTTCGATGATGCCGTGCTCGGTGAGGTTGTCGATCACCATCCCGCGGTACGGGCGGCTTTGAGTGCCGACTTCATCTCGACCGCTGTCTGGAAACGCAGGGATCGATCAGGGGCGCAGGCTCGGACGTTGATTGATATCGGTTGTCGCCGAGTTGTCTTGTGGGCATTACTTCCCCGCCCGCTGGACAGATCGTCTTGATTCGGCCCCTGGCGCGTGTTTTTGCGCACAATCGTGCTCATCGACGGTCAGAATCTCTTCCACGTTTCGAAACGCCCGGGCGGCGACCGTTCAGAAGTCCGCGTTGTGGTCACCCACCTGATTGTGGAACTCAGCAAACCGAGAGGTTGATGTCGGGAGCGCGGTCGGATCGCGGCTCATCCGATTTCGCTACGAGTCCTCCGGCTTGATACCAACCGCGTTAACGCAACCCCTCTAGGACAGGCTCGAGATCACGATCAGCGGACCACATCTTCTGGCGGAATGAACGGGTCTTGCTGGAGGGTTGCCCCTTGGTTGCGATGGCGTCAACCAGTGCCCGCCGAATGTCGTAGTGACCGAATTCCAAAGCGAGATCCTCGGCCCGACGCCGACGGTACGCCTGCGATTGAGCCCAAGCGTGTGCAGCAAAGGCACGTAACGGTGTTCTCTGTGTTGTGCAACCCGATGATGTCGCGACAATCGCTTCGAGACGCTGCCCGTTCGCCTTGCCCAACCTGACCCGCGAGGCTGCCTTGCACGCTTGCAGTCGAGCCGCCAAGCCGGCATCGCCACGATCAGTCATCGCTTGCTCGACCAACCAGTCCTGGTCAACCTCGCGGCAAGTACCTTGATTGTCGCATAACTCGCTCAGGTACCGCCCGGTCTGTGTCGGCAGGTTCAACAGCACCGCCGGATTCTCGTAGATCCGTGGAAGAGCGCACGGACTGCGCCGGTAGCGGAGACTGCCGAAGCAGAACGACACGGCTCGCCAGTTGGGCTGTTCCCTTAGCAATTCCTCATCGAGAGCGTCTACGAGGTGCCGGTCGTCGTCAACGAAGGCGCGGTAACACTGCAGCGCCGAGACGGTCGGGTCCTGCACAGCGGACCACGCGCTGCCATCACCAACCGAATGTTCCTCAAATTTGTCTGGATTCGGTTCCAACCCGACCGTGTCAAGCGCTTGAGAGTAAACCTCATACGCTTGAGCCGTCGCCACGCCGTTGGGCACGAAAATGAAACTGTCATCGGAGTAGCGCAGGTGTGCCATTCCGGCTTCGACTACTGACCGATCTACGACGCCTAGCACGAAACCTGCGATCACCGCGGACGCTTCGGGTCCGATCGGAAGCCCTTTCGGAGAACCGACGAGCAACAGTTCGCGCAACATCTCAACGAGCGGGTCAACCCGCTTAGCATCAAGTCCCTGCCCCGACAATACCCTTTCGATGACATCGGCAGTGATGCTCGGGTAGCAGCGGCGAACGTCGCATTTGACAAGCGTCTCGTAGCGGCCGGAAGCGATCAACTCCGATGCGACCTCCCGAAGGTGCTCCCATGCGCGATTGCTGGGTTCAATCTGCCAGCCTGGCGGGCCGCTCTCCAGTCGCGCTCCGAATGCGTGGGGGTGGACATGATCCGACACCTCGTTGAGCATGCGGTCGACCAGCAAGCGCAACTGCATGTCATCCAATGGATGCAAGTGAGCCAGTCCCCGCAGTTCGCACTTACCGGGTTTCGGCAGTGGGAAGGAGCACGCAGCACCGGGTACGCGACCCTCAGACA
>JAKZTU010000209.1:0-17373 GCA_047516945.1 Acidimicrobiales bacterium
CCCTCGTCAATCGCCTGAATCGCCCGTTCATGGCTTTGGAATGCGAACTCTTCCATTTCGGCCCGTGAGATATCCCACTTCTCAGCAATCATCTCGGCCCCACGGAACTGTGAGATTTCTTGGCTGCCGTACCGTTGCACCCAACCTGTGGATCCGCTGAACGGATCATCGAAGCCAAGTTCGGCGGCCAAAGTCATCGCTGACCCGATCGGAATCTGCGACATTTGCTGGACACCACCGGCAACAACAAGATCGGCGATGCCGGCCATCACCATCGTCGCCGCAAACGTCACTGCCTGCTGACCCGAGCCACACTGACGGTCGACGGTGGTGCCCGGAACATGGGTGGGAAGTCCTGCAGCGAGCCACGAGGTTCGGGCAATGTCACCGGCCTGACCCCCGACCGAATCCACGTTGCCGAAGATGACATCCTCGACCGCTGCAGGGTCGATTCCGGTCCGTTCGATCAAGGCATTGATCGAGGCCGCTCCGAGATCGGCCGGATGGATGTGGGACAGCCCGCCGCCCCTCTTCCCGGTGGGCGTTCGTACAGCATCAATGATGTAAGCCTCAGACATGCCTACATCCTGCCCGCAACCGCCAGACTTCTCCACATTTGCCGAGACTGGAAAACCTTGAGTTGGACAGCGACTAGTGGGGTTTGCGGCCCAAAGTTGCGATCGACGCGGGACTCATCATCACGAAGCCCTCCGCGCGGACCTGTTCGAGTGCCACTTGGCCGTCAGCCTCGGCTACAACACCTGCGGTAACCATGTAAGGAATGGCCCTCTCAAGTGCCAGGAACCACCACTCACCGCTTGGTTCGTGTGGCCGCATCGCCCAGATATCGCCCACAACATCGAGATCGACGAGACCGACAGACCGCATTCGGTCGAGGACTTGAAGTCCGAAGTCAGGGTCGCGCCATTCGTCGAGGCTTCCTGCCGACATGACCTGGTGGATTGTCTTGTACGGCTCAGGCAGTCCCTGTTGACCGAAACCTAAGAAGGTGCCGTCTTCAACTAGCAGCCAGCCACCCGGTTTCAGGGCGTCCACGAGCTGACCGACCACCTCGTCACGAGTCGGCACGTGTTGCAGCACCGCACGGGCATGAATGATGTCGAAATGCTCCCGTGGAAGCGAGTCGGTGGCAATGTCGTGTTGCCGGACGATCACGTTGGAGGGCATCTCGTCATGAAACTGAAGGTCGATATCGGTGGACATCACCCGACCCCGCGCCCCGACCTGGTCGGCCATCCAAGCACTGACCGATCCCGAACCCGCTCCGATCTCAAGACAGTGCATGCCTTCTGCGATCCCGACTCGCGTCAACAACGCGCAAGTCTTGGGGTCTCGCGCTTGGGCCAGCATCGACAGCCGCAACCGCTCAATGTCGACCTGGTCATCTCTGGTCCCGTAGCGCTGTTCAGGTTCGTGACCATTCTCAGTCATCGCGGTTTCCTTCCTTCGGCAACGGAGTCGCCCGAAGCGTAGAACTTGCTCGCCCATTTGCGGAATTGCAGGATCGAACTCGAGGGATTCCAAATCTCACCATCAAAGGTTCGTATCTTTGCGCTGGCGCTCACCACGCTGCGATCCTGGCTGATATCTGGGGGTATTGCGTAGGTCCTTGGGTTGCAGAGGGTTGCGGGGTTTGGCGTTGACCTCAAGCACAAGGAAAGCTCTTGGCCATGACCGCTGCAAACCACAAGGCCAACGAACCCGCCGAACAAGTGGCATATCGAACCGAAGTTCGGGCCTGGTACGACGCCAATGCGACTCCCAAACGTGGCGACTCACCTTGGGAAACCAACGTTCATAGAGACCCGCAGGACGCGCGTTGTCACTTCGAGGCAGCCAGGGCTTGGCAGGGCCGTCTGTTTGCGGCGGGCTACGCGGGGATCGCTTGGCCCACGCAGTACGGCGGCGGCGGCGGCAAGTCTTGGATGACCCGCATCGAGCGCGAGATTTCGCTGGAATACGAGGAATGGGTCGGGTTTGTGGGCGCAACCATCGCCATGCTGGGACCCACGTTGTTGCGCCACGCAAGTGAAGAGCAAAAGCGGGAGTTTCTTCCCAAGCTGCTATCCGCGGACCTGGCGTTCTGTCAGCTCTTCAGCGAGCCCGGCGCCGGAAGCGATCTGTCCGCGCTGGCGACGCGCGCCGAACGTGACGGCGATGAGTTCATTGTCAACGGTCAGAAGGTGTGGAACAGTTCGGCGCAGTTCTGCGACTGGGGTTTTGTGTTGGTCCGCACCGACCCCGATGCTCCCAAGCACAAGGGCATCACGTTCTTGTTGGTTGACATGTCGACCCCGGGCGTTGAGGTCCGGCCTTTGGTGCAGATCAACCGGTCAGCGCACTTCAACGAGGTCTTCTTGTCTGATGTTCGGGTGCCGGTCGCCAATGTCATCGGAGAAATCAACCAAGGCTGGATACCGGCGCGCACCGTGCTGTCCAACGAATCTGCGTTCATTGCGGGTGCCCGTATCCCGACCCGCACAAAGCTGATTGAATTGGCCGGTGACAAGGGTTGCCTGCAGGATCCGGTTCTGCGTCAGGATCTCGCCGATTATTGCTGCCGTGAAATGATCTCGGGTTGGATGGGTGAGCAGGTCCAATATGCAATCCGACGCGGTGAGTCACCACCAATGGACCCTGGACTCATCAAGTTGATGGCTTCGAACAACAGGCGTTTATCAGGTGATCTTGCCAGCCGGATAATGGGCGCGGAACTGGACGCGGGCAGCGGTGAGAAAGTTTTCTGGGCACAAATGGAGTTGATGGGCCGCTATTCGATTTCGATCGGTGGCGGTACCGACGAGGTTCTCAAGAACAACATCGGCGAGCGCTCACTGCAATTGCCTCGCGAACCTGGTTACGACAAGAATCAGTCGTGGCGCGAAATCCCCCGCTCCTGACCCACTCGCGAACCACTAACTCGCGAACCAGAAAAGGAACACAGCGTGACTTCTGTGAAAGATCGAAGAATTGTGGTTGCCGGTTGCACCGGCCAAGTAGGCGAGCCGATCGCGGTGGCGCTGGCGGCGAGCGGTAACGAAGTCCACGGCATCGCCCGCTTCAAAGATCCAGCTGCGCGCAAGCGCATGGAGGCAGCCGGGGTTGTCTGCCACGCTGTCGACCTCATTGAACCCAACCTGGCGTCCGTACCTACTGAAGTTGACTATCTGCTCAACTTTGCCGTCACAAAGACCGGCAAATGGGACAAGGACCTTGCGGCCAATGCCGAAGCTACCGGTCATCTAATGAGCCACATGCGCAACGCCCACGCAGTTCTACACTGCTCCACCACCGCTGTCTACGCACCAACCAACGGCGAGCCGATGCGCGAAGACTCAGCGCTGGGCCGTGATCACCACCAGAACCTCCTGCCGACGTATTCGACGGCTAAAACCGCTGCCGAAGCGGTCGCTCGTTTCGCTGCTCGCGAGTTCTCTGTGCCGACAACCATCGCCCGACTGTGCGTGCCCTACGGTGACCAAGGCGGTTGGCCGGTCTTTCACTTGATGATGGCGCAGGCGTCGCAGACAATTCCTCTGCATCCCGATGGTTCGCGTTACAACCCGATCCACCACGACGACATCATCGCGCAGGTCCCAGCCCTGTTGGACGCCGCGACCGTGAACACCACGACTCTCAATTGGGGCAGCGACGAAGTTGTATCCATAGAGGAATGGACCCGTTACATCTGCGATGTCGCCGGAGCACCCGCACCGATCTTTGAGGTGAACGAGTTGACGATTCCGAGCGCAGTGATCGACACCGACGCGGTTCGCCGAGTTGTCGGTCCCTGCTCGGTTACCTGGCGCGACGGCTTTCGGCGGCTCGCTGAGCAAATGGTGGCACACACCTAGCAGAGTTCAACGAGCGAATATCGCCGCGGTGTCTTAACGACGCGACGCACCGGTAGCCTGCTATAGCACCGGACCACGTGGGCGACGCGAACGTCGTACACCATCCCCGCTGCCGGAGTGTCCCCCGATGAGCCCCACGTTCGCCGATCTCGGCGTCCCTGATTCAATTCGCGCGGTCCTGGACCGGGGTGGCATCACCTCCCCCTTCGAGATCCAAGCCGCTGCTATCCCCGACTTGCTGAACGGCCGTGATGTCGTTGGCCGCGCCCCTACTGGCTCCGGCAAAACTCTTGCTTTCGGTATTCCCCTGTTGACACGAGTGCGCAGAGCCGAACCGAAACTCCCGAGCGCATTGATTCTCGCACCGACTCGTGAACTGGCCGAGCAAATAGCGACCGAACTCCGGCCTTTGGCCGAGACAGTAGAGCGCCGCATCGCCGCGGTGTACGGAGGTGTCGGCCTTGAGCCCCAGATCAAGAAGCTGCGACGCGGCGTTGACGTGCTCGTGGCTACACCCGGCCGCTTAGAAGATCTCATTGAGCGCCGCACCGTCAGTCTCAAGCGAGTCACGACTGTCGTGATCGACGAGGCCGACCGCATGGCCGACATGGGTTTCATGCCAGCGGTCCGTCGCATTCTTGACGACACTTCCGAGACGCGTCACACGATGCTGTTCTCGGCAACCCTTGAGGGTGATGTGGGCAAGCTCATCAAAGAATACCAAACTGATCCGGTACGCCATTCAGTGGGGTCCGCAGCACCCGACCTAACAGCTACTCAGCACCACTTCTGGGAGATTCCAAGGCCTGAGCGAATCGCTCTGTGTGCTTCTGTGATAGCCACGTTCGGCTCCACCATCGTGTTCACCCGCACACGCCACGGCGCAGATCGCGTCGCCCGCCAGCTCAAACAGGTGGGAATCTCAGTAGCGGCCATCCATGGGAACCGCTCGCAAGCACAGCGTTCCCGTGCCCTCCACGAGTTCGCCTCAGGCAAGGCCCTTGCGTTGGTTGCAACCGATGTCGCGGCCCGTGGCATTCACGTCGACGGTGTCGAGTGCGTGGTGCACTACGACCCAGTCGATGAGGACTCTGCCTATATCCATCGTTCAGGGAGAACGGCACGCGCCGGCGCTGAGGGACATGTGGTGTCGTTCATAGATCCATCTCAGGTCAAGCTCGTCAAAGCCATGAAACGACGCCTCAAGCTGTCACAGGAAATCTCGGCGCCACCTTCGCTGGATGGTCCGGCTGTATCTGTACCCACTGAGCCTGTCTACTCAGGCGAGCCCCCTGCTCGACGCAACGGAGAACACGCACCTCGCGGTGCTTCACCTAAGAACCGTTCCAATTCATCCCGTCGCAACGGTCATGCCGCGAAGAACCAACACTCCGCAGACAAATCCAAACAGCACGGCAAATCCAAACAGCACAGCAAACCCAAACACCGCAACCGACAACGCGTGTCCAGCGGTGCCACGCAGCGACACCAGAGTTCTGCAGGTCACGGCCAGCGACGCTCGCGTTAGGCAGTCGCGCAAATCGAATCTCGCGAACTGAGCCGTCAGCCCACAGCGCTCCCTTGTTCCATAAGAAAGTCGCGCGTCACCGAGAGCGACCTGGGGTCTTGCAGCATGAAGAGATGGCCTCCCTCAAAGACCTCCAGTTGAGCCTGCGCGATTCCCGCAACGATCGCTTCTGAATTGGCTACCGGAGCAATCCCGTCGAAACGCCCTGCACACACGAGGGTCGGAGCCGAAACCAAGTTGAGGTCAACTGTTACGTCGTGGTGCCGTCGCGCTTCGAGTTGTTTGGCAAACCCCTTGGCCGACTCAGCCGATGTGGATAGTGCGTAACCGTCGCGAAACTGCGAAGTGAGCCCTTCAAGGCCAATGAGTTCATCACCGCTGCTGACGCTGTAGCGAGTATCCAAGAGCGCCAGCATCAACTCGGCCCTTTCAGTCCCGGGAACGTCGGAAAGCTCGTCTAGCGGGAAAGAAGCCAATTCTCCGCCTGGCGATGTGCAGTTCAATACCAATCGCTCAACAAGATCCGGGTGACGAATGGCAAGGTGCTGCGCCACCATCCCGCCGAACGACGTGCCGACCACCCGAGCGCGGCCCCAACCCAGAGCGGCACAAAGAGCCGCCGCGTCATCGGCGTAGTCAAACATGGTCGGTTCATGATCACCGAGCGTTGTCTGGCCCAGACAGCGCTGGTCATAGTGCAGCCCCAAGAAGTCACGGTTGAGACCGTTCAACTGCGGAGCGGTCTGGCGAAGATCACCGCCACTACCCGAGATGTGCAACAGATTCGGGCCTCGACCGTGAAGTTCGTAATACATGGTGAGGTCATTGACCTCAATGAATGGCATCTCTCGCTCGCTTCTGGTCGTCCGTCAGATTCGCACTTCGTAATAGCGGTTCAGCGGATCGATTTCGAACTCGCGAACCTCGACACTGCCGAATCCCGCGGCAGCGGTCAGTTGCTCGAACACTTCAACGGTGAGTCCCAGAGTGCCGAGTCCGGCACCATTGGGCTCCGACATCGCCGACGACATGCAGTAGAGGATCGACATGGCGTACATGAGAGGCAGGACAGGGATGTTTCGATTCTCTTCAAGGCCCCCTCGGGTCTTGATATCGGCGACCATCCACACACCGTCGTCGGCTAAACAAGACCGGGCCGCAGCAACTGCTGCTCGGGGATTGGGGAGGTCGTGGAGCACATCGAGAGTAACAAGAAGATCGACACCGCTAAGACCGGCGAGATCATCGAAAGTCCCGGAGCGAAACGACAGGTTACCGAGGCCCTCCGACATCGCTCGCTGGTTCGCTGACTCAATGGCGTGAGCCGACGGGTCAATGCCGACCACAGTCGATTGCGGATAGGCGCCGGCGATGGCCGTAGCAGCCACCCCCGAACCGCAACCCACGTCAACAACAGTCGCCCCCGCGCTCAACCGCTCAGTCATCTGCTCAATGGAGTCGAGGATTACCGGCACCAGCCAGGCCCGCTGCCCCGATGCGCTCATAGCGGCCTGAAAATGACAGGCGTGGACTCCATGTTCGCTCCAGGTCATGCCCAACCCGGTTTCAAACGCCTCCGCGGTCCGATTGATCTCGTGATGGGTGATGGGAAGCCCAAAGACACCAGCGGTCGCCGCGGGATGATCGGGTTCACAAAGCGTTGCTTTAGCCTCCGGGGTCAGGTTGAAGCGGCCATCGTCATGCTCGGCCAGGCCCGCAGCCGCCACCGCGCAAAGCCATTCTCGGATCCAGCGCTCGTGTAGGCCGGTCGCATCTGCCAACTCAGCCGAGGTCGATTCGGGTGCCTGGTCGAGGGCATCAAACAGCCCGAGGCGCACGCCCAGGTGGACGATGGCGCTCATGGCCTCGCCCTGTTTCATGCGGTACAGATCCTGGATGGTTTGTCCGAGGAGTTCAAGGTCTAGTTCGGTACGCATCAGATTGAGTCCATTATGAGTCCAGTAGTCGGGTGCGGAGCATATTGAGCGCCATGATGCAACTGAACTGCCGGATCCGTTCACGGTCGAAGGGCAATTTGATTGTGGTCGCCTCTGAGATGTTTTTTTTCGCCGGTCCGTCGCCGGCAATATGAATGCCGATACAAACGACCCCAGCTTCGACACCCTCGTGGGGCTGCGGGCCAGCGACGCCTGACAGGGCGAGACCAACGTCGGCATCGAGAACGCGGCATGCACCTTCGGCCATTTCGATCACCATTTGTTCGCTGACGGCAGCTACATCGGCAGCACCGAGTAGAGACTGCTTGAGATCACGGTGATACGGGACGATCGCTCCCCGAAATACTTCGCTGCAACCCCGATGAGCAACGATTCGGCTTGAGATAAGCCCTCCCGTGAACGATTCGGCCAAGGCGAGAGTCATTTGACGCCTACGCAACAAGTCCAGCACTACCGACTCAATCGTGTCGTCGTCTGTTCCAAAGACGATGTCGCCGATGAGGTCTCGGACTCGAGTTTCCTCGTCGTCGAGAATGGTGACCGCTTCGGCTTCGCTGTGGGCTTTTGCCGTGATACGCACCTTCAAACCTTCCAAGCCACTGGCAAGAAAAGCGATCGTTGCCGTACCGGTTTGATCGAGACGCCGGATTTCTTCGTCGAGTTGTTCGGCCAGACCAGACTCAGACTGACCCCAAGTACGCAGAGTCCGGCTGCGAATCACCGCGGTGATACCTGCCCGTTCCCGCAGGTCCGGGAGAACTCCTTCCAGCACCATCTGCTGCATCTCCCACGGCACTCCTGGGACCGCATATATCGCTTTGCCTTCGTTGGCACCGCTGAGTGGACAGATCAGCCCTGCTGCTGTGCCGGGCATCGCGGGATTGACACGCGCTCCAACGGGCACATCTGCCTGACGCTTGTTGTTCTCCGGCATGTTGCGACCGCGGCCCCCGAACATGGTTTCGATCTTGGCGATGATTCGTTCATCGCGAACCAGTTCCACCCCCATCACCGCGGCGATTGCCTCGCGTGTTATGTCGTCTTGGGTGGGCCCCAGACCACCGCAAACGATTACTGCGTCGCTGCGACCAAGCGCCTGGGTGAGCACCGAGATCATGCGATCCAAATTGTCACCGACTTTTGTTTGGTGATGGCTGTCGATGCCCACCAGCGCCAGTTGCTCACCAATCCACGACGAGTTGGTGTCGACGATCTGTCCCAGCAGCAGTTCGGTTCCGACCGCTACGACTTCACAGTTCATCGACGCTCTTTGGATCACTCACCTGTGGAGCTCAGCGCATCCTGGCCGTCGATCAGGTATTGAATCCCAGACACAAGAGTCCATACAACCGCGATCCACAACATCACGTCTATCAGAGTGTCCTGGTCTTGAAGCGTTGGCACCACGGCGGTGGCCAGAGCAACTCCCTGCACGAAGGTCTTGTACTTCGCTGACCGCCGAGCCGGCAGGGCCAATCCATGGCGTGCCCAACGGGCGCGCCACGCGGTGATCCCAAGCTCGCGAACAGCCATGAGTGTCACCGGAAGCCACCAATAGCGATCCACCGCAACTAAGCAGAACCCAGAGCCGAGGATCACTACCTTGTCTGCCAAGGGATCGAGAAATGCACCGCTGCGGCTGACAACATTTGCCCTACGGGCAATTCTTCCGTCGAAGAAGTCTGTGCTCGCCAAGGCGACACCGAGTCCGAAAGCTGCCCAAGAAACTCCTCGCGTGTCCCGCGCTGATACCAGCAACCAGAACAACAACGGGGCGAACAGCAGACGCGTGATCGTCAGCAGGTTCGCCGGATGGGTTATCCCAGCACTGCGCGGCACCGCCAAATCGCTCACCGCGCCTCCAGGTCCGGGCCGATGGCCCCGGTAACCGTCAAAGTCTGAATCGTTCCCACCTCAAGAGTTTGGGGCACGGAAATGATCCCGTCGATTTCAGGTGCTTCCCTGTAGCTGCGTCCGATCCCAGATTCATCCACAAGAACTTCGACCTCGCTGCCAATCAATTCGTCACGTTTGGTGGCGGTAATCGTGTCTTGCAACTCAGACAGCTCCGCGAGCCGGTCCGCGATGAGTTCAGGATCGACCTTGTGGTCCAGAGACACCGCATAGGTTCCCACCTCTTCGGAATAGGCAAAGAAACCGCACCAGTCAAGCCTTGCCTCGGTAATGAACTCCAAAAGTTGATCGTGGTCTTCTTCGGTTTCGCCCGGATAGCCGACAATGAAGTTCGAACGAAACGCGGCGCCGGGTTCTGAGTCGCGGATGGTTTCGATCCGGTCCAGAAACTTCTCGCCATTGCCCCAGCGACGCATGCTCCGCAACAAACGAGGCGATACATGCTGAAGCGACAAGTCGAAGTAGGGAACACCTGAATCACAGATTGTGTCGATCAGAATTTCGGAGAGATCTGAAGGGTAGAGATATAGCAGTCTGACCCTTTCGACCGCCGTGGCAACGGCTCGCACCAGCTCAACTATGGACCGCTTCTGTGTGCCCTGATCCCTTCCATAGGCGGCCAAGTCTTGAGCTACCAGGACTATTTCTTGCGCCGCGAGTTGTTCGACCTCGGACATGATTTGTTCGATTGTGCGACTGCGTTGCGGACCCCGAAACGACGGGATGGCGCAGAAGCCACAAACCCGATCGCATCCTTCGGCGATCTTGACATAGGCCCAGGGCCGAGGTGCTGTGGGTCGCGGCAGGTTTAGTAGATCGAAGTCAGGGACCCGCCGAACGGACCCGCGAGTCGGCCCGAGCGCAACAGGCACAGCTGCAGGTTCAACCTGCGTGCCAGACCAATCCTGACCAGAGCCTCCCGTTAGCGCCGGTATGAGTGACATTCCAAACGGCGCCAGATGATCAATCTCGGGCAATTCGGCGGTCAGTTCAGCGCCATAGCGCTCCGCCATACAGCCTGTCACAATGAGCCGCGCGCCGACATTGCGCTGCTCAGCAACCGCCAGAATCGTCTCAACCGATTCCTGGCGGGCTTCTTCGATGAATGCGCAGGTATTGACAACCACCACATCAGCGGTTGCGACATCGCTGGCGGCCTCCATGCCGGTATGGGCGAGTGTCCCCGCCAACTTGTCCGAGTCGACCTGATTCTTGGGACATCCAAGCGTCACAATCGCATATGACTGAGTTGACATCGTGAATCCGACCCTAACCGGTGGCGAGCTACGCCAACCCGTCGCTCGACCGTAGCGCCACCAGACCCCATTCCAGCACCAAGCCCGGTGTGATGGACCAACGCGAGGGAATTGCGTATGGTTGCAGATGGCTATGGGCGCAACCAACGGTGGCGACCTGACGCGTTCGCTGGGGTTACGGCATGTGTTTGTAATCTCCACCGGGGCCATGCTGAGTTCGGGGCTTTTTCTGTTGCCTGGCCTGGCCGCGGCAGAAGCAGGTCCCAGCGCCGTGCTCGCCTACGCCATTGCCGGACTCCTCGCAGTACCCGCAATGCTCGCGGTGGCCGAACTCAGTACCGCCATGCCCCGCGCCGGCGGCGCCTACTACTTCTTGGAACGAGCGCTCGGACCCGCGGTGGGGACCGTGGCCGGCATGGCCACCTGGTTGTCGTTGGTTCTAAAAGACGCTTTCGCGCTCGTCGGCATGAGCGCTTACCTCAACATCGTCTTTGACGTTCCCGCGAAGCCCCTCGCTGTGGCCCTGATCGCTGCCTTCACTATCGTCAACATTCTGGGCTCCAGGGTAAGTGGTGCCTTACAGATGGTGCTTGTGGCGTTCGTCCTCACAGCTCTGGGGTGGTTCCTTGGCGCCGGGCTGACCCAGCTCGACGGCGGCGGTGACATGAGCCCGTTCTTCACCGACGGAGTGGGAGGATTGATGGCGGTTATCGGTCTGGTGTTCGTTTCCTACGGAGGACTCACCAAAGTTGCTTCTGCGGCCGAGGAGATCGAAGACCCCTCGCGCAACATCCCACTCGGCATGTCACTGTCGCTATTGGTCAGCACCGCGGTCTACACGCTGGGAATGCTCGTGACCGTGGCGGTGTTGCCTGCAGTTGAACTCCACGACGATCTGGCCCCCATCCACTCGGCAGCAAAAGTCGTGATGCCGACCGCTGGTGCGGTAATCGTGGTAATCGCCGCGCTGGCTGCCTTCTCCTCAGCGACCAACGCCGGTATCTTGGCAGCCGCCCGCTATCCCCTGGCGATGAGCCGGGATCACCTGATATCAGCGCGGTTCGGTCGCATCAGCCGCTTCAAAACACCCATTTGGGGGGTGGTGCTAACGGCTGCCGGCATGGCGACGGTGGTAGTGGCCTTTGATGTGGCAGCCATCGCCA
This sequence comes from Acidimicrobiales bacterium, assembly GCA_047516945.1. Taxonomy (GTDB): domain Bacteria; phylum Actinomycetota; class Acidimicrobiia; order Acidimicrobiales; family Aldehydirespiratoraceae; genus VXYK01. Next base: position 11,695 of record JAKZTU010000209.1, read on the forward strand.
AACTTGCCAGCGCTTTCGTCCTCCTCACGCTTCTGCTCGTCAACGCGGCTGTGCTGGTGTTGCGAGCAGCACGAATCTCGTCCTACGCGCCAGGTTTCAAAGCCCCCCTCTTTCCGTACTTGCAACTTTTTGCCATTTTGATTGACGGCTATCTGATTGTTGAGCTTGGTGCCCTAGCGCTGCTGCTAACGGGCGCTTCTGTCGTTGCGGGAACCGTTTGGTACTTGATCTACGGACGAACCCGGGCCACACACGCAGGCGCGATCTACCACGTCTTCGAGAGATGGGGGAAACTCGTCGACCGCGGAATTGACCGAGAGCTCAGCCAGGCGATGCAGAGTCACGGCCTGCGCGCCGAGGACGAATACCCGGGCCTGATAGCCCGAGCAGCGGTATTGAGCGTTCCTGAGGGAGAGGACATCAACTTCGCGGCGCAGCGAGCAGCTGCTGTATTGGGCGCGAGAATGGGGATTGACACGGCCGCTGTGACCGAACGGTTTCTAGCTACCGAGTCTTTATGGATCCAGCCATCAGACACCCACCCGACAGCTACTCCCGTCGCTTTTTTTGACACCGACGACGACCACTTGGTCATCGTGAAGGCTGGACGTGCACTCCGAATACCAGCCGCTTGGGGTGGCCGCGGCGAACGGGTCAACGCCTTGTTCTTTCTGGCAGGTTGCTCGGACGCACCAGGGAGAGCGCTACGACTGGCAGGAGAGTTGGCGGCATACCTGCATGCTGATGGAGCCCGCGCGGTGGCAGGCGCAGCGTATGAGGCTGAGGTCAAAGAAGCACTCCTGCCAGATCTCTCGATCGGCCAGTACACGCTGCTGCCGGAACTGTCGAGCGGCGCATTGATAGGAATGAGGGTCGACGAACTCAATATTGACGAAGGCTTCGACCTTGAGGCGGTCGCCCGAGATGGCGTAGTCCACAGGGCAAGCGAAGAGTTTGTACTCGAAGCCGACGATCAAATCACCTTGATCGCACCGCTCCACCAACTCCCCCATTTTGATGAGCTAGCCAAAATCCTGGCGCGCTGAGCCGACTCTAAGCGGTCGCTAACACCACCACGCAGGCCACCCACATAGCCAGCAGCACAAGCCCTTCGACGCGGCTGACACTTTTCTTGGTGATCATCATCACCGCGCTCACAACCACCACCGCAACCATCATCGTTGAACCCCAAACAGACAGGCTGGCGTCGAGTACCCGCCCTGGTCCCGCGAGCCCGATCACACCGCCGACCGCGAGGCTGTTGAACATGTTGGAGCCAAGCAGATTTCCGATCAAGAGCTCAATCTCGCCCCGGCGCGAGGCAGCAATGGCAGTGAAGAGTTCGGGTGCGGAGGTTCCAATCGCCACCAAGGTGAAGCCGATGAAACCTCCTGTCAGGTCAAGTTCTTCGGCAATTCGTTCGGCCCCGGTGACAACGAACCACGCCGACCCCGCCACCAGCACCAGTCCGATGACGGTACGGATCGACTCGGTGATCGCCGCAGGCACTGCTTCGCCGACGAACTCCTCAATTTCGTGGTGAAGCACTCCGAGTTCTGCGATGTCGGGTGCTGTTGTGTCCGGTTCTGTTACCTCCGCCGCTGATCTGTCGCTTGCCGACAGCGCGTCGGGTTCCGCTTGGTGCCGAGGCGAGGTGCGCAAGATGAACCCCAGCGCGCCGACCAACAGGAGCAAGAGAATCGTTCCCTCCAAGCGGGTGATCTCTCCCTGGAGCAGCACCGCGAAGATCACTACCGACGCAACCGAAATCGGTACCTCACGGCGCAATATTGCGGGCTTCACCGGCACCGCGGCGATGAGCGTCGCGAAGCCCAGAACCAAAGAAATGTTGGCGACGTTGGAGCCGATGACGTTGCCGACACCGATGTCGAGATTTCCCTCGACAGCAGCAATTCCGGACACGACCATCTCGGGTGCGCTGGTTCCGAAACCCACAATCACCGTCCCGACGATCACCGGGGCGATGCGCATGACAACCGCTAAGCGAACCGCTCCTTTGACGAACTGATCGGAAGCCACGGCAAGCACCAGCAGCCCGCCGACCGCGTAGATGAGGCCGTTAATCATTGATTTCCAAAACTACAGATCAAAAGTCAGTATCGGGCTCATCGACATCGGTCTCATGAGCGCCTCGTTCCGCAGAACTCGGTCCGTCACCCAATTGGGCGCTTGCGGTTCCGCCCGTCTGCCGACGTGCTTCGAACTCTTCGTGGCTGACAAGGACTTCTCGAGCTTTGGACCCCGTTGATGGCCCCACCACGCCCTGTTGCTCCAGCAGATCCATGATGCGCCCTGCTCGCGCGAAACCGACCCGGAGCTTGCGTTGCAGCATTGAGGTTGAACCAAGTTGGGTTTGGATCACTAGTTCCATCGCCGCGCCGAGAAGTTCGTCGCCGTCCCCCGCTGCTTCGGTTTGAGCGGCGGTTATCGAATCGAGCGGCGGCGAATCGGTTATCCCGCTGCCGGTGACCAGCGAAGAGACAGACCCGACCGGCGTGGCACCAGCGCCAGACTCAGGTGGCACGGTTGGGTCCTGTTTCAACTTCTTGGCCTGATCACGCCAATGGCCCACAATGGCGCGCACCTCGGACTCTTCGACCCAGCAACCCTGGATTCGATTCAAAACCGAAGACGTAGTGCCCAGCATCAATAGATCGCCACCGCCCACTAGACGCTCCGCACCCGCTTGGTCGAGTATGACTCGCGAATCGGTCAGGCTTGAGACTGCGAAAGCCCAGCGGCTCGGGATGTTCGCCTTGATGACGCCAGTGATGACATTGACCGACGGGCGTTGCGTGGCGATCACCAAATGGATCCCGACAGCCCTGGCCATTTGCGCAATACGCGCTATCGACTCCTCCACATCGCGGGCTGCCACCATCATCAAGTCAGCGAGTTCGTCGACCACGACCAGAACAAACGGCAGCCGGCTATAGGTGAGTGGCTCGCCGTTGTCGTCAAGGACTCCGAGCCGAGGCTTCAAGGTGTTGTTGTCGACAGCCTGGTTGTAGCCAGTAATGTCGCGCACACCCACCTGGTGGAGCAGATCGTAACGACGGTCCATCTCACGCACAGCCCAGGCCAACGCGTTCGCAGCCTTTCGGGGATCTGTGACCGGTGCGGTGAGCAAATGAGGGATCTTGTCGTATTGCCCCATCTCAACCCGCTTGGGGTCGACGAGGATCATTCGCACCTGATCCGGGGTTGAGCGCATGAGAATCGAAGACAGCAACGAGTTCAGGCACGACGATTTGCCCGAACCGGTGGCCCCTGCGATGAGCACATGGGGCATGGTGGCGATGTTGACGATCACGTTTTGGCCATTGATGTCGCGGCCAATAGCAACCTCAAGGGGGTGCGTCGCTTGCTTTGCTTCTCTTGTGGCCAAGATGTCGCCTATCGTGACAATCTCGCGTTTGTTGTTGGGAACCTCTACACCGATAGCGCGACGCCCCGGGATCGGGGCGAGGATGCGTACATCGGGCGATGCCATGGCGTAGGCCATGTCCTTGCGCAAACTTTCAAACTTCGTGACCTTCACTCCCTCGCCCAGGGTGAGCACATAGCGGGTGACGGTCGGACCAACAATCGGTTCAAGCAAGGTGGTTTCCACACCGAACTGGGCGAGCGCGGCCTGTAGCCGCTTGCCACGCTCGGCCACGTCGATTGTGTCGATTTCCTGTTTGTGGCTGCGAGACAGCAACGACGTAGACGGAAGCGTCCAATGGCTCATCTCAAGGGGCAACTTCTGCTCGGTGACCACTCCAGGCTCAAGTTTTGGTCTGCGGACGCGTCGGCGGGGCGGCTCAGGTGCGGTTTCGGTGGCCCCTTCGTTGCCCCCGTCTTCGTTGACCTCAACCCCGCTGTCTGTACCAACGGGGGAAATCTCGTCACGAGCATTGTCCGCCACGAGGACCGCACCATCGACAACCGCGCCGAAATCAGTGCCCTCTGAGACCTCAACATGCGTTTCGGTAGCTTCGGTTCTGGACAGGTCGCTGAACAACGCCTGTACCTGCCCCCTCAACCAATTCAGAGGCGGACGGACGATCATGACAAAACCCCGGCCCAGTGCACCAGCGGAACTGCCAGTAAGCACGATGAGTCCAACGATGCCCAACAAGCCAAGAATCAAAAGGCTCCCAGTGACCGCTGCTGCGGCGTGAAGTGAACCGCCAACGCCGAGTCCGAGCACACCACCGGCTGCTCCCAGATCATCGACTGTGTCGTTGATCCCAGGGCGGTCGGAGACAACATGGAGAAGCCCGCTCAACGAGATGAGCAGCAAGATCCCACCAACCGTGACGCGCGCGGGCCATTCGGACTCACCTTCGGCACCAGTTCCGCGAATCAGAGCCACACCTAGAGCAACCAGACCCAGCGGCACAACGAAGCGAATCAGGCCAACGCCCACCGCCAGCCCATCGTCGACTACAACACCTACAACACCCGCGGCCCCAAACCACAAACTAGCCGCGCTCAAAAGGCCTAAGAGGATTGCTCCCAGGCCCCACAGATCGCTTCGATGGCCCGACAACACACCCCCGACCGAGCGACGCGATATAGCCGACTTCTTGGAGGCGCGCTTTTTTTGACCTGTGCCAGCACCCTTCGAGCCGCTCTTGGAGTTCGGATTGTTGGAGTTTGCTTTCGAAGCCACGATACCGAAACGCTACCAGCGGGGTAGGTCAGCCTCATGTACCCCACCGCCAGCGAGCCACGGTGTGCACCGACGCGCTTCAACTGCATCAACCGCATCAGCCGTGTCATCCGGGACCTTGCGCAGTTGGGCCCTCAACCCTCGCGGACCATCGGTACGATCATCGGGCGGCGGCGGGTCCGGTCTGAGACGATGCTGCCGGCGGTTCGACGCACGATCTGAGACAGACGAGCCAGATCATCAATATCATCGTCGAGCGCCTTCATCACTGCCCGTTCTACCGCGTCGACAACCGCGGTTTCATGGGCACGCAACGCAGGTTGTTCGACCCAGCCACGTGTCACCACATCAGGCCCGGCCAACAGTTCGCGCCGTTCAAAATCGACGTGAACGATCACTGCGACAAAGCCGTCGTTGCCAAGGACTCGGCGATCACCGAGCACCGCGTTGCCGAGATCGCCGACGGTTCCGTCGACATAGAGGTGATCCCCGCCGACCGATCCGAGGTGTACCAGACCCGAATCTGACAGTTCCAGTTGATCCCCGTCTTCGGCCAGAACCACATGATCACGGTCCATCCCCATCTCTAGAGCCAAGTCACGATGCGCCACGAGATGGGAGTATTCGCCGTGCACAGGCACGAAGAACTCGGGCACCGCAACCGAATGAAGAGTCTTGAGTTCCTGTTGCTTGCCATGTCCGCTGGTGTGAACATCGACGAGCCCGCTGTGGATCACCCGAGCTCCGAGGCGAGCGAGACCATTGCGGACCGACGCCACCGCTGTCTCATTTCCGGGGATCGGGTGTGCGGAGAATATGACCGTGTCGTTTTCGTCGAGCTTCAGCCAACGACTCTCGCCTCGGGCCATCTGGGTGAGCGCCGCTCGAGGCTCTCCCTGCGAGCCGGTGCACACAACACAGACTCGTTGGGAGTCAAGGTCGTCGATGTCTTCGGCATCTTTGATCGCATAATCTGGGATACGGAGAATCCCGACATC
>JAKZTU010000210.1:0-15585 GCA_047516945.1 Acidimicrobiales bacterium
CAACACTCCGGCGCTAGTCGGAAAAGGTGCAGCGGCCATCGCCGAAGGCGCCGCGGCAGGTCCAGACGATCTTGATTGGGCGTCCAGCATCATGGGCGCGGTTGGTACCGTCGAAATCGTCGCTGAAAGCGACCTCGACGCGGTGACAGGACTGTCGGGATCAGGCCCCGCCTATCTGTTTCACCTAGCCGAAGCGCTGACCACAGCCGGAATCGCCGAAGGCTTAACTCCCGAAGTAGCCGATGCCCTCACCCGTCAAACCCTTCTGGGGGCGGCCACGTTGCTATCAGAATCGGGTGAGGACCCGGCAGTACTGCGCAGCAACGTCACCTCACCGGGAGGCACCACCGCAGCGGGCTTGGCCGTGTTTGCCGAAGCCGATCTGGTCGAACTCGTAGGCAGGGTTGTGCGGGCAGCCACGCAGAGATCACGCGAACTCGGAAGCTGACGTCGTCGCTGTGGCTGCCCGATTCGACACCATCTCGTTTCTGTCCGATTACGGGTACGAAGACGAATTCGTAGGCGTAGTCCACTCGGTAATCCGCTCAATCGCCCCGCACGTCGCGATCATCGATGTCACGCACGGAATAGCCCCACACGACATCCGAGCCGGAGGCCTGGCCCTCGCCCGAGCCGCCAACTATCTGTGCCCCGGCGTGGTTGTGGCGGTGGTTGACCCAGGTGTGGGAACCCAGCGGCGAGCGGTCGCAATCGAAGTTGGCGACGGAGCGTCCTATCTGATCGGACCCGACAACGGACTGTTGGCTCCAGCGGTCGGTCTCGTGGGCGGTGCCACACGAGCCATCGAACTGACATCGCAAGACCACCGTGTGCCGTTGGCCGGAGGTGCAACCTTCGATGGCCGTGACGTGTTCGCGCCAGCCGCAGCGCACCTGTGCAACGGGGTTTCACTAGAAGAACTCGGAGAAGATATCGACACCGCCAGCCTGTTACCCGGTGTGCTACCGGTAAGCCACCTGGACGGCGACGAACTCGTGGCCGAAGTGTTGTGGATCGACCGCTTCGGCAACTGCCAGCTGAACGTCGATCCCGTCGACGTTGACCGCTTCGGTACAACAATGCTGGTTGTCATGCCGAACACGGAGAAAATCGGGATGCGAACCGAGGCATACGACCAGATCCCCACCGGTCGAGCAGGCCTGATGGTTGACTCCAGTGGTTTTCTTTCACTTGCGATCGCGCGAGGATCAGCTGCAAGCGAATTCGACCTAGCCGAAGGCGACGAGGTTCGCTTAGCAGCAACCGATGGCAGCACAGCCCAAACACAAGCGCAACAAGGCGGTGCGACCATCGCAGTCGAGATCCAAAGAAAGGAACGCCTCCAATGAGAAGCGGAACCACCATCGTCGTTATTATCTTGCTGGTCCTGATTCTGGGTGCCTCAGCGCTGCAGTTCTTGTTGTTGTGAACAACCCGATGGGTTCCACGGCTTGCTGATGGAGCGCGTGCCATCATTGCGGTGATCTCGATAAGGACCCCGTCACCGTGAACCTCGCCACATTGCTCGAAGACCATCCCGCTAGCCGCACGGCCATCGTTTCCGGTAGCGACCGTGTCTCATATGGCCAACTCCGAGAGGACATCGCCGCCACCCGAGGTGTGCTCGTTGGTCTTGGCCTTGAGCCGGGAGACAGAGTCGCCATTCTTTGCGGCACAAACACACGGTTTGTGCGTGGGTGGTATGCGGCGGTTGGAGCAGGCATGGTTGCGGTTCCCCTCAATCCGCAGGCACCCGCGGCTGAGATCCAACGTGAACTGTCGGTTGTCAATGCCAGAGCAGTGATCGCCGGTCCAGCAGGAGTGGCTGCTCTGGAAACTCTCGACACATCAGAGGTGCCTTCACTAGAACATCGCCTCGTACCGGCAGGTGCGGTACTCGAAGGTGCGATCGATCTCGACGCAGCCGTCGCCCAAACCGCACCGGTGCCGATCGTCGACAGAGACGACGAGCAGTTGGCGACCCTGCTGTTCACCAGCGGCACCGCAGGCAGCCCCAAAGCCGCCATGCTCACCCACGGCAACCTGGCGTCGAATATTCGCCAGGTACTAGCCCGACCCGAACAGGTTGCCCGCCCAGACGATGTGTCTGTGTGTGTCGTTCCCCTCTTTCATGTGCTGGGACTCAACTCGATTCTCAACGTCTCGCTTTGGGTCGGCGCGACGCTGGTGTTGGTTGAACGGTTTGATCCAGTGTCGATGATCGAACTCGTAGTTGCAGAACAAGTCAGCACCATGGCCGGTCCACCCACCATGTGGTCGGCGTTGACCCATCTCGAAGACGTTGAAGAAGGGGCGTTCTCCTCGATTCGCTTGGCCGCCTCTGGTGCCGCGGCAATCCCGGACCGGGTGGTGGAAGAAGCACAGACCCGCTTTGGTATTCGGATCTATGAGGGTTACGGCCTAACCGAAGCAAGCCCGACAGTAACGCTCGCGACCGGCACAGACGCACCTATCGGTTCGATCGGTCGACCTATTCCCGGCGTGGAAGTACGCCTTGTTGACGATGGCGGCGATGTGTATGTCGGTGATCCGGGTGAGGTTCTAGTAAGAGGCCCCAACGTATTTCGGGGATACCTCGGTGATCCGATCGCCACCGCGAGGGTCATTGATGAGGAGGGATGGCTCCACACCGGTGACATCGCAGTGGTTGACGACGACGGCTATCTCTACTTGGTGGACCGAGCCAAGGATCTGGTCATTGTTTCTGGATTCAACGTATTCCCAGCCGAGGTTGAACGTGTGCTCGTCACACATCCGGCGGTTCGCGAAGCAGGTGTTGTTGGGATACCTCACCCATACAGCGGCGAAACGGTAAAGGCTTTCGTTGTGGCCGAAGACGGCTACATGGTGGAGGAGGACGAACTGGTGGCATGGTGTGCCAACGAGTTGGCTCGTTACAAATGCCCCACCAAGATCGATTTCGTCGACGAGATCCCGCGGGGCATGGGTGGCAAGGTGCTGCGTCGCGAATTGCGTTAACTCGGCGGTAACTCGCAAGGCTACGGTTGTGTCAGTGAACGGCCACGAACCCATCCCGGAAGCCACTGTTGCTCGCTTGCCCGTGTACCTGAGGAGCCTTGTGGAGTTGGCTGCGAGCGGCCCAACAACGGTTTCGTCGCTGGGCCTTGCTGAATTGGCCGGTGTCAACGACGCAAAAGTGCGAAAGGATCTCAGCTATCTCGGTCCGCACGGAACGAGAGGCGTGGGTTACAACGTTGATCATCTGATCGTCGAGATCAGCCGTGCTCTGGGCGTGACCAACACTTGGCCGGTCGTAGTTTGCGGACTCGGCAACCTTGGCCGAGCGCTCGCCAACCACACCGGTTTCACAGACCGGGGGTTCCCGGTGGTTGCCTCAGTGGACACCGATCCCGACAAGATCGGCACCACTATCGACGGGGTGACCGTGCACCACCCCAAGCACCTAGCTGAGGTCGTGGCCACCCATCAGATCGCTATCGGGGTGATCACCACTCCTGCCGAAGCAGCACAGGAAACCGTGGACCGACTTGTCGAAGCTGGGGTTCGCTCGATTCTCAGCTTTGCCCCCGCGGTGCTTGTGGCGCCCGACGAGATCGACGTCCGCTCCGTCGATCTCTCCACCGAACTGCAGATTCTCGGATTCCATCTCCAACGCCAACAACCACAAGACACCGGCGGGGTCGCCGAAAGCTCCTAAGCCCGGTACCGTTTTGTTGGTCTGGAAATCGAGCGGTGCCACGAGCGACCGCTCCAGCGTCGGATTTGAGGAATTTGGCTGTGTCGATCGTTGCGATTGGTTGTAATCATCGGTCGACTCCGCTCGCCAAGCTTGAGCGGATGACCGTTACGGCAGATGATCTGCCGAAAGTCTTGAGCGGGTTGTCGGAAGCAGACCATCTCTCTGAAGTTGTGGTGCTGTCCACTTGCAATCGCGTTGAGGTGTACGCCTTCGCCGAGCGCTTCCACGGCGGTTACCAAGATGTACGCGAGTTTCTGGCTCGCCATGCAGGTCTGGCCCCCGAGGATGTGGCTGACCATCTCTACGCATACCACGACGCTGACGCTGTTCGACATCTATTCTCGGTCGCCGCAGGACTTGATTCCGCCGTTGTCGGCGAACATGAAATCCTGGGGCAGGTGCGGGACGCTTGGGATTGTTCCGTCACCGAACACGCCGTCGGATCGGTGCTCGGTGCTCTCTTCCGCCACGCCATTGAAGTGGGAAAACGCGCCCGGTCTGAGACTTCAATCGGCCGTGGAATCGCCTCGGTCTCTCAAGCTGCAGTGGCGATGGCCAACGAACGCATCGGCGGCATAGCCGGGCGCTGCGTATTGGTGATCGGTGCTGGTGAGATGGCTGAAGGAACTGTTAAATCTTTGGCCAAGGCCGGCGCTTCGGAGATTGTTGTAGCCAACCGCACATATGACCGAGCCGAGCAACTAGCCGCGGTCTGCGACGGCACAGCCGTTCATATTGAGGAACTCCCTGACGCTCTTTCGCGAGCAGCGGTGCTGGTAACCACCACCGGAGCTCAGGAACTGATCCTGCAAGCCACGGATGTGGCAACGATGTCCGATCGGCGTGGCGATCTACCGCTGGTGATCGTTGATATTGCCGTTCCCCGTGATGTCGACCCTGCGGTCAGCCGACTCGAAGGAGTCACGCTGCTCAACATGGACGACATCGGCGATTTCATCGATGGTGGCCTAGAAAGCCGCAACCGCGAAGTGGCCAGTGTCGTAGAGATCGTCGACGCTGAAGTTCAGCGCTATCAATCGATCACCTCAGCACGTGAGGTGGCGCCGCTGATCAGCGCGTTGCGTCAGCAGGCCGACGAGATCAGGCTGGCAGAACTTGAGCGGACAACCGCGAAACTGTCGGACCTCAATGCAGAACAACTGGCGGTCGTCGAAACTTTGACCAAGCGGATAGTCAACAAGATGTTGCACGGGCCGTCAACGCATCTCAAAGACGCTGCAGGACGCGCTCGCGGAGATCGTCTAGCTGAATCTCTACGTGATCTCTACGATCTCTGAGGCGAGGCGCCGAAAAATGCTTGCAGCCACACGTCAAAGCCCTTTGGCTCTGTGGCAGACCCGTCATGTGGCGTCACTGCTGGTCGGGGCAGGTCTGGTTGAGAGCCTGGAAGAACTCGCGGTGTCGACAGCGGGTGATCGACGAACAGACACTCCAATCCACTCAATGGGCGGTAAGGGAGTCTTCTCCAAAGAAGTACAACAGGCGGTGCTTGATGGTCGCGCCGATATCGCAGTTCATTCCGCGAAAGACCTCACGTCTTCTACACCCGATGGGCTGCTGCTTGCGGCGGTGCCACAGCGCGGTGATGCCCGTGACGCGCTGGTGGGAACCCGCCTGCATGATTTGCGTGAAGGGGCCCAAGTCGCCACCGGATCCGTGCGCCGACGCGCTCAACTCGCTTGGCACCGACCGGACCTGGAGTTTTCTGAACTGCGTGGCAATATCGCAACGCGTTTGAAAAAGGCCGAACAGTTTGACGCGATCGTGATGGCCATGGCAGCTATCCAACGCCTCGAACTAGACATCGAAGTAGTTGAACCACTTGATCCTGAGGTGATGGTCCCCCAAGTTGCCCAAGGTGCGCTGGCAGTCGAATGCCGAGCAGACGACCAAGACACGATTGCTGCGCTGCGTGCTATTGAGGATCCCAGAACTCGGCTAGTCGTGGATGCCGAACGCGCGTTTCTTCACGAACTCGGCGGCGATTGCACGCTTCCAGCGGGTGCGGTTGCAGTGCTCAACGATGCTGCCGGCGGTGACGGCAACATCGAATTGGTAGGAATGCTGGCATCACTCGACGGTCAGACCCTGGTTCGTGAACAACGCCGCGGCAGCGACCCGGATACTCTCGGCCGTGGCGTGGCCCGCTACCTGCTTGACGACGCTGGAGGCCGGGCTCTGCTAGCGGAATCCCGATGGGCAAACAATGGCTGAACGTCCCCTCGACGGTGTTCGGGTTGTGGTGACCAGGGCCCGCCATCAAGCTGGGGGGCTTGCCGACGCACTAGAAGAACTTGGCGCCACAGCAGTCGTCGTGCCGGTGATCCAGATCGTGGACCCCGCCGATGGAGGTGCTGGCTTGCGAGAACATCTCGCCGGTCTGGGCCCTGATGACTGGCTCGTGATCACCAGCCCCAACGGCGCCAACAAAGTCTCCGAAGCTCTGGCTCCGGCACCGCTGGCCGAGGGGGTCTCTGTTGCCGTGATAGGCCCCGGCACCTGCGACCGTGCCCAAGAGTTGGGCATCGCAGTTGATCTCGTCCCGGATACCTCAATTGCAGAAGGCCTGCTCGAATTGTTTCCTCAGCCCAGCCACCCGGACGCGACGGTTCTATTGGCCCGCGCTTATGAAGCTCGCAGGCTGCTTCCAAAAGGACTCCGCGAGCTGGGATGGACAGTTCACGATGTAGCGGCATACCGAACAGTCGGCGTACCGGTCAGCGACGCCGACATCATGGCTTGTCGTCAAAGTGATGTGGTGGCGTTCACCTCGTCATCGACGGTCAGTCATCTGTATGCGGCTGTTGGCCCTGGCAACCTCCCCGAAATCGTTGCCTGCATCGGTCCAGCGACAGCCGCCACCGCACATGGGTTGGGCCTGACGGTCAGCGTTTCAGCCGAACCCCACACCATTGGCGGACTCGTGTCCGCAATCGTCGACTTCCACGGGACCGATTGCGGCTCCGACGCCACCAAAACCGAGCGATAAAGTTCGGTCTATGCGGGGCTGCTAACCTCGGTCCGGACTCGGGACTCGTTCTAGAGTTGCGAAATCAAACAAGACAGGGGGTCAATAGAGACCATGTTGAGATTTGCTGAGGAAGTCGTTCTCCTGTTGTTGCGTGACGACGACGGGAAGTTCGTGCATGTGCCGAGTTGGCTACTGGACCGGATCCTTGCCGGTGCAGTGCTGATGGACTTGGCGATGGAATATCGCATCGACACCGACCCGGAGAGACTGGTTCTGCTTGATGACACACCAGTTGGCGACAGCCTTCTAGACCCGACGTTGGCTCGAATCGCTGAGGACCGAGAAGGTGTGGAGCGTGACGCCCGTTATTGGGTTGAGCAGGAAGCCACACACGCCGAAGAGATCCGCGAGGAGGCGCTCAACCGTCTTGTCGAAGTCGGGATCTTGGAACGTGAAGACGACCGCTTCTTGTGGGTGTTCAAGTCACGCCGCTACCCGATCATCGACGGCAAAGCCGAACGCGAAGTGAAGCTGCGGATTATGGGTGTGCTGTTCAGCGACGAGATCCCAGATCCGCGCGATGTGGTGATCATCTGCCTCGCTGACGCTTGTGGTCTCTTCCGGGAACTTTTGCCAAGGCGAGAACTCGAGCAGGCATCTGTCCGAATTGAGCAGGTGCGCAAACTGGACCTCATTGGTCAGGCGATGGCTCAGACCATCTACGACATGGGGGTGTGGCTAGCCGCCAGCCGCATTGAGGGCCGTATGTTCTAACGGCGCGGTGCTTTCCGCTCTTGTTCGCTTCGCGCTGTTCGCTCCGGTTCGCTTCGCTCTGGGCCCGTTAGGCCCTAACCTTGCAGGGTGCCGTTTCCTCAACGCCGCCTGCGCCGCCTGCGACGAACTCCCGCTTTGCGGCGGCTCGTGTCCGAAACACATCTTCATGTCGATGACCTGATCGCCCCGCTATTCGTGCGGGAAGGCATCGACGAACCGCAGCCGATCTCGTCGTTGCCCGGCCATTACCAGCACACTCAAGAGTCGCTGCGAGCCGAAGTGAGCCAACTTCGAGACCTTGGCGTCGGCGCGGTCATGCTCTTTGGGATCCCGCAAAGCAAAGACGCCGAAGGATCAGAAGCTTGGAACCCCGATGGCATTGTGCAAGTCGCCCTCGCTGAGTTGCGTGAGGACCATGACGACGAGATGGTACTGATTGCCGATCTGTGTCTTGACGAGTACACCGATCATGGTCATTGTGGCGTGCTGGACCCCACCGGTCAGCCAGACAACGACGCCACCCTTGAGCTCTATGCGCAAGTCGCTGTCGCCCAGGCACAAGCCGGTGTCGACATCGTGGCACCCTCGGGAATGATGGACGGGCAAGTAGCAGCCATCCGCAAAGCACTCGACGAAGCAAACTTGGAACGAATCGCCATACTCGCCTACTCCGCGAAATACGCGACCGCTCTCTACGGCCCTTTCCGTGACGCGGTCGACGTGACCATTGTCGGTGGAGGTGACAGACGCGGCTACCAGCAAGATGTGGCCAATGCCCGAGAGGCAGCCGAAGAAATTCGCGAAGACATCGCCGAAGGTGCAGACATAGTGATGGTCAAGCCGGCTCTGCCGTATCTCGACGTGATCGCTCGTGCCCGAGCCGAGTTCGACATTCCCATCGCGGCTTACCACGTGAGCGGCGAATACGCGATGGTTCACGCCGCCGCGCAATTGGGCTGGTTGGAACTTGAAGCAGTGGCGTTCGAGCACACTCTGGCTATCAAGCGCTCCGGAGCAGATCTGATCTGTAGCTACTTCGCACGTTTGCTTGCCGAGAGACTCCAGTGAGTAGCGGCCTTTCCAACAGCGCGCTGTTCAACCGCGCTCAGGCAGTCATCCCCGGAGGTGTCAATTCGCCGGTGCGGGCCTTCGGGTCGGTGGGCGGGACGCCGTATTTCGTTGCCCGAGCGAGCGGTCCCTATGTTTACGACGTCGAAGGAAACCGCTACATCGACTACGTGCAAAGCTACGGCCCGACGATTCTTGGTCACGCCCACCCGGCTGTAACCGAAGCGGTGCAAACCGCCGCGGCTTTGGGCACAAGCTACGGTGCGCCGACGCAGGCCGAGGTTCGCTTAGCCGAAGAGATCACTCGCCGCGTCGTTGGTTTGGAAATGGTGCGGCTCGTGTCTAGCGGCACCGAAGCGACGATGACCGCGATTCGCATGGCGCGCGGAGCAACTGGGCGCGATCGCATAGTGAAATTCGCCGGCAACTATCACGGCCATAGCGATGCGCTGCTGGTGGCAGGCGGGTCGGGAGTTGCCCAGCAAGGTTTGGTCGGTTCGTCAGGAGTTACAACCGGCGCGGTAGCCGACACCGTGGTGGCGCCCTACAACGTTGTGCCCGAACTCGACGAGACAGTCGCTGTGGTCGTGGTCGAACCGGTCGCCGCCAACATGGGTCTGGTCGAGCCCGCAGCCGGTTTCCTTGAGGGCCTTCGGCAGGCTTGCGATGAGGTCGGGGCACTGCTGATGTTTGACGAGGTCATCACCGGTTTCCGCCTTTGTTTCGGGGGAGCGGCCCAGTGGTACGGGGTGCGTCCCGATATCTGGTGTTTCGGCAAGGTGATCGGCGGCGGTTTGCCGATGGGAGCGATCGGTGCTTCAACAGAGATCATGAGCAACCTCGCCCCGTTGGGAAGCGTGTATCAAGCGGGCACGTTGTCGGGGAACCCGTTGGCCACCGCGGCAGGACTAGCAGTCCTCGAACTGCTGACACCAGACGCTTACAGCGCGCTAACCGAAATCTCGGCGTATTTGCAGGCAGGTTTGACCGCAGCGTTCGACGACGCGGGCGTGGAAGCTTGCATGCCGAGGGTGGGACCGCTATTGGGCTTGTTCTTCGGCAGCGAACCCCCAACAGATTTTGAGTCTGCCAAGACGATCTGTGACAACGGCATGTACCAACGGTTCTTCCATGGAATGCTGCGCCGCGGTGTCGCTTTCGCTCCCGGTGCGTACGAGGCCGTGTTCACATCACTGTCCCATACTGATACGGTACTTGACGCCACGATCGGGGCATGCAGAGAACTGGCCAAGGAGATGGCGTGAAGAAAAAATGGCTGATAACTGGGGTTTTGGTGGTTTTGGCGGCGGTAGTCGTAGCACTCTGGTTACTGTTTTTCCGTGACGATGCACCCGAAGCAGTAAGCACCGAAGCAGGTCTGGAGCAACTCCAAGAAGACCTCGCAGCCACCGATGACGACTCAGACGATGCGCCCTCGCTCTCTGGCGATGACACAGATACAGAGGTTGAGGCCGAGCCTGAACCAGCGGATGAACAAGAAGCTGGGTTAAGAGCCGACCAGAGTCCTACCGGTGGTCCCGCCAACGGTACTTGGACGGTTGACGATGAGTTTGGTGACTTCGATTTTGACACGGCCAGTGGCTCTTTTGCTGGTTTCCGTGTGGAAGAGGAACTGACGGTTGGCGAAGTCACAGCCGTGGGACGCACCGGTGGCGTGACGGGTTCACTCACAATCGAAGACGGAACACTTGCCGCCGCTGAGATCACCATCGACATGACAACGATCGAATCCAACGACGGCCGCCGCGAGAATGCCATTCGTGGTGCTGTCGGTGCCCGTGACTTCCCGACTGCGATGTTCGTGCTCACCGAACCAATGCAGCTCGACATTGAGGCCCTGGAATCAGGTTCGACGCTTCTTGTCGACGTGGTTGGCGACCTAACCGTCAAAGGCACCACAAATCAAGTGGCCTTTTTTCTGCAAGCCACAATCGTCGAACCCGGCATCGGTCTCATAATCGGGTCGACTGAGATCTTCTGGGAAGACTTCGGCGTTACCCCACCACGTGCGCCGATCGTGGTGTCGGTAGAAGAACGCGGCACCGTAGAGTTCCAACTCATCGTCCGCTCCCGCTGATCGCGGCTGGGAGTCAGTTCACCGGCTCTGCTAGCTAACAGGCTCTGCTAGCTGACAGAGCAGGGCAGGTGCTTGATGCCGTTGATGAAGTTGGAGCGCAAACGCTCAGGCGGGGCCGTGGCACCGATATTGGGGAAACGCCCCAGCAACTCGCGATACATCACACCGATTTCCCGTCGCGCCAAGTGAGCACCCAAGCAATAATGCGGACCCGGTCCGCCGAAGCCGATGTGATCGTTGGGGTACCGACTCAGATCGAACCGCTCGGGATGTTCGAAAACAGCCTCGTCGCGGTTGGCTGAGTTGTACCACAACACCACCTTCTCGCCTTTGGAGAACTCATGGTCTCCAAGTCGCGCACCGTCGGTGGTGACTGTGCGTCGAAAATGAATGACCGGTGTCGACCAACGCACGATCTCTTCGACCGCGGTCGGGGTGTTGCCCTCGAGATCGGTGAGCCAAACCTGGCGCTGCTCGGGATGTTCGGTGAGAGCCACCAGCCCGTGGCTGATGGCATTGCGGGTGGTTTCGTTGCCAGCGGCACACAACAGTACAAAAAACGACGCCAACTCCTGGTGGCTGAGCTGCTCGCCGTCGATCTCGGCATGGAGCAGAGCGGAAGTGAGGTCATCAGCGGGTTCGTTCGTGCGAAACGACGCCAACTCGGTCATGATCCCAGCCAAAGACGCAGCCGCATGCAAGAAGGCCTCTAACGCGTTCGTTCCCTCTGGAACGTACTCAGGGTCGCCTGCCGACAACAAGATGTTGGTGTGATCGAACACGTCTTGGTAGTGACTCGGCGGAATACCCATCATCTCGCAGATGATCTGCAGCGGTAAACGGGCAGCCACATCGGTCACGAAATCGCATTCACCGACCTCAGCCAAGTCGTCAACGATCTCAGCAGCGACCCGCGCCACCTGCTCCTCCACACGGGCCAGAGTGCGCGGCGTGAAACCGCGAGACACCAGCCGCCGGAGGCGAGCATGGCGAGGATCGTCCATATTGATCATCGAGCCGAGGAACTCGTTGAACTCGGTTGGTAGATCCGTGATCTGGGTGCCTTGACCTGAGCAGAACAAATCGGCGCGGCGACTGGCCTCAACGATGTCGGCGTGCCGGGTGACCGCCCAAAACCCGGGCCCAGCGTGGGTGATCACCTCGCCGTCAAGGATGTAGTCGCGCTCCTCGCAGAAACGGATCGGATCTTTCGCCCTCAACACAGCAAAAGCCTGCTGTATCTCCTCTTCGGGACGAACCCAGAACTCCATGATGTTGCCCAAATCGATCTCGCACAGTTCCATGAATCACCTCCGATCACTATTGCATCCGTTGCCGTCGCCCCAAAAAGAACCTGAACCGACCGAGTAGCGAAAGGTTAGCCGCAGAGCCTGCAACACGGTAGATTCGTCGGAACACCGGCAAGACCAGAAGGGACGGCGGTAATGCTCACCTTAGGACTCGACCATGTAGCCGTGATCACTAATGACTCTGATCGACTCCAAAGCTTCTACATCGACATGTTCGGTGCCACTGTCGAAAGCGACGGTGAGGAGTTTCCGGGCGGACCCCGCATGACCGTCATCAACATCGGACCGGCGACAGAGCTGAACGTCTTTGAGATCGACGGCAACGAACAGGCAGACCACCAGACACCGATGTTCGGACGGGGACGGCTCGATCACATCGGTCTGCACGCGGCCAGCCTCGACGACTTCGATCAGATCCGCACCCGGTTGATGGCTTCCGGGGCAACCGACGGCACCGTCACTGACTTCGGTCGCAAACTCAGCCTGTTCTTCCGCGATCCTGACCAGATGGAATGCGAAGTGCTGGTGGCCAACCCCGAACCGGGCCGCGTACCGATGGGTAGCGCCTCACACCTCTACCAGTAAGAACCGAGAGCGGATCTGGCGCGTTGTCGCAAAGCAGGCCATTCTTCAGGGATGGAACAAGGACCGATCTTTCGCCATTTGGATCGGCTGGAGTGGGAAACAGCGGCTGATCAGAAGGCCGAAGTCGCTGCGCTCGCCGCGCAAGCAGATGCTCTCGGTGCCCGACGCAGCCGACTCACCACCGGTGAGCACGGCTTTCACAGCCACATCTCAGAAATGCCGCCGGGATTTTGCGTCCCGCCTCATACTCATGACATAAACGAGGTCATGGTGATCCTCGACGGCAGCGTGGAAGTGACAAACGGGGTTGTGCTCAACGCCGGAGACGTTGCAGTGATCCCCGCAGGCCACCAGTACGGTTTCACTGCGGGCGAGCAGGGAGTGCGCTTCTTTGTGGCTCGCACCGCCGACGCCGCAACCAACATCTAATAGGAGAAAACGATTATGCGCCACGGGTTCAAAGTCTTCGATGCGGACGCACATGTCGTCTACCCAGCTGATCTGTGGCAGACGTATCTGCCTGAGCGATTCAGGCACCGACTCGACCGCCGCAACCCCGCGGGACTCGAAACCTACAACCCGGTGTTGGTCGACGGTCGCTACAGCCAACACGACGTAAGCCTCTATGGGCAGTTTCAGAACGCGATCAACTGGACTTATGAAGACATGGTCGCCCAGTACGGTGAACTTGCCACGGACGGATTCACCGGTGATCGGGTGGCCAAAGCCCTCGCCGTGGATGGTGTTGACTGCTGTGTCATCTATGGACCCGAGTACGACATGTGGCTCTCGGGAATCGACCCCGAACTGCAAGCGGCCATGGCGCGGGCCTACAACCATTGGGGCGCAGACATGCGCGAAGCCTCAGACGGCCGGGTCATGACCGCGGCCCCGATCCCCCTCAACGATGTAAGCCGAGCGGTGGAAGAGATCCAATACGCCTATGACCACCTCGGGATTCGCTGTTTTTGGACTCGACCCAACCACATCAACCACCGAGAACTCGGTGATCGCTACTACGACCCCGTCTACGAACTGCTACAGGATCTCGACTGCGCCTTCGCCACCCACGAATTCATGGGCCTCAACGCCCAGACTGAAGGCGTTGATCGCTTCAAGACCTTCACTGAATGGCACACCGTGGTGCATGTCCACGAAGCCCAGAACGCGTGTCTCTCAATGATCGTTCAAGGAGTGTTCGAGCGTTTCCCGAAGCTGCGCTGTGCCTATCAGGAAGCCGGTTGTGGGTGGCTTCCGTCCTGGCTGCACCGCATCGACGAACACCTGGAGATGGCGGGCGCAGCCGAGTGCGGTTACCTCACCATGACCGCCACGGAGTATTTCAAACGCAACTGTTGGATCAGCACCGAATGTGAAGACCCCTTTGTGGCCGATGTCATCCGCTGGTTGGGAGACGACCACATCCTTTGGGAAAGCGACTTCCCGCACCCGGACTCCAAATACCCGGACGCAGTCCAGTACTTCCTCGATCTCGAACCGGAACTGATCAGCGAAGAGAGCAAACGCAAGATCCTCTGGGACAACTCCGTCGACTTCTACCGTTTCCCTGACGACTACCTGCCGACCGAGTTCATCGAGGCAACTGAGATCGTGGCCCAACCCGCCGCACGATGAGCCGGAGTCATCGAACCGGTATTTTCCGCCGACCCCATCAAGCGGTCGACTACGACCTGCTCACCACACAACTCCCGCCACCACCGGAATACCTGGACAGCGCCTATCTCGACGATCCGGACACGATCGCCGACAAGCAGCTAACCCGACTGCAAGACCGCGCCCGAGCCGCTTTCGATGTGCCGTTCTTTCGGCGCCGTTGGGATGCCGCTGGAGTCAACCCCGCAGATCTTCGTTCGCTAAGCGATCTCAGCAAGCTCCCGAGCTACACCGTGGACGACATCCGCGAGAGCATCGAAGCCGATCCGCCTTACGGCGATTACCAGGCAGTGAGTGTCGAGCAGGCTGTTCACGAGCCGATGCGTGTCTACATGAGCGGCGGCACCACGGGTGTGTCCAGACCGACGCTGTACACCGCATGGGACCGTGAAGCCGGAGCGATCCTCAGCGCACGAGCGCTCTACATGCAAGGCATTCGCCCCGGAGACGTGGTGATCAACGCCTGGGCCTACTCCACCCACAACGGCGCCCATGCCATGGACGAAGCGCTGTATCGCTGGCTCAACTGCGTCGTGCTGAGTACCGGAACCGGGAACGTGACCCCAACCCGCAAACAAATCGAGTTGGCTGTGCAGTACGGAGCCAAAGCGATCCTGACCACCGGTGACTACCTGCTGCACCTTGCCGAAACCGCCCGCGAAATGGGACTCGACCCCATCACAGACCTGCAACTGACCGCGCTACCCAACATTGGTGACAAACAACGACTCAGCGAAACCTTCGGCGCGGCCGTCTACGACTCCTACGGCTTCCACGAAGTGCAGTGGGTAGCGATCGAATGCGCTGCGGGCGACGGCTTGCACATCTTTGAAGACGCCTTCGTCGTGGAAATCGTCGATCTGGAAACCGGCAAGCTTCTGCCCGACGGCGAGCAGGGAGCGGTCTGCATCACCGAGATCTACAAAACAGGCAGCCCCCAGATTCGTTACAACATCATGGACCTCTCCACGCTGTATCCCAGAGGCCAATGCGAGTGCGGAAGCTGGCTGCGCAAGATGGCCCCCTTCGCGGGACGCGGCGACAACATGGTGAAACTCCGTGGTGTCAACATTTGGCCCGAAGCTCTGGGCGAGATCGCCTCAAGCGTCCAAGGAGTGGGCGACGACTATTTCGTGGTGGCCAACCGATCAAACAACCGAGACGAAATGACCGTGAAGATCGTGAGCGAAGCCGATCCGACCGATTTCGAAACGTTGTCCGATCGAGTGGCCACACAACTCCACCAAACAACCGGTGTGCGGATCGGAGCCGAAGTGGTCGCCCCCGGATCGCTCGACCATCTGACCGGATTCGGTACTGCCGCCAAGCTCATCCGGTTCCG
>JAKZTU010000211.1:0-7760 GCA_047516945.1 Acidimicrobiales bacterium
GCTCGCCAAGATGCCGTCATCGTTTGTCTGGGCACCGATTACAGAGAAGAACATGCGGAAGCCTCGGCCTGTACCAACATCATTGTCAATGCGATGGTCCGCTACGACATCAAACGACTCGTAGTCGCCACCACGACCGAACACGGCCTGTACAAGGAAAAGACTTCAATGATGGCCCGCTTCCCGCGTTTCGCGGCCTTGGCTAGCACTGGCGCTAGCGGTTTCGGCGTCGGTGGTTTTGGCGGTTACAACATGCATGGAGGCCACGCACCTCAAGAAGACATCATCAGGGACAGCCCGCTCGACTGGACCATCGTCCGTGCCCCCGTGATCAACGACAGATCGGCTCCCGGCTGGGTCGAGCGCAGCACAAACGTCAGCAGAGAAGACGTTGCCAGCTTCATGGTGAAACAACTAACCGACCTCACCAACAACCACAGAACGGTCACCGCTCGGAGTTCCGAAGGCTCGCCGCCCATAAGCGAACCACACGCCGCCGAACCGACCCCAAGCGAACCACCCTCCAAAGGCAAGTTCGACGACTATCCGCTGGGTCCCGGAGCCGGGACAAAAAAACGACGCTCGTCGCGGTTTCGTCGAACCCCCTGACAGCCACCACACGCAGCTCAGTTCTCTGCTCACTGACCGACCAGGATTTTAGACCTACAGTTATCAGATCTCTTGATTCGGCTCTATAGTGAACCCATGATTGACACACGTTCTTTCGCCAGCGATCCCGCGACCATGTTCTACCGCCCACTGCTCCAATCGCATCCTCTCGCTTTTGACGGTCTATTCGGGTTGCTCGCCGACCCAGAAAACGAACGGTCCGCGACCCCTGAACAAAAACCCCAAAAGGGACAACATCATGCTGCGCCTAAGTGCCGAAGACTTCACCCTTGATCCCCACGCCGCCAAGTACCGAGACCAACTCCAAGCGCACCGTCATGCGTTTGAACGCCTATTCGCATTGCTCAACGATCCGGCAAACGAACAACGTCTAATTGATGCCGAGTTGTATGACAAACCTGCTCTGGCCGGCGTCGTTCGACTCATTGAGGACGACCCAGATATTGCCACGCTCGTGGAGTCGGACCGCTTTCGCCAGACCGTCGGCGTAGCAGTAAAGCTGAAAATGGCCAAGCTCGGGTGGCGAAAGACGGGCAAGAAGGGGACAGTCAAAGGCGCTCGTTACTTCGTAAAAGCAGAGCGGTACATCAAGCAACAGAGCACCGAGTCGGGATACACCACAAGGGCGCTGGCCGCGCTAGGGGCCGTGGCCCAGATAGGGGACGACCGCGAAAGAGGGGAGACAAGCCGCACCCTCATGGATGCACTTGAAAAAACGAGGCGCGAGTCAGGGCGCGTATTCTGAGATGCTGCTTGTTCTCGACAGCGGGCCGCTCGGTTTGCTGAGCAACCCGACATCCACCGGCTTGAATCAACAAGCTCGGGCGTGGGCTGAGTCCCACCTGACCGAAGGAGACCGGTTCATCGTCCCTGAGATCGTCGACTACGAGGTAAGGCGCGAACTGCTGCGCGCGAGCAAACAACGTGGCCTCGAAAGACTTGATGTACTCGCCGCTGCCTTTGGATACCTGCCGTTGACAACGGCGATGATGCGAGACGCCGCCGCTTTGTGGGCCCACGCGCGAAACGTTGGATTGCCCACCGCGCACGACGAATCCTTGGACTGCGATGTCATCCTCGCCGCGCAGGCTCGAAACGTCCCGGACGACGACCCCGCCGAGACCGTGGTGGTGGCCACTACCAACACCACTCATCTGGGCAGATACGTGGACGCCAGACAGTGGACTGATATCTGACTCCGGCTCCGGGGAACCATTCGGCGCGACCTCGATCATTGTTGACGCCATGGTTCGCCGTGATGTCAAACGCCTAGTCGTCGCCACCACCACCGGAGACGGTCTCGACGAGACGAAGATCCCAATGACGGCGCGCATCAGACGAACTTCCAGCTAAGGGCAAATTTGACGACTATCCGCTGGATTTCAACAAATAGCCCAATAATCGGGGGGCTCCCGCCGACATCGCTGAACACACTGGTCGGTTTGGGTGCCGCCGTCGGTTTCTGTGTCAGTATCTGACATGACCGCAGCCGGACGATTCGGCGGGACTTTGGAGGCTCGCACGATCATTGATCCAGGCGTTTTGGCCAACCCCTACCCGTTCTTCGAACGGCTCCGCCAAGAACAACCAGTCTGGCTGGTGCCGGGACTCGACTTGGCTTTCGTGGCGTCGCACCAACACATCGTGGACGCTCTCCGACGGATAGATGACTTCTCCAACCACCTCAACGTTTTGGTGATCACCGGCGATGACGGCTCGCCCACCCTGTTCCGCACAGACGATCTCGGCGAGGGCACCACCACCCTGGCAACCGCCGACCCACCCGAGCACACCAAGCACCGCACCGTGGTGTTCCCCGAACTAGTGGCCCGTCGTATGGAGGAGATGCGTCCCTATGTCGAATCCATCGTGGCAGACCACATAATCAGCGCTCGAGCCCAGGGGACGCGGGTTGAGTGGGCCAACACGGTTGCCCATCCCATTCCCGCTCGGGTTATCGGACACCTGATTGGGCTACCCGATGAGGACTGGCCCGATGTGATGCGCTGGGCGCTCCAGGGCGGTCTGATGCTGGGCGGAATTCGCGATCTTGCGGCCATGGCCGCCTTGGCCGTCGAGATGGGAGATGCCGCGCCGTATCTCGTCGAGAAGCTGTTCGAGGCCGGTAACTCTCCAGGTAGCGACCTCGTAGGGGTGTGCGCCAAGGCGGTGGCCAGCGGTGACCTCAAGATGGAGGACGCCATCGGAACCCTGGTGGTCTTGCTCGGGGCGGGCGGTGAGTCGACCGCTTCGCTGATCGGCAACGCCACACGGATGTTGGCCGACGATCCCGAACTCCAAGACCAGATCCGGGCTGACCACAACCTCATCGAGCCCTTCATCGAGGAGGCACTGAGACTGGAATCGCCGTTTCGAGGCCACTATCGCCAAGTAAAACGAGAATGCGAGCTTGGTGGCGTCACCCTCAAAGCTGGTACCACCGTTATGTTGCTTTGGGCTTCAGCCAATCGCGACCCCACCGAACACGACCGCCCCGATGAGGTGGTACTGAACCGCCGCATCCCCCGCAGTCATCTGGCCTTCGGCCGGGGCATCCACCACTGCGTGGGCGCTTCTTTGGCCCGCATGGAGGGTGCCGGCACCATCAAACGGCTGCTGCAAGAGACCAGCTTCTTCTCCCTGGCCGACGACGATCCGCCTCAATGGGAGAGCAGTATGTTCGTGCGTCGCCACGAACACCTACCCCTTGACATCTCCTGGAACTAGCGACCTTTCAAGAGGTGTCATTGCTTCGGCAGCAACCTTAGATTCGATACTTGGTGACAGACACCTGTTTACCAAGTAACCTGTTCCTTGTGAGCAACGTACAGGAATATCTGGTGTCGTCGTCGGGCCAGATGTGTCTACCCGCTCAGGTTCGGCATCGCTGGAACCTTGATGACGGAGGACCGGTCGACGTACTCGATCTCGGATTTGGTGTACTCGCGGTACCTAAGGGCGAGGGACGCCAGTTGCTGGCCGATCTCCTTGGACGGGACGAGCATGCCGACTTTGTACGCGGGTTGGCCGAGGACCCAGACCTCGCCACCACATGAGCCAGGCGGTTCTTGACGACCACCTCCTACGTGACCTGCTTTCCGGTGAGTTGAACGAGGGGTTGGAGCTGGTACTCGTCGATCACGAACCAGCCACAACGAATCTCTATTTGATTCGGCTTTGCCGAAGCGTCGTGTCGGCCACCGGAGGGGCCCTCACCGGTTCGTGGCCCCGCGGTGCCCGTCGAGAGTTGGGGCGACAACTCCTCAACCTGCCCTCCGATATTGAAGTAGTACCGGTTCGCAACCTTGCGTACCGCATGGCCGAACTCGCAGACGCGCATCAACTCTCTACTCTCGGTGCCGAAGCCGTAGCGGCTTCCGAACACCTTTCTGCACCGCTCTGCGTCTGGGCTGGAGACGACGGGCCGCGGATTCGGTCTGCGATGTCCGATCTCGGCTGTGACTACCGCTCAATTTCCCGCTGAAATAGGGTGAGACCATGATGCAACAGGCTGAGCTGACCCATCTCAAGAATGACGAGCCCCTCGAAGATGTGCTGGAGGTACTCGACACCGACGGGGCGGTGATCGTTGAGGAGTGCTTCAGCGCCGAGTTGATCGAACAGATCCTTTCTGAGTTGGCCCCACACATCGAGAAACCAGACTCCAACAGAACCCACATCAACCCGATCATTGCCGACTTCTACGGGGAACACACACGCCATGTGACCGGCTTGTGCTCCAAATCGCCCACTTTCGTCGCGGAGGTGCTGCTCCACCCGCTGATGCTCGGCGTTGCCGATGCCGTACTGGGGCCGAGCTGCGCCGACTACCAACTGAACGTGGCCCACATGCTGGTATTGGGGCCGGGCGCGGAGGCGCAGTTTCCTCACCGTGACGAAGATGTCTGGGTGCATATGCCCAGTCCCCGTCCCGAGATCGAATTGGCGTCGATTACCGCTCTGTGTGACTTCACCCCGGAGATCGGCGCCACCCGGGTGGTTCCTGGCAGCCACCGCTGGGAACGCGACCGCCTGCCCGAACCACACGAGTTCGCCGATGCCGAGATGCCCCCCGGTTCAAGGGTGATCTACCTAGGCTCCACCATCCACGGTGCCGGCTCGAACACTACCACCGACCAGCATCGGCCAGCATTCCCCCTGAGCTACATGCTGGGTTGGTTGCGCTGCGAGGAGAACAACTGTTTGGCCACACCCCCCGATATCGCCCGCACGTTGCCCCGCCGAGCTCAAGAGCTTCTCGGCTACGACGTCCACGACGCCATCAAAGACGCCGGCGGTTTCCTTGGAGCTCTCGACATGAAGATCCCCGCCGACATGCTCGCCACCGGTGAACTCTAAGGCTTCAAGCGTTTAGAGTACGTTTAGAGTAGATTTAGAGTAGCCGCGAAACCCCAGGTAAACCTGTAAATTACAAGCCTGTAATTCCTTTAGTGTCTTTAAATCTGGACTGTCCAGTAAGCACGAGGATCTTTCTGTGATCGTCCCACCCATTCGATCAACCCTTCGCTTTGGAGCGCACGAAGGTGCCTCAAGACCACGGGACGAGATTCCCCCGTGATTGCTACTACGTCCCCTGTGCTGAGCCTTTCCGCCGCGCGTAGCTCCCGCAGTATGTCACGTGCCCCCATCGGTAGACGTTGCTCAAGTTCCCGGTTCACCGGCAGACACGAGAGGACTAGTCGAGCACTGCCCGAAGTTTGCTCGTAGACGGGGTCAGTCAACCCAGCCAGGTTCATCTCCTCGAAGATTCTCCGGATTCCCTCACCCAATTCTTGCCCGAACCTGAGATCAGCGCACACCCGTGCTATCCGCGGATTGCGAGCAAAGCGGGTGACGTCCCTCGGCTCGTGAAGGTCGACGATGCCCGGGAAACGCCCAGGACTCTCAATTTCAATGCGATCATCAAAAATTTCAACTCTTATGTGATCACCGCTTATGTTGTACGACCGGTGGATGACTGCGTTCACCAGACCTTCCAACCAGGCGTCTTCGGGGACGAGTGGAATTCGCTCGAATCGCCCACCGCCGACGAGAGCTCGACGAGCAGGCATAAGGTCGAAGATCGCCTGACGAGCATGCCCGATTTGCACCGGGATCGGACCTTCGACCCGTACGTCGTCGAGCAGTTTTTGACGTGCGCCTGCTCCCCTCTCGGTCCCCTGATAACGCAACACCCGCACGTATGCCTCCGGTAGCCACACTTGCGGGTTCGCACCGAATAGCAGGATTGCTGCAGTGGTTACTTCCCCGGCTCTGGTGAGCAGGTTACGGGCTTGCAACAGCCGGTGCGGGTCGGCATGTCCGACCGCCTCGGCGTACGATTCAAGCCAGTGAGCGTCGAAGTCGTCAAAGGCCGCTTCGCTAACAGGGGTAATTTCGTAGGATGCCTGCCCCTTGTCGTAGAGCAGGTCCCGTCTTTGGTCGAAGTTGAGTTTTCGGTTCTCGTCGCCTACCCGGAGGAAGACCTCGTCCTTGTTGGTGGCGTGTACCTGTTCGGAAGCATCGATCTCAAAAACAAGAAGCGTGTCTGAACTGCCGTCGGCCCGGACGCACTCAACAGGCTTGCCCGTGCAACGCACGGTCGGTTGTGTGAAATCAAACGCAACCTGTTGCATTGCCGAGAGTGACTTGGAACCAGCGGACTTGAACCCTTCGACCCGACCGTCCTGGAGTCCCAGAACCACGGTGCCCCCCTCGGCGTTGGCAAAACCGACAAGGGTCTCCGCGAGCCTTGTCAGAGCTACGCGGGCTCCCTTTCGCTCAAACCACTGGTCTTCGGATATGGACAGGAGCGCTTCGCCTAGCTTGGCGGGAGGTTCGACTAGTGCTTGTTGGACCGCCACGGTGGACATGTATCTACTCTAAACTATTTAGAGTAGATACATGTAGGTCATCTTCTATCAGCACATCGCCGCAAGGCTGTTCACGCCGAATCAGGGGATATGCCGAAGGGGGTTAGGGCGGTGCGGGCGGCTTCGCTGGATTGGGTGAGGAAGACGGCGCTGTCCCAGTAGTCGGTGCGGTGGGTGATGAGTCCGTCCGCAACGACTAGACGTTGTACGCCTCGTACAGATATGGGGTGCTCGCCTTGCCAGCGAGCGGTCATGGTGTAGAACGCTGCGACCTCTGAGCCTTCCACGATCAGGTGCTCGATTTCGTAGCGTAAATCAACCATGTCGGCGAGGAAACCGACCAGCCGCTGGCGATACACATCCTGACCAACGCAGCCTGCCCCGAGAGCAGAGGTGTGCTCGTTGACAAAGTCGGGCGACACATGTGCAGCGATCTCTTCAGCGCTGCCGCTGGCGAAGGATTCCAGATAGGAACGGGCGATCCATCTTGCTGTAGCTACTTCGTTGGATTCATTCACGGACCTCACTATAGAATGCCGCAAATGGTCAGTTGGTCTGACCAAACGGGAATAATCCTCGTGGGGAGGGGCGGTTCCAATGACAACATTCGCCGACCGAGCACCGCTACAAACGGCCTGGTATCCGGTCGCAGAATCGACCGATGTCACAGATAAACCCCATTCCACCCGGCTTCTCGGAGAGAACCTCGTCCTGTGGCGCGCCCATGACGGAGACCTAGTCGCCGCGCCCGACAAGTGCCCGCACCGACAAGCCCCGCTCTCAATCGGCACGTACAACGAAGGCGAAATCACCTGCGCATACCACGGCTGGACATTCGGAGAACAAGGACGATGCGTGCTCGTGCCGTCATCAGGTCCAGGAGCTCCCATACCGCCGACCGCGCACCTGAATTGTCACAACGTGCAAGACCGATACGGGCTGGTCTGGGTATGTCCCGGCGAACCAGCCGTTGCAATCCCAAGAATTCCCCAAGACGAAGACCCGGCGTTTCGCAGGTTGAACACCGGAGTCGAAACTTGGAAGGTGTCCACCCCTCGACTGGTCGACAACGTCATGGACTTCCGCCACTTTCCGTGGGTCCACACCGGCACGTTTGGCCTCGGCCAAGACCCGCTGATACCCAAGCTCAACCTGCTGCAACTCGACGAAGACTTCTACGGCTACATATACGAGGTGTACGCCGCGAACCCCGACGAAGCCACCGCTCTCAGCGGCAGCGAAGAAGACGTAGTGCAT
>JAKZTU010000212.1:0-5390 GCA_047516945.1 Acidimicrobiales bacterium
TGATGTTGGGGGCCAGAGTGTCGACGAGTTCGGCTCGCAGGCTGGCCTTGAAACTAGAGGCCACGCCCATGTGCTGAAGCCGCTGGTGCTCATCGTGCAAACCAACGAGCAGCGAACCCACACCGTTGCCGTCTTTGTGCATCCGGTAACCAGCAACGACCACATCAGCGGTGCGGGTGTGTTTGACCTTGAACTGAGCCCGTTTATTGGGCAGGTAAGTGCCGTTACAAGGCTTGGCGATCAGTCCATCAAGCCCGGCACCCTCGAAGCGCACATACCACTCTTGAGCGATACTTCGATCAAGCGTGGAAGGCACCAAATGAATAGGGGGTTCGAAACCCGAAGAGATCGTTTCGAGGATCTTGCGGCGATCCCGGAACGGCTCGTCGATCAAAGCGGTGTCGTTGACGGCGAGCACATCGAAAGCCACGAACTCGGCCGGGGTTTCCTCAGACAGACGCTCGACTCGCGAAGCTGCCGGATGGATCCGCTGCTGAAGGGCATCAAAACCAAGATGGTCATCGACTGTCACGATGATCTCGCCGTCGACAACGCAGCGCTGCGGCAAACACTGCTGCAAAGGCGCCAGAAGTTCCGGGAAATAACGGGTCAACGGTTTTTCGTTGCGCGAACCCAGGTAAATCTCATCGCCGTCACGGAAAACGATGCATCGAAAACCATCCCATTTGGGTTCGAAAGCGAGGTCCCCACCCTCGGGGATCCCGTCGATCGCCTTAGCCAACATCGGCTTCAGCGGCGGTACAACAGGCAAATCCATGAGTCGCGAGCTTACGCTCAGTTTGCTGTTGGCGGTCGGGGCTAGCACGATGCGGAGATGAGCGACGACATTAGGCCCTTCACCATCGACATACCCGACTCAGCAATCGACGATCTGCACGAGCGTTTGGCTCGCACCCGCTGGCCCGAAGCCGAGCCGGTTGACGACTGGTCGCAAGGTATTCCTCTCACCTACACGCAGATGCTGTGCGAATACTGGGCTACCGAATATGACTGGCGACGCTTCGAGGCTGAGCTCAACTCCTATGACAACTACCTGACCGAGATCGACGGACTCGACATCCACTTCCTGCATGTCCGCTCGCCTCACGACGACGCCACCCCGATGATCCTCACCCACGGCTGGCCGGGATCGGTGGCCGAGTTCATGGCCGTGATCAAACCACTCACCGACCCGACCAATCACGGCGGCAGCGCAGCCGACGCATTTCATCTGGTCATCCCGTCGCTACCCGGCTACGGCTGGAGCGGCAAACCGACGCAGCCCGGGATGGGTGTGCCGTGGATCGCCACCGCCTGGAACACGTTGATGGTCCGGCTCGGATACGAATCCTACGTCGCCCAAGGCGGCGACTGGGGCAGCGCGGTCACCACCACAATCGGATCACAGAATCTGGGCAACGTCCGGGCCATACACACCAACATGCCGGTAGCGGGACCCACGCCGGAATCGCTGGCCGACCCGACTGCACAGGAGCAAGCGGCGCTAGAGGCCCTGGGCCACTATGACCGTTGGGACTCGGGCTACTCAAAACAGCAATCAACCCGTCCGCAAAGCCTCGGCTACGGATTAGTCGACTCTCCCGCCGGTCAATGCGGTTGGATCGCTGAGAAAATGTGGGCCTGGACCGACAACGACGGCGACCCCCGCAGCGCCCTGACCTTTGACCAGATGCTCGACAACATCTCTATCTACTGGTTCACCGCCACAGCAGCCTCATCGGCCCGGCTGTACTGGGAGAGCTTCGCCCAATTCGGTGACGGCACCGTTGAAGTCCCCACCGGCTGCAGCATCTTCCCCAAAGAAATCATCCGAGCCAGCAGGCGCTGGGCGGAGAATCGCTACGCCAACATCGGTTACTGGAACGAACTCGATATCGGCGGCCATTTCGCCGCATGGGAACAACCAGACCTATTCATCACCGAAATGCGCGCCGCCTTCAGCGTCCTGTAACTCCAGAGCGCTTTTCCGCGCCACTCACCGGTTAGTATCATTGGTCCGGGCGAAACACGAACAGCAATCTGATTGACGCCCGGAGACTTCCTCCAATTGCCCCAGCGCACGTAGCGGGAGGAAGAGTTGACTGCAGAGATTGCGATACTGAACCGGAACGGAATCGCGCTCGCGGCGGACAGTGCCGTCTCCATCGGAGCGTCTGCCCAGCCGAAGATCTACAACACCGGGAACAAACTGTTTTCTTTGTCGAAACGAGCCCCGGTCGGTGCCATGATCTACGGCAACGTCCTGCTCACGGGCACCCCTTGGGAAACTGTCATCAAGTCATTCAGACAGAAGCTTGGCGGTGAGGTCTTTGAGACCGTAGGCGAGTACGCAGAGGCGCTGATCGGATACATCGAAGAGACGCCAGCTTTGTTCTCGGCAAGCCAGGAACGGAGCGAGTTCGAAATCCATTGCCTTGAACTGTATGTATATCTGCGGAGGCAGATCGAGGATCGCCTCCACTCTCTGTTCGAGGCCGGCGGTCAGGCCACGGATGCTGATGTCTCGGCGGTGGTTGTGGAAGTGCTCCAGGAGGAACTCCTCAACATTGGCGACAAAGAGTCCTTGGAGAACTTGCCGGAGAGTTACGGGGACGATCTTGTCAGAAGGTTCAGCGAGACCGAAGAACTTGCCAAGCGACAGGTCTTTGAACAACTTCCACTGGACGATGAAGCGACCCGTTTGCTGCGGTCTCTGACGATCGCATGGATGGAGCGTCCGCTTGAAGCGGCTATATCAGGAACGGGATTGGTTGTCGCGGGTTTTGGCGAGTCAGAGTTCGCGCCCGCTCTAGCCGAGCGTCAGGTTTACGGCATGATGGGTGGCTCGTTGCGCCGTCGGACTCCTGACGAACACCGCATCTCCGCCAACAACAACGCAGCCGTGTTGCCCTTCGCCCAGCGGGAGATGGTGGATCTGTTCATGTCCGGTATCGACCCCGAACTACGGGAGGTTGTCGATTCGGTATTGCTTGCGTTAACGACCTCAGTACCCGACCGGCTGGCTCAGGTGATCCCAGGTACGAGTAACGCCATATTGGAATCACTGCGCTCTGGCGGTAACGAGCTTTTTGAGACGTATCACTCGTACCTGCGGGGTTACATCCAACACTTCCATGTCGCGCCGATCCTCGACGCTGTTGCTGCCCTCCCAATAGACGAATTAGGGGCGATGGCGGAGACCCTCGTGAATCTGACCTCATTCAAGCGGCGTGTGACTCTTGATGCGGAAACCGTGGGCGGGCCGATTGACGTCGCGGTGATCTCTAAGGGTGATGGACTAGTCTGGACTCGCCGGAAGCACTATTTCGACCCAACACTGAACCATCACTTCTTCGCCAACTATTTTCGCTACGGTTCTTCCAAGGAGCAGGGTGAACTATGACAACAGGCCAAACGCAGGAAAGAGTCTTCAGGTCGTACGAGGAATTCGAACGCAAACTGATGCCGAAGCGTGCCAAGGAACTGCGCGCCGAACGACTCGGCGAAGATCCTCGGAAGGAGGCACTGGAAAAAATCCGCCGATTATTCGCCGACTTCGCCGATGTCGTAGCGGAGCAGCACCCCTAGCTGTATCACCGCCCCTTAGGAGTGGATCCACTTGGGGTCGCGGGAATTGCTGTGATTGGCGAGCGCGTCCAGCAACGCGGCGGGGCGTTCCTCGGCCAGCAAGGTTTGGCGGTTGGAGGGTTTGAGGATCGTGCGCTTGACCATGGTGTCGAACTGGTCGAGCAGAGGCTGCCAGAAACCGTTGATATTGAGCACGCCCACAGGCTTGGCCATGATGCCGAGCTGGTTCCAGGTGAGAGTTTCGGCGAGTTCGTCGAGCGTGCCAAAACCGCCAGGAAGGGCGATGAAAGCATCGGACAGCTCATACATGAGTGCCTTGCGGGTGTGCATCGAATCGACTTTTTCGAGAGAGGTGAGACTCTCATGGCCGACCTCGTCGTCAAAGAGGTCGGTAGGGATAATCCCGGTCACGCGTCCGCCCCGCGACATGACCGTGTCGGCGATCAACCCCATCAGTCCGACCGCACCACCGCCGTAGACAAGTTCAATGTCGCGCTCAACAAGAAGTTTGCCCAACTCGATTGTTGCATCGGTGATCTCTGGGTCCGTTCCCGGAGACGAAGCGCAGAACACGCACACTCGTTGAAACTTGTGCATCGGGCAAGCCTACTGCTCCACACATATTTGAGCGCCGGGCATACCGTCCGCTGGCATGCCACGCCAGGCGACGGATCGGCGACAATCTTGGTTACGTGCCCTTGATGCTCAGCCGGATGTGGGGATCGCCGGCGGCGGTGCCAACGGGTACGCACGTTGGATCAGCTCGATCCATTCCTGGTCGTGGAGCGGGTCGTCGGGCACGACTGGCCGCGTCCTCGACCTTCTCGACGGCATCCAGAGCGTCGGTCAAGGCCTGGGCAAGATCGGCGCGAGACCGCTCGGTCATCCTTCCAACTCCAACGCCAGCGCTTTCAATTGCTCGATCTTCATTGCCCATCTGTCTAACGCATCTT
This sequence comes from Acidimicrobiales bacterium, assembly GCA_047516945.1. Taxonomy (GTDB): domain Bacteria; phylum Actinomycetota; class Acidimicrobiia; order Acidimicrobiales; family Aldehydirespiratoraceae; genus VXYK01. The sequence continues at coordinate 4,542 of JAKZTU010000212.1, forward strand.
TCATCTCGGCGATGCTGGGCCGGGCCGGCCACAAGCAGGCTTCGTTGAAGTTGTCAATGGCGAGGCGAACATTAAACCTCGCCAATTCTGAGTACGGGTCCTCCAAAAACCAGTCGTACGACTCGTCGACGTTTTGGATCATGTCGGCGCAAAGCACGTCGCATGGGCTGCCCAAAAGCGGGTCGTACACCTGAAGGCCGCCGACCTCATACAGATCGACGCAAAGCGCGTCGCTCCGGCTCATGGTTGTCGTTGGTGGCGTCGTCGTCGTTGTGGTGGTTGGCCTGGTGATGGTCGTCGTCGTCGTTGTGGTGGTTGTCGTTGGTGGCGTCGTCGTTGTGGTGGCCTGGTGATGGTCGTCGTCGTTGTCTCTGTGTCGGTGACGCTGCTCGACCTCGACCGGTCGTCACTGCACGACGTCGCTGAGATAGTCACCGCTGCCAGACAGACCACCAGTCGACGGGTCACTGCTCGACCTCGGGTCACGGGCATTGACCGACCTCTGTTGTTCCTCGGGTGTGCGCCTGGTAGATGTCCTCTCCCGGTCCGTATGCCCAGATGGTGATCTCGTCGGGGTCCGTTGGGATTCGGGCGTTGATCTCTCGCAGTAACGCCGGCAGAGCGTCCGTCAGCGTGTCGCTGGGGTGCAGGATCACGCGGGCGGTGTACCGGTTGCAGCCTCCGTACGATATGTCCTTGACCTCGGCCACTACAGCAGGCGGGACTGTCGTTGTGGTTGGGGGTGCGGTCGTTGTCGTCGTGGTCGTGGTAGTTGGCGGGGTCATTGTCGTCGTGGTCGTGGTAGTTGGCGGGGTCGTGGTCGTTGTCGCGTTGCTGGGATGCTCGGGC
>JAKZTU010000213.1:0-6164 GCA_047516945.1 Acidimicrobiales bacterium
CGAACTTACAGTCCGCGGAACCAACCATCAATAGTGGCCCCAAGCGCTGACCACAGAGCGGACCCTCACTTGTTCGACGGAGCAGACGAAGACTGAAGGTTCGTTGGTTACGTTCGATCGACCAGGTAGGCCATCTCGACGACGAGTTGGGCCAACGGGGGTGCTGCATAGTCAGGATCATTGTCCCGGTACACCGCATGGACGTTGACAGCTAGACGCTCAGAATCTGTCCACTCGCCAAATTCGCCAAGTTCGATGTCCCGAGCCGCATCGCTGGCCGACATCCCCACATCCTGTCGCTCACCCGCTTCTTTTTGGACGAAACGGAGGTAATCACTTACCATTTTGGGGCCTTCGCGATCGGTGATGGGGCCATGGCCTGGAACGATTGTCTCAACATCAAGTGCGAGGATCCGGTCGCAGGCACGAATCCAATTGTCGATGGGTCCAGCCCAGACGATCGGGGTTCCGTAGATGAACAATATGTCGCCGCTGAAGACCGTCTTTGCATCCGGCACGTAGGCGATGAGGTCACCGTTCGTATGCGCAGGTCCCACCTCGATCAGGTCGATCCTTCTCCCACCGACCGCCAGTTCGAGCTGATCGACGAATGTCCTGGTTGGTGGCGTTGCAACGATGCCCGAGAAATCGAACGCGCCGAAAGCTTCCCGAACGAACTGGTTGACGACCGGATCACCGAGATCGGCCGTCGTGAGTTGCGCCAGCATTTCGGGCGAGTCCATTCCGAACTCGTCGAAACAGGCTTCGGTGGCGACTATCTCAGCTTCAACCAGTTGGTTACCGAAGCAGTGGTCGCCATTCGCGTGTGTGTTGACCAGCGTCTGGATCGGCCGAGTACCGGTTATGCCACCCATACCGTCGAGCATCTCTTGGGTCAGTCGAAGATCGAAAAGTGTGTCAACCAACAGAGAGGCGCTATCGCCTCCGATAAGCCCGGCGTTGTTCCATCCCCAGCTTCCGTCGGGTTGCACCCAGGCCCAAACGCCGTCGGCGATCTCGGTCAATCCTCGCTCATAGCCAGCCGCCATGTCGTCTACTCCCTCGCTTCAGGTTATTCGGGTCTGGCTGGCGAGACTAGACGTTGCCCCGTAGAGGTCCCGCACGTTCGTGGCATCGGTGATGGGGTCAACGGTCAAACCCTCACCCAGGTTCCAGGCTTGCGCGATAGCGCCGAAGGGGCTGCCGGTGCTTATCGCTGCGGCTTGAACTGCCGCGCCCGCCGCCACGGTTTCGTCGTCGTCTGGCACAATCACCGGAGCGTTACGCAGATCGGCGGCTCGCTGACGGTAAGCCGCTGAACGCGCCCCACCACCGATCAGCAGCAACCGACCGGAGGCATCAACACCTGCTGCAGTCAGCGCGTCGAAACCAGCAAGCAGCCCGCACAGCACGCCGTCGTGAGCGGCCAGGGCCAAATCTTCACGGCTTGTGTCGTTGCGAAGGCCCACAAACAGGCCACTCGCCGCAGGCAGGTTGGGGGTACGTTCACCGTCGAAATACGGCACCAGCACGGGCGGCTCAGCTGCCGGCGGCGCGACCAGGGCGAGAGCGGCCAAACCCGCAGCATCGACTCCCAGCCAGCGAGCGACCGTGTCGGTGACTTTGGTGGCGTTGAGCGTGCACACCAACGGCAAGAAATTCCCCGAGGCATCGGCAAAACCGGCGACCGCGCCCGACTCATCGGTCGTTGCGGTCAGCGATACCGCATAAACAGTGCCGGAAGTGCCAAGCGAAATCACCACATCGCCGGGTTTCAACCCAAGGCCGAGCGCAGCACCCATGTTGTCTCCGCTACCGGGGCCAACAACCACACCCGAGCCGAGCCCCAGTAACGATGCCGCGTCGTCACTCACTTCGCCCGCGGCCACATCCGCTGCTAGCACTTCGGGAAGCGTCGGCCGCCAGGAGGCTCCGGCATCCACAACCCCCGCTTGTTCGAGCAGGTCATCTCGGTAAACGTTGGCGCGAGGATCGAACCAACCCGTGCCAGACGCATCACCACGATCGGTCACATGGCGACCGGTCAAACGCCAGGTCAGGTAGTCGTGAGGGAGCATGATCCGAGCGATTCGGTCCACAAGTTCAGGTTCGTGTTCAACCACCCACGCCAATTTCGTGACGGTGAATGACGCCACCGGTACCGATCCGCATGCCTGGGCCCAACTTGCCGCCCCATATTCGGCCACCAGTCGCTCAGCTTGCGGTGCCGAGGTGGTGTCGTTCCAGAGCTTCGCTGGCCGCAGCGGCATACCTGAGTCGTCGAGCAAGACCAGCCCGTGCTGCTGCCCCGCCACACTGATCGCAACAACGTCACGACTATGGCCCGAAAGCTGAGCGAAACACTCCACCAGCGCCACCCACCAAGCCTCCGGGTGCTGTTCGCTGACCGGTGGAGCGGTAGGCGGGTGCAAAGCAGTCGCTCGCGCAACCAACTCTCCCGTGTCGATATCACGGAGTTCCACCTTCGTGGACTGCGTCGAGGAATCAACCCCGGCTGCAAGTGCCCGCGAGGTTCGCGGCACTACGAAATACTCCAAACATGCTTGTTGACCTCATTTTCGAGGTGCTCCTGACGTCCTGATCTGGGTGCGGGGTCAATGTTGTCTTTGGTGGCGCGGTCGGCCAGGGTTGCCAGGTCCAGTGAACCCGCAAGGATGTCTCTGCCGAGATCTCGACCCCATCGTTCATAGCGGGCGTCGCGTGCGGCTTCGATTGCGCCGTCGTTGATCATTGATTCCGCCACCAGCAAAGACCGAGCCAGGGTGTCGATGCCGCCGACATGACCATAAAACAGGTCGGTACGGTCCATGCTCTGGCGGCGCAGCTTGGTGTCGAACAAGAATCCGCCGGTGTCGAAGCCTCCGCCGAGCATGATTTCGTACAGCCCCAGTGACATTTCGTCCACCGGGTTGGGGAACTGGTCGGTGTCCCAACCGTTTTGGGGATCGCCCCGGTTGACGTCGACGCTGCCGAAAATGCCGTTGGCGATGGCGTAAGCGACTTCGTGGTGAAACGAGTGCCCGCCGAGGGTGGCGTGGTTCACCTCGATGTTGACCTTGTACTCACCCAACAGGTCGTAACGGTCCAGAAATCCGTGAACAGACGAGCAGTCGTAGTCGTATTGATGCTTGGTCGGCTCCTGAGGCTTCGGCTCGATCAGAAGCGTGCCGGTGAAGCCGATCTGGTGTTTGTATTCCGCAACCATGGTCAAGAAACGCGCCAGTTGGTCTGCTTCTTGGGCCATGCGGGTGTTGAGCAGGGTCTCATATCCTTCACGACCTCCCCAGAGCACATAGTTGTGGCCGCCAAGGCGATGGGTGGCGTCCAACATGTTGCGAACTTGGGCGGCCGCATGTGCGAACACTTCGGGGTTGGGGTTTGTTGCCGCGCCGGCCGCATAACGGGGATGGGAGAACAGGTTGGCAGTGCCCCACAACAGTTCGACACCGGTTTCGGCCATTTTTTGGCCGGCACGCTCAACCATGGTTTCGAGGTTGGCCCTTGACTGCTCCAGCGTTTCTCCCTCCGGTGACATGTCGACGTCGTGAAACGAGAAGTAAGGCGTGCCGAGCTTGGCGAAGAACTCGAAGGCCGCGTCCTGTTTGGCGCGGGCTGCCGCCATCGGGTCGAGTCCGACTTCAAGCCAGGGGCGGTCAAACGTTCCGACACCGAAAATGTCTGAACCCGGCCAGTTGAAACTGTGCCAGTAACACACCCCTATCCGCAGGTGTTCCTCCATACGTTTTCCCAGAACCATGCGATTCGGGTCGTACACCCGGTAGGCGAGACCTTCATCGGGCGGGTCCCCTCCAGCAAACGTGATCGGATCTGCAACGTCAGTAAAGAAGGTCATGGTGATCTCTCATCGGTCCATTCGGTGTCATCGATCTATTCGGTCTACTAGATCTTGAGCGTTCGCGGGTAGGTCAGTACACTCGTCGGCAACACGTTGCTTCCCGCTCTTTGTTCGCTTCGCTCACAGGGCCGCTCGGGCCACGGCCTCACTTCCGAACCCGGTTGGGACTATGACTCTTTCGCCTACCCGTTCGGCCTCTAGTCGCCGGGCGGGGCAACGGGAAGCAGGCGGCCATCGAGGTCCGCACTGGTGAGAGCAACATCGGTTAGATGCTGAACGCGGGCGCCTGCCGCGAGGTCCGGAGTGCACGCTTTTCCAGCGATGATGTCGTCGACCCACCGGCGAGCCATCACATCGGTAGTGCGGAAGATATCTCGATAAGTGTTGTGGACTGTGTCGAATCTCACATTCGGCCATTGTGCGTCCAGGTCGATCGGACGAGACGGGCCTGTATCGCCGCGCGCCAGCACACGAACTTCTTGCTCGGTGTCCCAATCACTGGTCGCGTAAATAGTGCCGTCGCTGCCGTGTGCATCAAGGTGATGCGTTTGCCCAAAAGGCGTGCCTTCCCAGCTGACAGCACAGGTTTGAAGAGTTCCGAGCGCGCCGCTGGCAAAACGCACGCTGATAATGCATGAGTCCTCGCTGCGCTCGTAGTCGGAGCCGTCGGGGCGGGGATCTCGCTCAACGAACGCCGCGCTCATGCATCCCAGTTCAGCAATCGGACCGAACAGCCACTCGGCGTAATAGAGCCAATGCGAACCAAGATCGCCGATGACCCCTGAGCCCGCTATTTCTCTGTCAAAACGCCAGCTGTATGAAGAATCCAAAGCGAATTCGGTGAAGTACCTCAAGTTGAGGTGGTGCGGTGTTCCCAGGAAACCTTGGTCGATCAAGCGCTTGGTGGCCGCGAAGATGGGCATGTACTGGTAGGTGAACGGCACCATCGTGACTAGGTCGGTGTTGGCCGCTGCTTCGGTTGGGAGCTTATATATCTGGGTTGTTCAGGGATGCAAGCTCGTGGCGTTCACGGAACGCGCAGCCATCCCCGGTCGGGTACCAGACGAACGACGGGACGGTTGCGTTGGCTGTGTGTGGCCGGACAGTCGACTGCAGGCGTTCCGGCAGGGCGCACTACACGGCACAGCAGCCGGACAGCCGGGTGAGAGCGTAGGTTATGGCGTTTCGTAGATCATTGTTGAAAGGCCCGTGTTGGACTGCTGACGGCCGCGTCAAACTGTCACCGCAGCAGCATCAACGTGTCGCCGTTGTTCAACGGATGAGCTGCGAACTGTACAATACCATGCTGGAATCATGGAAAAACCAGTGGCAATGGCATCAACGAAGCCACCAACACGACACTACGGAAATCACGGACATTTACGACGAGCACCGGATCACAGGTGACCGCGGAACGTTGTACCGGCAGTTCACCGAACATCGGAGAACAGAAACCCGCAACACGGTGTCAGACAGTGATGTTCTCTGGGGTGATCTGGCGCTACAGATAGGCCGCGGCGTTGTCAACCGTTTCGACAAAGCAAGAACATCGTTCTATCAGCGCTGCGCCGCCAAACAGCAGGGCAGGAACATCAAAGCCGGGTATCCACGGTTCAAACCGTGGCGCCAATGGACCACGGTAGAGATACCAGCCCCCAAATCGGGGATGGTGCAGCCGCCAGCAAATGACGGCAAATGGTCGAAACTGAAAATCAAAAGGCTCGGTGTGGTTGAGGGGGACCCGGTTGTGAGTCCAAGTGATGTGTCCCCCGCTTGTTGGACTGCGGTTGTGAGAGTCAGGCGGCTTTGGGTTGTTGTTGGCGGCGTCGCTCATAGCGACGTGGCTCGGGTTCTGCTCGTTCCGCTGTTCTGATCTCGTCTGGCGGTGGCTGGGCGGAGTCTCCACTCGGCGGCGGATCGCAGGCGCGGTACGAGTTACCCCGAGAAGCCCGATCGGATTCGACGTGTCGTACCCGGTGGGGATGCTGCTGGTGTCCGCGGTGAGGGTCGCGCCCACCTTGCGCGCGCCGGCGGGTCGCGCCGAGCGGCGAGCCCAAAGTGGTTCTGCGACTAGGAGATGCGCTTGACCGTGAGGGTGCCCCAGACGCCCTTGAACGGGTAGCGGTCCACCAGACGGAAGTCGGACCCTCTGGCGCTGACGACAATGAAGTAGTCCCCGCCGACGAGCGGTGTGAATTCGTAGGTGAGGTCGGTGCACCAACCGTCCGTTTCGCGATCAATTGACGCTGCCACTGGGATTACACCGGTGGGGCCGAAGATGCTGGTA
>JAKZTU010000214.1:0-2611 GCA_047516945.1 Acidimicrobiales bacterium
CGTCGGAACGGGAACCCTGTCGGACATTTCGACCTCGATCAGCGTGGACTACGGCGCATGTTAGGCAGACCGTGTCCTCGGGCAAACGCAAAATCCATGCAAGCCGGGACCGGTTCGCCAAAGACGAGACGCCTTCGTTGCACTGCGCGCCGGTGCGCCTCCGTCCCAGCCATGCAAGACGAGCGCGGAACGTAGGCATCAGGCACGAGATTCGCCCGGCTCAGAGTGCTCGCCATTAGTCGCCCGCCTACGATGTCGAACTACGCCTACCGGCGCTCCGGCCTGCCACTGATCGGAATGAGGCAATCCCGAGGTGAAGTGGTATCGGCCCCGGGCGGCGAAGTCCGCAACGATATCTCCGGCGCGTGCTTGGCCAGATGAACTGACGACCGACCTCCCTATCGCCAGTGTTCACAAGACACGCTTCAATATGGTCGACCCATTCGATAGCGTACACCCTCTGTAGGCCACCGCTGGAGACGGACGATGAACCTCACCCTGCGCACGAAACTCTCGCTCTGCCAGTTCCTCCGCCTGTTCGCCCCGGGCGAGCTGGTGCTCCTGCTGGCCAAACACGGACTCCCGACCGACGATATCGAATACCTGAGCCCTGAGCAGTCGCTGGCTGTTACTTTGAAGGACTCCGTGCTCCAAGGCACCTCGACGCAGCTTGGCGACGTCGTCCAGGAGATCGCCTGCACGCACGACGCCATGCGAGCCGGAGTTTCTCCACGGTATCTCTTCGATCAGCGCTGGAAGGACCTATGCCTCTGTGTTGAACTCGACGATTACGCCTTGGAGCACGACGAGTACGGTTGCGAGACCGGTCGTTTCATTCCCATCGAGCCCGACCTCCAGGGTGTCGTTCCTCTCGCCGACGACCTCGCGCATGAACTTGAGCGATCGGCGGTTCCGGGTACCGAGACCATCCTTGAGCTACTTGATAAGTCGGCTGCAGCCTTCCGTCTCGAAGACTTCAACGGGTGCCTTGGAGACTCGCGCGTCGCCCTCGAAACCCTGGCCAAATCCATCGCCGGAGTCGTACAACAGACCGGCAAAGCGAGCTTCGACCCCGAGAAATGGGGACAGGTTGTCCAACACCTCCGCGTCACCTGCTTCATCAAAAGGAACGAAGAGAAAGGCATCACCGGCGTCTACTCGCTCATCAGCCGCGGCTCCCACGCACCGCTCGGCTTCACCGACCGGGAGTTTGCTCGCCTAGGCCGCAGCTTCGCCGTCTCTACCTGCTACTTTCTCGCCAAGCGACTCAACGCACACCGCGCGTGACCCCGCCAAGACTCCGTCACCCTCGACGACTCTGCGGCTGTCCAACGCCGCCATCTCGGCCAACGCCCGTCCACCGCATCCAGTGAACTAGACGTCTGAAGAGCTTCCGCCACGGTCCACCATCTTCTGTGCCAGCGTGCACGACCGCCGCGCCGCAAAGGGGCTCTTCCTTCCAAGCGTCCGTCTCACCATCGGCATCCGCCGCGACGTCGACGCGGTGCTCAAATGGATGTTCGAATGCCGTCCGCGCCAGGTATTGGGCATACGCTGTGAACAATGCGGCCGACCACGGTTGGCGCAGCCGCAACACGCGCTTGAACTCGTATCGTACCGTATCGCCATTCACGGTCGCCGCCACGGAAACGGTTGTCGACAACCTTGGCAGCGCGAGCGCCCTCAACTGATCGCCGACCTGCTTCTTGTCAAGCTGCCCATATCTGTCGAGCGCCCGTCGGAAAAACTTCTGCAGACGCCGGAACCGCGCTCGCCAAGGTTCGATGACCAACTCGGGACATGCGCTGAGCACGTCGACTTGCGCTACACCGTCGGTCCCAACGACGCACAGGTCGAGCACGGCAAGCCGGACCTGGTGCGATCTGGCGAAGTTCGCGTATGCGGACTTTCCCGTGCGCTCATCGTAGAAGGGTAGATCCCCCCACCAATCCTCCTCCTTTGCGCCACCGGGCAGAAGCTCGACCATGGTCCCCACGCGGCCCAGCTTGTGGTCGTGGCTGCGTGTCCCGTCCGCCCGCACCATCAGGTCGCACGGTTGTACAAGGAGGATGTAGCGCGTCCGGGTCGACGTTTTCTCGAAGATGTCCCCCAACTCTAGCGGCGCGTGGATGGCGTTCAGTTCTTCACCGCCGTCGTAGGTCTCGAACCTCTGGATGCGCACAGCCTCCTGCGAGACCACCTCGTCGCCAAGCGCATGGGCGATGCTCTCCGGCACGTCGCTCACCCGACGTGCCGCCGCGACGGCGTCGAGAAGGCCACCGTCGCCATGCATCCGCGATCGCGCCTCCCGGCGAATGAGGATGCCGAAAACGCGGAACAGCGTGTCGGCTTCCCAGACCCCCTCCCGGCGAGACGACTCGAACACGATCCTGTCGAAGTCCAGAACAGACAGGCGGTCCAGCGCACCTATTGCCGCCTCCACAGAGTTGTCGAAGAGGGACCAGGCCATCGACTTGACCTTGGCGTACCGGCTACTCAGTGCCGCCAAGCGCAGCATGCCGAGGAACCCGTAATCGTCCTCCCGATCGCCCTTCAGGCGTTCCTTCGCAATAACGACGAACTTGTCACGCGTCAGCCCCCACTCATTGGA
>JAKZTU010000215.1:0-5375 GCA_047516945.1 Acidimicrobiales bacterium
TCGGCCACTCGGATTGTGGGGTGAGGCGCCAGGAAACGGCGGTGACCTGCGGGGTCCATGTGCAGCCATTTGAGCATCACTTCGTCTGGTGGTGGTTGACGGATCTCCCCCCACGGGGTTCGTTCGGATTCGGTGATCCGCTGTTTCCAGAGCTCGACAATCTCCTCGTTGTCCATTTCGAGCAGTTCCAGGTCGAAGTCGTCTCCGGCCTCCAGAATTCGGCTGTGGAACGCCTCATGCGTCAGTACCTCGGCCCCGGCGACTTCTCGGAGTTGGTCGCTCCCCCCGAAGTGGTCGGGGTGGCTGTGAGTCACCACCACCGTGTGGACCCGCTCGACGGGTATCGACGCGGTTGCCAAACGATGCATGAGAGCCTGCCAAGACTCCTCACCGGGGAGACCCGGGTCAACCAGGGCGACACCGTCGGAGTCTTCGAGGGCGTAGCAATTCACATGACCCAACCCCGGCATAGAAATCGGCAGTTGCATCCGCAACACCCCAGGGGCTACTTCACGAACTTCCGTCGAGGCAGGTTCCTGTTCTTGTTTGCGGTAGACCAAATCTGTCACCCTGGCACCCTAGAGGACTCCCGCGGCTCCGGCTACGCCCGGCGAAAGCACAGCTACGACAGGCGAAATACAGTCGCGCGATAGTGGCGTAGTTCTTCCAGGCTCTCTCGAACATCGTCCATGGCCCGATGGCCTGTGGCCTTTTGGGGGGCAGACGCCAAGACTTCAGGATTCCAGCGGCGAACGAGTTCCTTAATGGTCGACACATCAACTGAGCGGTAGTGGAAAAACTCCTCTATCTCGGTGAGGTGTTTGGCCAGGAAACGACGGTCGGTACCAATTGAGTTGCCACATAGCGGAACCGTGCGCGCTTGGTCGATGTGTTGCTTCAAAAAGGCCAGAGTCTGTGCTCCCGCTTCGGCAAGGCTCACGGTCGACTCTCGAACCTCAGACAGCAGCCCGCTTCGGGTGTGCATCTTGACGACAACATCGTCCATGCCGGTCAGATCCTCTTCGCTGGCATGGATGATCAAGTCTGGTCCCTCGGCGATCAACTCAAGGTTGTCGTCGGTGATAAGCGTTGCGATCTCCAAGATCGTGTCTTGGTCGGGATCTAGCCCCGTCATTTCCAGATCCATCCAGGCCAGCATGGTCTCAGCGTACGTCGGCGAGAGCCTTACCCAGCCAGATCGCTCCGGTATCGACGTCGACGCGCAGTTCGTCGACAAGTTCACGAGCGGTGTCGTCGAAGAGACGTACCGCCGTTTCAGACACACCTCCGGTAGCGCTGCGAGTGGCTTCGAACTCGAAGCGGTTCTCCGCGATACGAAAGACCACGTCGATGTAAAGGTCCGCTTCTCCGGATGCTTTGCCTTGCGCGCCCGGTGTGCTTTCGAACCCGTCGAGTCCGTCGAGCAGCATGATCATTGCCTTGTCGATCACCAATCTCAGATCGTCGATCTCCACAAAGCTCATGCCAAGGTGGATAGCCAGTGCGGCCGCTCCCACTCGCACGATTGGCGCGTACGGCTGAAGCGCAGGAATCCGCAGAAAAACACCTTCGGCGTTGGGGGAAGCCACAGCGGTCAGTATCTCACGAGCGAGAGCGGTTTGGCCGACGGTAGCCTTACTGGTCGTGGCACTCCTTGTTCAGAAGTTCGGCGGCACCTCGGTGAGCGACCCCGATCGCATCCGTGAGGTCGCTGACTATGTGGCTCGTAGCCACAGGCGAGGCGACCAAATCGTGCTGGTCGCTTCGGCGATGGGCAAAGAAACCGACGAGCTTCTGCGGTTCGCCGATCAGGTATCCGGCACAAAACCGGGGCGGGAAATGGACATGCTCATCACCGGAGGTGAGCGCAAAGCCTGCGCGCTGGTTTCGATGGCCTTACACGATCTGGGGGTTGAGTCCGATTCGTTCACTGGCAGCCAGGCGGGTTTCCTTACCGACGCAACCCACCAAAACGCCAAGATCCTTGAGCTGCGTCCCGACCGTATCCGCGAGGCGCTCCAAGCTGGTCGTGTACCTGTAGTCGCGGGTTCGCAGGGAGTTTCGACCGATAACAATGTCACTTTTCTGGGCCGCGGTGGCTCTGACACCACCGCAGTGGCGCTCGCCCACGCCTTGGATGCCGACGCCTGCGAACTCTACACCGATGTTCCCGGCGTGTTCACCACCGATCCGCGGCTGGTGACCAACGCGCAACGGATCGATCAAGTCTCATTCGAAGAACTTCTCGAGATGACTGCTACCGGCTGCCCCAAGCCGGCGATGCGATCTGTCGAGTTGGCCCGGGCCTACGGAGTGAAGTTGCATGTGCGCAGCGCATTCTCGTGGGTTCCCGGTACCTGGGTAACCAAGGAGGGTCCCATGGAAGGTGCACTGATTTCTGCGGTAACGCACGACACCAGCGAGGCGAAGATGACCGTCTCGGGGGTGATTGACCGTCCCGGTGTGGCGGCGTTGCTGTTTCGCACATTGGCGACTGCTGATATCAACGTCGACATGATCGTGCAAAACGTGTCGTCGCAGGGTCATACCGATATCAGCTTCACTGTGCCCCATGATCAGGTTGAGGAAGCCTTGGGGGCGGTCAACTCTATTCTCGGGTCGCTCGGCGCGGACGGCGTCGTGGCCGACGACGCAATCGCTCGAGTCAGCCTTGTTGGGGCTGGTATGAAGACCAACCCGGGAGTTGCGGCCACCATGTTCGAGACTCTTTCTGACAACGACATCAACATCGAGATGATCTCGACATCGGCGATTCGGGTGTCGTGCGTGGTTCGTGAGGCCCAGGTTGAGCAGGCGGTGGCGAAACTTCACGCCGCTTTCGAGCTTCATATAGCCCCCGAGGACCGCAGCCATATCTAATGGCTGACTCGACTGCTGAGTCTCGGCCAGTTGCCTTGGTTACTGGGGCCAGCCGTGGTCTCGGCAAGGCCATCGCCTTGGCGTTGGCTCATGCTGGTTACGACCTCGCAATCACGGCCCGTACTCTTGTCGACGGTGATCGTCGCCTTGAAGGCGATAACAGCATTGTTGTGCCGGGTGGGCTCGACACGACCGGTGCTGGGATCGAAGCCGCTGGCGGGCGGGCGTTGTCGCTGTACATGGACGTTCTCGATCGGGCCACTGTCGAAGCCGCGGTACACCACACGGTTGCGCACTTTGAGCGCCTTGACGTTGTCGTGAACAACGCCATCTACCAGGGACCCGGTGCGATGCTGGAGTTCATGGATCTGACTGATGAGCAGATCAAAAAGCTGTTTGAAGGCAACTTGTTCGCTCATCTAGCCGTGCTCCATGCAGCCTTGCCAACCATGATTGCGGCGGGCGGAGGCATCGTTGTCAACATCATCTCGGCCACCGCCTACACGACTCCTACCAACCGGATCGGTTCGGGTGGATGGGGAATGGGTTACGCCATGACCAAGGCGGCCTTCGAGCGTGTGGCACCGATGCTTGAGGTTGAACACGCCGACGATGGGATTCGAGCTTTCAACATCGATCCCGGACATGTAGCTACCGAACGACAGATCGCGTCCGGTCGAGCCAAACAATACGAGGGCAACTTCACCGCAGGAACGCCCGAGGCCATCGGCGCTGCAGTGGCCTGGTTATGCACTGACCCCGCTGCTGAGCAACACCGTGGCTCAATCGTGCTAGCCCAAGAACTCACTCACGACCACAACCTGCTGTAGTCGGCTTCCGGGTAAGGCCCGGGCGCGGACCATCGGGTGAGCAGGGCATTACACTTGCGGTGATTATGGGAGAGGAGAAGTGGTGTCCACCGAGCCTGCCTGGTCGCTAGGAATCGAAGAGGAATATCTGCTCGTCGAACGCGACAGCGGGGCCCTCGTCACCAAGCAGCCTCCAGGGTTGCTGGAAAAAGTGGCCGACTTGCGCCACGGGATGGTGGCCCGGGAATTGTTCAGTTCCCAGATTGAGATCGGCACGGGCGTCTGCACCGACGTGCAGCTGCTTCGCGCCGACATCGGGTTGTTGCGATTGGCGGTTTCTGAAGCTGCCGCCGACTACGGTTTGGCACCGATCGCCGCCTCGACTCATCCGTTCGCGAAGTGGAAGCAGCTTGAATACACCGAAGGAGAACGCTACCGAGACATCGCCGCGGACCTTCAGGGCGTCACCCGGCGACTGATCATTTCCGGGATGCATGTCCATGTAGGTATTGAGGATCCCGACCTGCGGATCGATCTAATGAACCAGGCTGCATATTTTCTGCCGCATCTGTTGGCTCTATCGACATCTTCGCCGTTCTGGGAGGGTAGCGACACCGGACTCAAGAGCTACCGAATGGCTGTGTTCGCGAGCATGCCACGCACCGGGCTTCCCGAGAGGTTCAACTCGTGGTCTGATTTCCGCCACCATGTGGATGTGCTTGTGAACGCCGGGATCATTGACGACTCCAGCAAGATTTGGTGGCATATCCGCCCCTCGGAGCGCTACCCCACTTTGGAGATGCGGGTGACCGACCTGCCCACGAGGATGGAGGACACGATCGCGGTGGCCGCCATGTATGTCTGTGTGTTGAGGATGCTCTGGCGACTCAAGCTGGAGAATCGCCGCTGGCGCAGCTACGCCAACTTCCTGGTGTCGGAGAATCTGTGGCGGGCCGAACGTTACGGGACCGGGGGCGAACTGATCGACTTCGGCAAGGGCGAGTTGGTGCCGTTCGAAGAGCTCGTAAAGGAACTTGTCGAGTTGGTCAGGCCAGACGCCGAGGCCTTGGACTGCGTTACCGAGGTGGAGCACACGCTCACGATCTGCGAGCGAGGTTCCTCCGCGGATCGCCAGCTCGCGGTGTATCACAGTGCGCTCGAAGACGGTGCCACCGAAGACGAGGCGCTCAAAGCCGTCGTCGACGCACTCGTCGCCGACACGATCGCGCCGCCGCTGTAGACACGCTAGTGGCCAACGGGTTTAGTTTCGGGGGAACACGAATTCGGCAACGGCGCCTGCGGGAGGGGCAACCACGTTGATCGCGCCGTTCTGAACCTGCACTGTGCCCATGGGTTTCAATGTGTTGACGCCTCGTTCGTCGAATCCGATCGGACCGTAGAACGTCTCGACCTCCATCTGGCGTAGCGCTGACTTCACCGCCTCAGTTTCGATAGTGCCAGCCTGCTCTATGGCTATGTGCAAGGCTAACGCGGAGGCTGTGGCCGATGCCGCCTGATACACCGGTGGCTCCCCCCAATAAGACTCGTAGCGCGCCGCATAGTCAGAAGCGGTGCCGAACCATTGGCCTTCGTAGCCCATGGTCGCTTCCCACTGAGTGGGGCCGACGACAAGTTCAGCGAAATCGCCTAGTTCCTCGGTGAGCTTTGGATTCGACGGACCAACAG
>JAKZTU010000216.1:0-4779 GCA_047516945.1 Acidimicrobiales bacterium
GGCTACCTGCGAGTACCGTGTGGGCGTTACCGATGCTCAAGGTCAACCACGCGACATAAGTGTCGTGTTCCCGCCGGGTCTTCCGCGGCAACAACCAGTAGTTCAGGCGCGGATGGAACACGTATACGGCCGCGGCTATCGCGACTGCCGCCGACACCCCGCCGACAATATTGGCCACCTTGACCGAATCCGCTTGATTCCAGAACATGACGAAGCCAATGCTCAGTCCGAGCATCACGAATAAGGCCACCTTCCGGTAATTGAGCCGCCTCACAGACTTCAGACTCGCGAACTTGCTCTTAGACCCGCCGACAATACCCATGCGCCCGAAGCTACCAAGCGCCGATTGGATCCCGACACTGGACTTTCCGACCGCTCGGTTTCAATATCTGGCTAAAGGTTTGAGGCGGTTACGATGTCGTGGAGGCGAGCGATGATCTCGAAGAACTCGTCGACGTCGTCGGGCAAGATGGCTTCGGGTCCTTCGGGGGCGACGGCGGTGAATGGAGAGTCGTAGATGCGGCCGGCGTCGATGGTTCCGTGGTCGGTGAGGTAGTCGATCACCATCTCGACGAAGCGGATCTGGTTGGCGCTGTAGCGCTTGTCGTCGAGGAACTTGGCGAATGCTTGCTTGGCGGCAGCGCGGTCTAGGCCGACGAGGCTACGAATGAACAGTCCGAAGCTTCCGGTACGTTCGGAAGCTTCAGCGAAAGTTTCGGCGTCTCCGATTCCGGCGGCAACCAGAACGCGCTGAAGTTCCTCGATATCGTCGGCGGTGAGCGGTTCTCCGCTACGAACTTTGGTCACCACATCCTCGGCTAGATTCTGTGAGAGGAAGTGCTGCGCCTTCTTGCGGAACTGATCGAACTCGCTGTTTGCGACTGCACCGCCAGTACCCGGTAATTCGATCTCTTCGGACTCGCCGATCTCGTCGCTGAAGTCGCTGTAGAGAACGTTCTTCTTCGTGTACTCGATGAGATGGACGAGGCCACGGAGCCGTCTGCGAACGTCTTCGAGCATCGGGTAGGTGACGTCGGCCCACCACTCGTCAGTTTGAATGGCGGCGATCAGCTCCAACTGCTGAGCTACGACAGGAATGGCGGTGCCCAAGTCCTCTAGCGCGGACGCAACACCGATGATACGTGTGCGCTGCCGCTCGAACGGTTCAATCCTCAGTAGCCCCAACTGCGCGTTCAGCAGCACGATGTCGAAGCGTTTGGCTTCTTCACTGTCGGCTTCGAGCTGATCGGGAAGTTTGGCGACCCGGTCGGCCAACGTCGCGAGGTCCGTAAGCGAAATCGTATCCCAAGCCTCTACCTTGCTGAACCTCTCCACGAGTTCCAGGTGGGGCCGCACCAGGAAGTTGTCGTGGTTCATTGACTCCACGGCCTTGTGCAGCGTCGCCGCGACCTCGGCTCGTTCATCGCCGAGCGACTCGATGGAATCGAGGGCTTGCAGCAGTTCCAGCCGTTCGCAGAACAGGATTTCGTTGAGCGACTTCCCGCTCGACGAATCGGCGGGCACGAGTTCCTGGCTGAAGTACTCCAGGTTCTGGCAGAAATCGAACACCTTGAAGTGGGTCTTGTGGTCGCCCGGCCCGAGCAGGTCCGTGCACAACCGGGTGCCACGCCCGAGCATCTGCCAGAACTTGGTCTTGGATCGCACCAGCTTGAAGTACACGAGGTTGACGACTTCTGGCACGTCGATGCCGGTGTCGAGCATGTCGACACTGATCGCGATGTGCGGGGCTTTGGACTTGTTGGAGAAGTCGTCGATCAGACTCTGGCCGTACTTCACTTGGTGGGTGATGACCCGGGCGAAGTGTCCCGGCTCAAGTGACGGGTAGTTGGCGTCGAAGCGTTCCTTGATGAAGTCGGCATGTTTCTGGTTCTTGGCAAAGATGATCGTCTTGCCGAGCCGGTCGCCGCCGGCAACCTTGATGCCCTCGGTCATCAGGTGCGCAAGCGCCCGATCGACGGTGTTTGTGTTGAAGAGCCACTTGTTGAGTTGCGCGGCTTCGACCTTGTCGGGTGGTTCCAAGGGGAGCCCTTCATCGTCCTCACCCCAGTCCAACTCGTCCCATTCTTCCTTCTCGTCGTCGCTCAGTTCTTTGTAGCGAATGCCTTCGCGCACGAACTGCAGCGGCACGGACACGGCCCGGGGCGGCACCAGGTATCCGTCCTTGATGGCGTCGTCGAGCGAGTAGGCGTCTGTGGGCACGCCGGTCTCGAGGTCGAACAGGTCGTAGGTATTCTTGTCGACCTCGTCCTTGGGGGTTGCGGTGAGGCCCACCAGCAGCGAGTCGAAGTACTCGAAGATCCCCCGATACTTGCGGTACACCGACCGGTGCGCTTCGTCGATCACGACCAGGTCGAAGTGCCCCACCCCGAACCGGCGGGTGCCGTCGGTCCGGTACTCATCGATCTTGCCGACCATCGTCTGATAGGTCGACACGTACACCCGGCCGTCGGCGCTGCTTTCGGTCACCAGGTTCACCGGCGCGGCATCGGGCAGGTGGGTTTTGAAGGCGTTCACGGCTTGGTTCACCAGCGCCGTGCGGTCCGCGAGGAACAGCACCCGCTTTATCCACCTGGCGCGCCTCAACAGGTCGACCAGTGCGATCACGGTGCGGGTCTTGCCTGCGCCGGTGGCCATCACCAGCAGCGCTTTACGCTGGTTGTCGTTCTCGAAGTGCTCAGCAATCGCCCTGATTGCGCGCTGCTGATAGGGGCGGTCGACGATGTGTTCGTTGATGTCGAGCGATGCCAGCGACTTGCGGTCCGTCCGCCGCTGGATGAGCAACACCAGCTCATCGCGTGTGCAGAACCCTTGCACCGGCCGGGCCGGGTGCTGGGAGTCGTCCCATAGCCAATGCTCGTAACCGTTGCTGTAGTAGATGAGCGGCCGCTGCCCTGTCTCGTTCTCCAAGCAATCGGCATATAGCTTCGCCTGTTGCTGACCGGTCTTCGGGTCTGCGAGCGCCTTCTTGGCCTCTACTACCGCGAGCGGCCGTCCATCGGCGCCCCAGAGCACATAGTCCACATAGCCGACACCCGATGCGGAGGGCATCCCCTGTACCTCGTACTCGGTGCCACGGCCCTCTACGAGATCGTTCCAGCCGGCTTCCGCGAGCAGCGCGTCGATCTTGTACTTGCGAGTTTCGGCCTCAGACCAGTCGAATGCTTCGGGCGGAATCGTCTCCGCAGCCTTCTTCTTGGCGGCAGCGACTTCGGCCCGCAGTTGCGCCAGTTCGGCATTCAGCTCGTCGGCGGTGCGAGTCGATTCCGCCAACCGCATCTGGGCGGCGGCGAGTTCGGCAGACTCTTGCTCAAGCAGCGTCTCAAGTTCTTGGCGCTCGCGCAGCGACGCCTGCTCGGCCTTGCCCGCGTCGAGCAGTTTGTGTGGATTGAAGCGCAGCGAGGGGTCGGGCTTCGCTGTGCGTCCGTAGGTGAACGCCAGCCAGAAACAGAATTGGAACAGCCCCGAGACGATCTCGACCGCCTCAAGTTTCGTCGGCGCCTTCGACTCATGAACAGCGCGGTTCCCCGCCTTCTGGATTTTCCTAGCCACGCCGAAGATCCGGCCGTCTTGTAGCGATTTGAAGGCTGGTTCGGTCAGCAGCGCGTTGAGCGTGTCTTCGTATGGCTGAGGCAGCGATCGGTCGTGCTGGTACACCCACTTGACGGCCGACTCGAGGCACTTGCGGGCATAGATGACGGCGGCACCCGGATCCGACAGCGAGTACCCCTCCGCCCGCGACGCCGACTCGAACTCGGACTCGAATTCAACCTCAAGAAACGAAAACTGCGACCCACTCACAACTCCCCCCGAAACGCCCGCTGCTGCAACGAAGCAAATAGGTCGCTCAGCTTCGAAGAACCTTCTTCAAGTCGACTTCGATGGTCGGCTATTGCTCGAACCTTTCGTTCGAAGACTTGCTGGGCATTGAGAGGCGGCACAGGAATCGCAACCGGATAGATGCGTCCACCTGAGATGAGCGGTTGGGCAGCTTGGCTTGCAAATCGATTCAGATTTACCAGTTCGAGTGCCGCTGCGAGAAACGTTGTAGAGAGATGGGGGCTCATCCAACTGACGTAAAGCGCGTTGTCCGTAATCCAACTCCGAGGCTTGGAGATGTGTACACAACCACAGTAGACACCCACGCGGCCGATGACGATTTTGGACTCTTCAAACATGTACTCACTATGTGTTCCACTGACGCCGTTTCCCCCGTACACGAGATGAGGTCCTGGCCGCATCGCCTTGGCAGACAGCCCTTGACCGCTCTTGAGTTTGAGGAGGTCAGCGAGTGGAACAAAGCCCAGCTGTTTCGATTTCAATCTCGGATCGCCGAACATGTCAAGAAAGACGGATCGGGTCAGCGAGTCAAGCTTGGCGAGGGACTGACGACGCTTCGCCCGCAGCGCCTCAGCCGCATCCAGCACCGCCGCAATCCGCCGCTGCTCTTCAATCGTCGGCAACGGCATTGCAATCCGGGCGAGTTCGGACTTCCTGAGCGATGGCACCGTCGTCGATTGTGCAAAGCGATAGAGGTCCAGTGAGGCCAAGAAGTGGAACAAATAATCAGGGTCGACCTGATCGCTCGGTATCGCTCCCATGACGTTGTTGTCCAGGAGGATCGACACTTGTGCAACCGCGCGGAAGTTTTGGCGGATCGCCTCTCCGATCTTCGCAAACGCAATCGTGCCGGGCGGAAATGGCTTCGCCCTCAGCGCATGGAGATCGGTGGACATCACATGGTTGGCGGCGCCAGATAGA
>JAKZTU010000217.1:0-2670 GCA_047516945.1 Acidimicrobiales bacterium
TCAGTTGAGGCTTACCGGCAACGATCACGCCGCTCGTTGCTGACCGGAGGCGTTGCCGCTGTGGCCGGTCTGCTTGGCTGGCGTTGGGTTCAAAACCAGCCCGAGACCAACAACATCCCCAACGTGCTGCGCAACGGTCACGAACTCAACGAATCTCTGTGGACGAATTTGTTCCGACACGACCACCAAGCACGCACCTTTGACCGTGACTCCGCATCAATCCTGCGTCTCAACGGGCGAATCGGCCTGAGATCCGAGATCGATCTCGACAATTGGCAGCTCACCGTCAAGGGACCCGATGGAACCGAGCTAGGCCGGCATGTGCTCGCCGACATCCAACGCCTCCCCTACCACGAGATGACCATCGAACATAAGTGCATTGAGGGCTGGGCTCAGATCACCAACTGGGGTGGCGCTCGTTTCAGCGACTTCATGCGCCTCTACGAAAGCCAGCTCCCCGACAACATCAGCCACGTGTACCTTGAGACCCCCGACGGCCAGTACTACGTGAGCAACGACATCGAGACCATGCTCCACCAGCAGACACTGCTCGCCTACAACAACCTCGACGAGCCGATCGACGAACTTCACGGCGCACCGCTGCGACTGGCCACCCCGCTCAAGTACGGCATCAAGCAACTCAAACGGATAGGCGAGATTCAGTTCCTTACCGAAGCGGGCGGCGACTATTGGGGCGAGCGCGGCTATGACTGGTACGCCGGACTCTGAGCCCGTGGAGATCGCGAACTACCCGACTGACGAGGCCCTGATGGGGATCGCTATCGACGAAGCTCGCAAGGCAACCACACACGGAGATGTGCCGGTCGGCGCCCTGGTGGTTGTAGACGGCCGGATCATCGCCCGCCGCCACAACGAACGAGAAGCAACGAACGACCCGACCGCTCACGCAGAGTTACTGGCCGTGCAAGACGCCGCCCGGGTCCTCAACTCCTGGCGCCTCGACGGCGCTACCGTCGTATGCACCCTTGAGCCGTGCCCCATGTGTGCTGGTGCGCTGCAACAGGCACGGGTCACCCGGGTCGTCTACGGCGCAGCGGACCCCAAAGCGGGTGCCTGCGGGTCGCTGTACAACCTCGGCAGCGACCCACGTCTCAACCACGAGTTCGAGATACGCCACGGGGTACGAGCCGACGAATGCGCCGCGCTGCTCAGCGACTTCTTCGCCAGCCGCCGTGCCACCAACGGCTAACCGTCGCAGTCCCCGACAATATCGCGTCGGTTTTGGTGACGAACCTGCCAGAGTATGGGCGTGGTCGAGGTAGCACGGTCGCTTTGGTTGGATGAACTTGAGCTGGACGCGGTCTCGCGGCCGGCTTTGCACGGCGATCTGGAAGTTGATGTGGCGATCGTCGGAGGCGGGTTCACCGGGTTGTGGACCGCCTACTACCTGGCTCAACTCGACCCATCGCTGACAGTCCTGGTGATCGAGAAGACCCATGTCGGTTTCGGTGCTTCAGGACGCAACGGCGGCTGGGTTGTCGGTGAACTAGCGGCCGGCATCGAAAGATACGCCGAACGTCGTGGCCTCGACGAGTCGCTCCGACTGACTCGAGCGGTGTTCGACGCGGTTGATGAGGTGGGGCGAATAGTTGACACCGAGGCGATCGATTGCGGGTTCGCCAAGGGCGGAGTAGTCCGCATGGCCCGCAACAAACCTCAACTTCGGCGCCAGATCGAGGAAGTCACCCACCACCACAAACTCGGCATCGGCGACGAAGAGATCCGCCTACTCAACAAGCAAGAAACCGAGGCGATCATCAACGCCACCGGAATCCTCGGCGGCATCATGTTTGCGCCCTGCGCCGCAGTCGACCCCGCCCGCTTGGTGCTGGGTCTCGCTACAGCCTGCGAAAAAGCCGGGGTCACGATTGTGGAACGCACCGCCGCGGAGGCAATCGGACCGCGCCAAGTTGTCACCGAAACCGGCACGATCAGCGCCTCGGTTGTAGTGCAGGCAACAGAGGGGTACACGCGCGATCTCAAAAGCCAGCGCCGCCGTCTGGCACCGTTTTATTCGCGGATGATCGCCACCGAACCATTGAGCGAAGACGTATTAGCCCAAATCGGGTTGGTCAATCGCCCGACTTTTGCCGACGACCGGCACATGGTCATCTACGGTCAACGAACCAGCGACGGGCGCATCGCCTTCGGAGGCAGGGGTGTGCCCTACCTGTATGGATCGAGGATCAGCCCTTCGATGGAAGTGCGCCCAGATTCGCATCGCCTCGTACACGAAGCGTTGGTCGACCTGTTTCCGATCCTGGCCGACACGAAGATCACCCACCGTTGGGGCGGAGTGCTCGGTGTGCCACGGAACTGGACACCGTTCGTCAACTACGACCGTGCTAACGGCATCGCTACTGCCGGTGGCTATGTCGGCGAGGGAGTTGCCGCCGCCAATCTCGCCGGTCGGACCCTGGCCGACTTGATCACCAACACCGACTCTGAGCGGGTCGATTTGCCTTGGGTAGCACCAGCAAGCCGACCTTGGGAACCGGAACCTCTCAGATGGCTTGGGGTACGCGGCAGTCGCTGGATCATGGCCAGAGCCGACGACATCGAAAGTCGTCGCGATCGCGAGGCCCGAATGGCAATGGCCCTGAGCCGATGGCTCCGAGGTGGTTGAGCACCCAGGCGGTTGAGCCCCTG
>JAKZTU010000218.1:0-6121 GCA_047516945.1 Acidimicrobiales bacterium
TCGACCGGCATGATGGCGTTCGCCGGCACGCAATCACTGAGCGCGTCGAACAGCGCCGCCGCGTTGATCCCTGCGCCACGATCGTCTTGACGTCGGCTGGCTTTCTCGCTGCGCCAGATGGCCCAACGCTGCGCAACTTCATCAGCAGCACCGGAGCGGGTAACCCCCTCACCGCTGAGGCCATCAAGCCCCTCAATCAGCGCTTTGGCGACAACCCCGACATGGCCCTGAACAGGAACCGCCACAGGATGGAAACGGCCAAGAGCCATCGGATCGAAGTCAACCTGCACGATCGGTTTGTAATCGGCGATTCCGGTGTGATTCGCGAACGACACCCCGAACGCCACGATCATGTCGGACTCGTTCATGAACCAACTCGCCACAGGAGTGCCGGAGCGTCCCAGCACTCCCGCCGCCAGGCGATGATGATCTGAGATCAGACCCTTCGCTTTGAAGGTGGTGGCGACCGGTGCATCAATGGCCTCAGCGAAAGCAACGATGTCGTCAATCCCGGCACGCGCACCGTTGCCGATGATGACCAGGGGCCGGTCAGTAGCCGAAATCGCCTCGATCGCTGCCCGTAACGACTGTGCTGGCGGGGCTATCCCACGATCTCCGCTGCGACCCTCGGGGGAACCCACGCGGGCGTTGTCGCCAGCCGCAAGCACCTGGACCTCGTCGGGCAACACCAAATGAGCCACATCGCGCTCAACCAACGCCGTCTTGCATGCCAAAGTCATCAACTCGCCGTGGTCAGAGGTTGCCTGCACGGTTTGGGAATAGCGGGCAACATCCGCGAATGCCGCTGAGAGGTCGGTGTCTTGAAAGGCGCCACGACCGCGGACTTTGCTGGGAACTTGCCCGCAAATCGCAAGCACCGGTGCCCGATCGGTTTTTGCGTCGTACAGCCCGGTCATGAGGTTTGTCGAGCCAGGACCCGCTATCGCGAAACAAGCCGCAAGCTTGCCGGTGAGCTTGCCGTAAGCGACCGCCGCAAACGAGGCGGCACCCTCATGACGGATACCAATAAAGGCAAGATCGCCACGTTCCTCAGCGGCGCGTAAAGCGTCAGCAAAACCAAGATTTGAGTGTCCGACCATGCCGAAGACATGGGTTACGCCCCAGTTGACCATCGTTTCAACCATCACATCAGAGACACTCCGTGGCCGTGCCATTTCATGGGGCAAGGCGACATACACCCCGTCGTCGCGAACCTCAGTCCTAAAGGCTGCCGGCGCGTCAGAGAAGGCGCCCGGTGGCGTCCCGTTCTTGGGCGAATAGTCATAGCCGTGCCAAGGACAGCGGAGCCATCCCTCCTCGATAGACCCTTCGCCCAGTGGCCCGGCCTGATGCGGGCAGGCATTGGCCAAACAGCCGTAGCCACCGTCGGCCGTGTGGGTTACGCAGAGGCTCTCCTGGCCGATGGTGACGGTCGAGACCCGACCTTGAGGCAACTCGTCGAGGCTCACCAAGCGATGCCAGGAGAACTGCTCTTGTGGCAGAGGAGGCTCGGAAATCGATGGTCCGTCGTCAATTGAGTCGCTCACTTTGTTACTCCTCCGTAGGCGATACCCGTGAGTTGGGCCATATCTGAGTCAAAGGTGGTGAGATCGTCGGTGCAGAACTCACGCAGATGCGTGTGCCCGCAGGCCCGTGCCAGAACACCCATGAGTTCGGTGCTGGCAGCAAAGAACCGTTCAAGCCTGTGTGCTGCTTCTTGTACCGGAAGGCGGGCCCGCAGTTCGGGGTTCTGTGTGGCGATTCCTACCGGACAGTTGTTGGTTGAGCAAGCGCGCATACCGATACAGCCGATCGCCTGCATGGCCGAGTTGGACACCGCCACCGCGTCAGCACCGAGCGCAAGGGCTTTGGCGAAATCGGTGTGAGTCCTGAGTCCGCCAGTCACGACCAGGGTTACGTCGCGCCGCCCGCGACTATCGAGATGACGCCGTGCCCGGGCAAGCGCCGGGATCGTCGGCACCGAAATATGGTCACGGAAAACCACTGGTGCAGCTCCGGTTCCTCCGCCGCGGCCATCAAGAATCATGTAGTCAACTCCGATCCGCAGCGCCGCGTCGATGTCGTCCTCGATGTGTTGAGCCGACATCTTCACCCCGATCGGCACCCCGCCGGAGACCTCCCTGACCTGATCAGCGAAACGCCGATAATCGTCTTCGCAGTCGAACTCAACAAACGTGGACGGGGAGATGGCGTCGGTGCCTGGCACCAAGCCCCGCACCTCGGCGATCTTGCCTTGGACTTTGATGCCCGGCAGATGTCCACCTGTTCCGGTCTTGGCCCCCTGGCCGAGTTTGAAGTGAAAAGCTTGTACATCAGCGACTTTGTCGAGTGACCAGCCGAACTTTCCGCTCGCCAACTCGTAGAAGTAACGTGAATTCTCGGCCTTCTCCTCGGGCAGCATCCCACCCTCTCCCGAACAGATCCCTGTTCCCGCCAACTCTGCGCCACGTGCCAGTGCCACCTTGGCTTCCTCCGAGAGCGCCCCGAAACTCATATCGCTCACGAACATAGGGATGTCGAGGCGCAGCGGTTTGGCGGCGTCGGGGCCGATGACCACCTCGGTGCCCACCTCCACATGATCGAGTTGGGGTTTGCGTGCCAACTGGGCCGTCACAAACTGGATGTCGTCCCATTTCGGGAGCAGATTTCGCTCGACCCCCATCGAAACGACCGGTCCGTGATGACCGAGATAATCCAACCCCTCGTTGGCCAACCGTCGGATCAGACCAACATGGGGTTCGGCCGGATCTCCGTGCGGATCTTGAAATTCGCCCTGGTAGGCATCTCGGTCGAAGGGTTGAGGATGTTCCTTGGTCCACGCCTGAATCTCGTCGAGATCAACAAGCAGCTCATCGCTCTCGACCCACGACGCGAACTTGGCGAGTCGCTCGTTGTTGTCGTAGCTCGAAACGCCGGTGTGGAACACGTAGTCCCAGCCATGGAGTCCGCAAATCAGGTTGTCTCCGCTGATCTTGCCGTCAGCCATCAGCGCACCGCGATGCAAGCAACGCCCGTACAGCACCGAGTGGTTGTCATCGAAGCGAACGACAACCAGGTCGACCCCGTCGACTAGCGCCCCAACCGGTTCACGATCAGGCACTTCTGACCAAGTAGCGATCTTCACCGGGCGCATATCTGCTCCTTCATTATCCAGTCCAAATCCACTCCCACAGAATTGCACCACTTTGTCACGTTCCGCGCCGAAACCCGCACAAACTCAAGTAGCCACTCAAACTTCCAAGCATCCGACAGATGGCCGAATATTCGGACGCTCGACCTGCTCACCTGAAAACGGGGGCATAGAGTATGTTCTCGCATAGCACAAACACGACAAATTGACCAAAGTGTCACAATCGTCGTCCTTGGCGCATTCAATCCGTCCATCTTCCAGCCTTCATGGTTTGTGCAGGAAGAACTGGTGCGATCCGAAGAAGGCGAGTCCGTTGAATTGGAAATCATCCATCCCGAGATGACGATCTTCAACATGGAGAACTCTGTTGGACAGCGAATGGGTGACGATTTCCGAGCGAGCTGGCCGTATACTTGATCACATGAAGGGCTTGGTGACATGAATACCATGTCAACCGCGCGTTCATTTGCTTCGATGGAAGCAGATGCGCCGGATATGACCCCCGCAACAATTCGCCCGCCGCAGGCCCGGGTCGCGCTCGGCTTAGGCACGGCCGGAATAGCACTTCCCGAAGACGAGTTGTTCTCCGAAAGTGCCTGGCCCATAGTCCCACCGGTTCCACTCCCCACGAGGCGTTTTACACAGCCGCGCTTCGATGCCCACCAAAAATGGGAGGGAAGGGTGCTGGATGTTGATACATCAACCTTTATTGCCATCGTCACCGATGCCAAAGGCGGTCCCGTCGAAGAAGAGGTTGAGTTTGATCTGGAGGAAGTCAGTCCTGGCGACCTTGGCTTAGTTCAACCGGGTGCCATCTTCTACTGGAGCATCGGCTATTGCACCGAGCCATCCGGCCAACGAAGTCGATCATCTATTCTCGTTTTTCGTCGCTTGCCAGCGTGGAGTACCAAGGACCTTGATCAGGCGAAGAACCAAGCCGAGGAGCTTCGACACCGTCTCGGATGGTAACCCACCTTGCACCTGAAGAAGACGAAGTAGAAGTAACCCTGACGGGGAGAATGTTGTCTCGTACATGTCGGTCGAGGCCAATGGCTCGTTGTCGATAGTTGCGTGACCGAACACGGACGGCCCGCAGCTCTTGCATATCTTGAATCCATAGAAGTGCCCGCTAGCGACGTGCGGTGGATCATCGCGACGCATTGGCATGATGACCACATTCGCGGTCTGGCCGAATTGGTGAAAGCAAGCACCGAAGCGACAGTGATCCACTCCGCTGCCCTCGAATCCGACGAGTTCATGGTCCTCGCCAAAGTCGGGTCCGATTCCTTGGTCAAGGGACCCAGCGGAGTCAAGGAGATGTGGAACACCTGGACTGAGCTGGCGAACTCTGACCGGGACGCTCCAGAGTTGGCTCGCGCTGACTATAGGATTCACCTTCGCAGCGACGGGTCGGTACCGAACTGTGAAATATGGACGCTCTCGCCAAGTGGGGACTCCTTAGCATCAGCTATATCTGCTTTCAGTTCTCTTGTGCCAATCGAAGGCGAGCCCAAACGCGCGGTTCCACGGCCAAAGCGAAACCCGTCCTCTGTCGTCGTCTGGGTTCGTGTCGGCGACGCCGTCGTATTGCTAGGCGCGGATCTAGAACGTTCACCCAACAGTTCGGGCGGTTGGCAGGCAATAGCCCGCTCGACTGGGCGCCCCACTGAACGAGCCCACGTAGTAAAGATCCCTCACCACGGCTCAGAAGAAGCTCACGATATGGCCATGTGGGACCAACTATTGATGCAGAAACCATACGCCAGCATTACACCCTTCAACCGAGGGAACGTACGTCTTCCAAGAGACAGCGACCGGTCTCGGATAGCGCAACTCACCTCGCTAGCGTGGCTTACCCGCGAAACAACAGCGGCTCGCCCAGTCAGACGAACCAGTACCGTTAACAAGACCATTCGCGAGGCAACTCGGAGAATCGAAAGACTGTCTATCGATCCGGGACGGGTGACCTTTCGCTGCAACGCCTTCAATCCGCGACACTGGTCAGTTGACGCTCCGCCGCCAGCGGTTCAACTTAGGTCCCAACCTGACCAGAACGGCGGTAGTTGAGTCCCACGATCAGAACAGATTGCGATCGGCCGCCCGCAACTGCGGCTGTTCGGAGTACGCGCAGCGATAGCCTCGTTTGGAGCTTTGCGAATCCTCTCCCCTAGTGAACCGGAGCTTTCATGAGCGACGCAACCATTTCTGTTACCACCGCGGCCCTCGCCGTTGAAGCCACGAAGATCTATGGCGAAGGCGACACCGAAGTTCGAGCCCTCGATGGCATCGACGCCTACTTTGAGCAGGGCAGGTTCACCGTCATCATGGGCCCGTCGGGTTCGGGCAAATCCACCCTCATGCACTGCCTCGCGGGGCTCGACACGCTGAGCGGCGGGCAGGTCTTTATTGGCGCGACTGACCTGTCGACGTTGAGCGAACGGGATCTGACCTTGCTGCGCCGTGACAAAGTTGGTTTCGTTTTTCAAGCCTTCAATCTTGTGCCAACTCTCTCCGCGCTTGAGAACATAACTCTGCCCATGGACCTCGCTGGAAACGACCCCGACGAGGCATGGCTTGACCATGTCATAAACACCGTTGGCTTAGCTGACCGGATGAGCCATCTACCAAGCGAATTGTCCGGCGGACAGCAGCAACGAGTGGCCGTGAGCCGAGCCCTGGCAAGCCGTCCCGAGATTATTTTCGCAGACGAACCCACCGGCAACCTCGACTCCACGTCTGGCAACGAGATTCTGCAGTTCATGCGAGACGCAGTCGACAATCTGGGCCAGACCATCGTCATGGTCACCCATGATCCTCTAGCGGCCGCTTTCGCGGACCGGGTGATCTTCCTAGCCGACGGCAAGGTCGTCGACGAAATGCTCGACCCGACCGCAGAGCGGGTTCTGGACCAGATGAAGCAACTTCACTGATGATCCTCAAGCTGATCCGACGCAACATCTCAGGTAAGCC
>JAKZTU010000219.1:0-6805 GCA_047516945.1 Acidimicrobiales bacterium
ACCCGGTAACACCCGACCCCGTTATACCCGACCCGGTAACACCCGACCCCGTTATACCCGACCCGGTAACACCCGACCCCGTTATACCCGACCCCGTTATACCCGACCCCGTTATACCCGAACCCGTTATACCCGACCCCGTTATACCCGAACCCGAACCCATCGAACCCGAACCCATCGAACCCGAACAGATCGAACCCGAACCGACTCCAGATCCTGCTCCGGATCCCGTGGAGCTAGAGCCCGAACAAATCTTTAGCGATATATCTCACACGCTGTTTGTTGAACACATCTACTGGCTGGCTGCACAAGGAATCACCACGGGTTGCGGGCCAACCACCTTCTGTCCTGACGAGTCCGTCACTCGCGGCCAAATGGCCGCCTTCTTGAACCGAGCGCTACAACTACCGGCCGCTGACCAAGACTATTTCACAGACGACAACGGCTCGACCTTTGAAGACGACATCAACCGCCTCCGACAAGCCGGAATCACCACGGGTTGCGGGCCAACCACCTCCTGCTGGGATCAACCCACCACCCGCGGCCAAATGGCCGCCTTTCTTTATAGAGCTCGTGACCTCATCGAGGCCGCCCGCCAACAAAACTTGTGAATCCAGCAGTCGTCGGCTTTCGTTCAAAACTGCCGCTCTCGGCCCTTTGCGTGGTTAGCTCAGAGATGTGAGTAGCCGAATCCCAACACCGACGACAGGCGATCTAGTCGCAGGGATCTCGGTAGCGCTGGTGTTGTTGCCTCAGTCACTGGCGTACGCGGAGATTGCAGGCGTTCCACCACATGTAGGCCTGTTTGCCGCGGCTTTGCCTCCCTTGTTGGCCGCTCCTTTCGTATCGTCGCCCTACCTCCAGACAGGTCCGGTGACACTCACGGCGTTGCTGACCTTCGGTGCGCTTTCAGGGCTCGAAAGCACAGGTACCGCGAGCTATATCGAACTGGCTGCGTTGTTGGCGCTGATTGTGGGAGCCACTCGTGTGATTCTCGGTCTTCTACGGCTGGGCATTGTCGCCTACCTCATGTCGCAACCAGCGCTGACCGGGCTCACAGCGAGCGCCGCGATTCTCATCGTGGCCTCGCAAGTTCCTTCAATGTTCGACGTGAACCCCGACACCACCGGGATCCTTGCGCGAGCTCTATGGGTGCTGTCGCGACCGGACCACTGGGATGTCACCGCCATTGTGCTCAGCGTGACCACCGTGGGTGTGGTGTTGGGGGCACGGCGAGTTCACCGGCTCTTCCCCGGCGTGTTGATAGCGGTCGTTGTGACAGTGTTGTGGAGTGAAGCCACCAACTACGGCGGAACCGTGATCGGCGACCTTCCGGGAGGCTTCATAACCCTGAGCCTTGACCTTCCCTACAGTCAAACCCCGTCGCTGTTGATTGCAGGGATCGTCATCGCACTAGTCGGATTCGCCGAACCCGCATCTATCGCCCGAACCTTCGCAACCCAGGACCGCGTCCACTGGTCGGCAAACCGCGAGTTCCTAAGTCAAGGCGTCGCCAACCTCGCCTCAGGGATTTCGGGTGGCTTTCCCGTAGGCGGTTCTTTCTCCCGCAGTTCGTTGAATCGCCTCGCCGGGGCACAGACGCAGTGGTCAGGCGCGGTCACCGGGGCTTTCGTCATGGCGGCGATCCCGTTGTCGGCAACGCTGGAGTCCCTGCCAACCGCGGTCCTAGGGGCAATCGTGTTGACCGCGGCCTACCGTCTCATCGACGTACCGGCCATGCTGAAGATCGCCCGCGGTTCGCGACTGCAGGGACTCGTCGTCTTCGGCACCTTCGCGGCGACCCTGATATTTGCGCCCAACGTCGAACGCGGCGTGATCGCCGGTGTGGGTCTCGCCATCACAGTCCATCTCATCCGCGAGCTTCGTGTTGACCACAGACACGAGGTTGAAGACGACACGCTGGTACTGCGTCCCTACGGCGTGATCTGGTTCGTTAATGCCCCGCATCTTGAAACAAGCTTCATCGCGGCCAGAGCCGAGCACCCCCAACTCCAGAACTTGCGCATCGACTTCGCCAACGTCGGGCGTGTCGACTACGGGGGCGCAGCAAAGTTGGCAGAGCTTGTAGACGACGCGGTCGACGCTGGTCTCAACGTCGACATTGTCAACATTGCACCCCATTCGAAACGCACCATGGCCGCTCACTTTGGGGGACGTCACGGAGTTCCCACGCTCGACCAATTAGCCGACGACGAACGGCATCAATGGCGGCTCCGTCGCAAACCAAACAGTCCCTAGAATGCGGCTGCAGTGAGCCGCATACCAGCGGTTCGGTTAGCCCTTCACCAGTTCCGCTATGACTCGCAGTTCTTCTGGGGTACGGGCTGACACGTTGAGCATTGTGACCGGACTCTCGTCCCATGCTTGAAGACGGTCGCGGATCCGATCGACCGAACCGACCAGCGAAATCTCATCAGCGAACTCGGTAGGGACCATGGCAATCGCCTCATCACGCTTCCCCTCGAAGAAAAGGTCCTGGATCTTGTAGGCCTCCTCCTCGTATCCCATTCGCGCCATCAACTTGGTGTGGTAATTCTGCCCTTTGGCACCCATCCCGCCGATGTAGAACCCAAGCGAAGCCTTGGTCGGATACAACGCCTCTTGGACATCGTCGTGGACGCGCATGGAGACATTGACTGCGATCTCGAAATCAGGCCTGGCCAGGGCCAACTCATTGGCGTAGACCTCGGGTCTAAACGGCGAGTAGTACAGCGGTATCCAACCGTCGGCGATTTCTACCGTTTGGGCAATGTTCTTTGGTCCTTCGGCGCCGATCCAGATGGGGATCTCACGCAACGGGTGGGTCATCACCTTCAACGGCTTTCCTAATCCCTCCGAACCGTCACCCTGGTAGGGCATCTGAAAATGATCCCCTTGGAACGCCATGGGACCTTCGCGACGAAACACCCGGCGCAGAATCTCCACATACTCGCGAGTCCGAGCGAGGGGCTTACGCGAGGGCATGCCGTACCAGCCTTCGACGACTTGGGGGCCAGACACGCCGAGACCCAAAATCGTGCGTCCGTTGGAAATGTGATCGAGGGTTATGGCATGCATGGCAGTCGCTGTTGGCGTGCGAGCCGAGAGTTGCACGACGCCGGTTCCGAGCTTGATGCGCTCGGTGTGGGCCGCTATGAGCACAAGGGGGCTGAAAGCATCCGAACCCCACGACTCAGCGGACCAAACAGCGTCGAAGCCGAGCTTTTCGGCTTCCACGCTCAACTCCACCAAGTTGTCGGGCATCCCCCGACCCCAGTAACCCCAGATTAATCCCAGATCCAACACGGTTTCCTCCTCAGTTCAGTGGTCGGCGACCAAACCCTCGATGAAGTTGTAGGTCGCCTCCGCGATGACTGACCAATCGGTATCGGCTTGTTTTGCAACTGCCGCGGCGCCCGCGCTGTGAAGCTCATCATCGGTCAGCCCATCGATGCAAGCTGTTAGTTCTTCGACCGTGGATCCATAGAAAATCCCAGCCGGTCCGAGAGCCTCATCCAGGTACCCCCAATCAGACACCAAGCTGGCAAGCCCCAGTCCGATGGCGTCGGCAACTATGCCGGTGGTCAACATTCCTTCGCTGTACGGCATGACCAAAGCGTCTAGTGAGAACAGCCGACGGGCATATACCTCCAGATCAACTAACCCGTATCGTTCGGCAATAACGATGCGGTCATCGTCAGGGACCTCCTCGTCTACCAGCGACCAGACACATAGCTGCACATCGTCGCGGTTGCAGGCATGCACCGCGTCAATCACCTGTTGCACGTCCTTGTTTTGACGTGGCGCGCCGACGATGCCTAAACGCAGCCCCGTCGGAGCCAGGCCGAGGCTCTTTTCGGCTTCGGCTTTTCCCCCAGCGGGCCTGAGCGGTTCCAAACGCGGTCCCCAATGGCCGTGGGGCGCGACCAAATGACGAGTGTGATCGCCGTAGCCGTAGTCGGATTCCATCACCACTCGGCCATAACGGCTGTGATGGATAACGCCATCGGCTTCCGAACACCAGATTTGGTAGCTCTCACGCGCCTCAGGGAAAAGGTGAGGTTTGCGATTGTGCTGAGTCCACAAAATAGGGATGCCCGCGGCACGCAGGTTGGCGATCACTTCTCGGGTTCGAGCCGGGTCGGTTCCTGCGGACCACTCGGGCCAGTGCAGATGGAACAAGTCGAATTCAAAGAGCGCGGCCGGGTCGTCCAACAGCCCCGTCGCTTCTTGGTCAGCTACCCGATCGCCGAGGGGGTCATACAAGCTGCGGTTGTACCAGTGTCCTGCTGCTGTGCTGGCAACCCGCAGCTGCGGCGTGATCTTCCAAGTGAAGTTGATCTCTGCGGCTGGTTCAAGGTCTATCTCATGTACACGCACGTGTTCGTTCCAAAACGAACGGTGTGCCAACATTCCAGCGGTGTCGATCACTCTGGTCGTGCATCGGTGATCGGTTTCGAACTCGACTAGGAGCTTACGTTTGGATGTCTCGGGGATCTGCAGCGATATCCCGTCGATGGTGTCGGAAGGGCGCTCAAATCTCAGTGTCTCATCCACCACTACGCTGCGTCGGTCCACTCGGTAACGGGCATGGCGAGACCCCGCGATCGGCCCGGTGCGTTTCGAATCAAGGTCTGTTGAATCAGGGCCTTCCGAATCCGTCAGGGGGCCTTGTAGCGACGTGAACTGGTTGAAGCTCACTTCGAGTTGATTTTCCGTGTGTCGTATCGAATCTGGTGTCCCAAAGGTGGTTCGGACGGTGCCATCAGCGTGAACGGCGGGCAGCATCGCCGCTAGCTCATTGTTGTTGACCGGCACTTCGTAGGTGCCGGGCCAGCGCGGGGCTGGTGTGTAGTCAACCCAAAATCCTCCGACGAAAGGCAGTACGAAGTCGACCCCTTTGCCGCGATGAGTCCAGACCGAGGCATTGTTGCGCGGGTCCAAAGTAATGAGCTTGTCCACCGCCTTGAAGCTCGCCGCTGGAGTGGCCGCATC
Organism: Acidimicrobiales bacterium; assembly: GCA_047516945.1. GTDB lineage: Bacteria > Actinomycetota > Acidimicrobiia > Acidimicrobiales > Aldehydirespiratoraceae > VXYK01. Next base: position 4,996 of record JAKZTU010000219.1, read on the forward strand.
CAGCGGTTCGGCTTTCTGCAACTCAAGCGAAGCCTGCACCAACTTACCAAGAAGATCAAGAGTCATTTGCAGACGTCGTTGCGGGCCTCGGTAGAACATCGTCGAGCGGTGTTTATGGGCGTTGACGAGACCGTCTTCGAACCAACCGCTTATTTGGCGGGTGGCGAGGTCGGCTTTGCCCAACCAACCTTTCGGGTCATCGGTCAACCGCCGCGACAGCGCGGTCGCGCCAAGTTCAATATTCATCACCACACCGAGCGCGCCTGTGGAGCGCCCCCAGACGATTGCTCCCTGGGGTGTAGCCAAGTCAGCAACATCACTTAGGACCTTTTGAAATCCTGTTGACCAAGCAGTACCCAAACGCTCGGCGAATGGTTCGGCAAACAGATACACGTCGGGCGTGTAAATGTCGAAGTTGGCGCCCCCAAAGTCGTCTAACCAACGTGTCGGGAGTTGCGTAAACAAAGCTGAGACCTTGTCGATCAGCGTGTCGAGTACACCCTCGTCTGGGAGCCGGCCGAGGCGGGATCGATCAAACTCGCAGCGGGTGAGGACCACGGCATAGTTGTTGGGGAGTTTGCCGGCGGCGAGGGCTTCAAGCATCGAAGAGGAATCGATGGCCTCTGCTGCATTAGCCAGATCTGCTTCGTTCCAGGCTCCGAGCGCCGGGTTGTCGTCAAGTCCTCCAAAGCGCAACAGGGTTTCAGCTGTGCGGTAGCTGTAGAAACTGTGAGTCATTTTGCCGTTGAGCTGTCGCACGATATCGAGCGCGACATCCGCGCACTGCAGTCCTGCGACCTGCTCTACACCCGCCTCGTGCAACAACGAGAGCGTGAATGCGAGATCGGCTCGAGCGTCGGGGCCAACGAGGTAGCCACCATGTACTCGTGGCAAATCGAGACCGGGGGCGTGTTCGGACTCAAAATCGCTCAGCACTGCTTTGACAAGTTCAAGCAATCCGTTTGCTAGGTCAGAAGGGGTTGGCATAGCAGTCAGTCAGAGGTCGGGTGAGCGGTCGGCGTAGGGCCGTACGCTAATACTTTGGTGCGGCGCGACCTCAACCCGATCGAGTAGGCATTCGAGGAGCAGACATGACCCGACGACTCAGCAAACTCAGCCGATCAGTTGCGGGCAAGGTCGTGCTCATTACTGGTGCTGCCTCGGGAATGGGTAGAGCCACTGCCCTGCTATTCGCCGATGAAGGTGCCAAGGTCGCAGTCACCGATGTGGACCCCGATGGGGTCGAGTCTGTCACCGCTGAGATCACCTCTGCCGGTGGCACCGCGCTTGGAGTGCTGCTTGACGTTGCAGATCCAACCTCTATCACCGCAGCTCAAAAGACGATCCGGGAAAGTTTGGGCCGGGTTGACGTGCTAATCAACAACGCCGGAATCAGCGTTGGCGGAGAGATAGACGATGAGGAGTTCGACGACCGCTGGCAACTCGCACTCGATGTGTTGCTTACGCCCCATCAGCGACTGATTCGGGCATGTCTTGATGATCTCAAGGCCAGCGGAGAAGGTCGGGTGATCAACATTTCATCGACTGAAGGGTTGGGTGCTTCTAGATCGACGACTCCGTACACCGTTGCCAAACACGGCGTCATCGGCCTTACCCGAGCAATGGCGATTGCATTGGCAAAATACGCCATCACTGTCAACGCAGTGTGCCCAGGCCCGATTCTCACCTCCATGACAGAAGCCATTCCGGCGGAATACCGAGACACGTTTGCCCGGCGGCGCACCGCGCTGCGTCGCTACGGCGACCCCGAAGAAGTGGCTCACATGGTGCTGAACCTGGCTCTGCCGTC
>JAKZTU010000220.1:0-3353 GCA_047516945.1 Acidimicrobiales bacterium
CATCCTGATGATCTGCTCGGCTTCCACTCCGGACCGGCGCAGGTGCTTTCGGGCAGTGTCGAGACGCTCCTCGCGTTCGCCCGGACCGCCCCGACCCGGGATGATCACCGCCAGCACCTCGCCCACACGCTTCACGGTAGCAAACTCGCCGCTGCAACTACATGAGGCTTCGCGAATTCTTGGGGTTCGGGGTTGGGAGGGGGTTCTTGATGCTCCTATTTTTTACAAATCGAGGGGGTTCTTGATGCTCCTATTTTTTACAAATCGAGGTTTTGGTCGGTGCTTGCGGTGGGTGGATGCTGGTTGGTGAGCCAGTGTTGATAGCGGGTAGCGAGGTTGTGGTTGTGGTAGAGGCCTCGTTCGAGTTGTGAGAGGAGGGTGGGGTGGGTGTGGAGCTGTTGGGCGGCGTGGATCAGGGTTATCCGGGCTTGTCGGCGTTGGATGCGGAGATCGGTGTTGTCGGGTGTGGGAGGTGGGTTGGTGAGCAGGTGGTAGATCTGGCGGGCGATGTGGCGTTTCAGACATCGGATGATTTCTCGACGGGTCTTGCCTTCTTTTTGGCGTCTTTGGACGTATGCGATCGTAGCCTGGTCGTATCGCATCCGGGTGACGGCAATGTGCCAGAGGGCGCTGTTGGCTTCACGGTTCCCTCCCCGGTTGAGGCGGTGGCGTATGGTTCGTCCCGAAGACGCTTGGACGGGGCTTGCGCCGCACAACGCCGCGAAGGAAGATTCCGACTTCATGCGTTCGGGGTTGTCACCGGCTGTGACCAGCAGGGTGGCGGCGGTGTTCACGCCGACTCCTGGGGCGCCGAGCAGCGCCGGGTTGGCCCGGGCGCAGAGACGGTGGATCTCGGTGTTCAGTTGCTCAATCTCGGTGGTGAGTGCCTGGTATCGAAGGGCCAGAAGGCGGAGTGTCTTTTTGGCATACGCTGTGGTGGTACGGGTTGTGCCAGGACGGAAAGCAGCACAGGCTTTGACCCGAGCTCGGGTGGACAGTTCCCGGAGTTGATGCTTGACCTGGTCGGGAGCTGTTACTACCAGACCGTGCAGTTGGTTGATGGCCTGGGTTCGGGCCTTAACCGCGGAACGGCGGACCAGTCGTAGCATTCTTATCGCTTCGATCGGACCGTCTGCGGTTTTGGGTCGAGCTGTTGCTTGCCCGTTGAGAGCAGCCGTTGCCGCGGCTTGAGCGTCGGTTGCGTCGGTTTTGCCTAAGCGACGGCGCAACTGCCGGTTGGGACGGTTCACTTCTATTACCTCGACACCGAGCTTGGCTAAGTAGCGGGCTAGACCGGCGCCGTAGCTGCCAGTGCCTTCCACTCCAACCCGGATGACCCGGCCTTGTGACCGTAACCAGTTGTACATGTGCTCATAACCGACTGCATCGGACGGGAACGGCTCCGTCCCCAACACTCGACCGGCGGTGTCAACTACCGCTGCCATATGAACATCACGATGGGTATCCACCCCACCACAGACATCGATCCGACCATTCTCTAACATGACCCTTTTTCTCCTTTGAATAGAATCCGCTTGGTACCCGACCCGAATGCGGTGGACAGACCACTCGCGGTGCTTGGAGAATCAAGGCTCCTATCAGGTCACATCCGCTTCCCGGGTCAGGGTTCCCTCAAGGCCGGAAACGGGCCGACAGATCAAGAAAAAGGCACACAGGCCAGTTAGAGGTAGAGTCAGGCCCGCCTCCGGCCTAGGGGCACCAACAAGTATGAGTGGTTAGGGGTTGAGGCCTCGCGGGAATAGGTGGTGTAACTCGCCTAATCCGAGGAGGCCTCAATGAGTGCTGATGTTATGACGGTTCGGCTTCACTTGTCTGGAGTCCGTGTGACCTCCGCCGCCACGATCACATCCCCCACCCGAGCGGAAACGTCCACCCTCACCAACCCCGGCCGCAACACCCTCCCGGAGACATGCACCACCACCCAATCATCCGGCCCCTCGCCCAACTCCACCGGAGCAAGCGAAACCACGCCGGTCTCAGGCGCAGGCGCCGCCTCCGGCGGACGAGGCCGCCACAACCCGAAAACAACCCCGCTCCTACAGCAGTGACCAACATCAACACCGCCAAACCCCACTGCGTCCTGCCCATGCCGCACTATGGCCACATCCCCGCCCCAAAGTCAAGTCAAAATCATCACTCTTCGATTTCCACCCGCCGAAAACGCTACCAACCATGACGCCTTATTGCCCCCGCCAGACTGCTGGCACCCTATGAGTATTCATCCACTCTCCGCTCCCAACGGGACACCTGCACAAGTGCCCCAGGGATTATTCCATTTTCCTTCCCTCTATGCTGTTATACCAAAGACGAATCGAATCTCCATCCAGTGAATTCCTCGGGGGCCTAGCTGAAGTGAACGATTCCGATAACACAGCATCCAGGGAATGGGAAACGCTGACGCTTCCTATATTGAACCTGGTCAAAGATAACGAATTGAATACACGCTATTCAACAAGTGATATCAGCGACAAACTAGAAGAAGATCTGCAAAAGGTTGGAATCCAATTGCTTACCTTGGCAGAATCAGAATACATCAACATCCAGCACGACGTGAGGACATTTGGTAATCCCTACGGGTATATGGGTTTTCGTCTTCAAGAACGAGGACGAAGAGTCTTAGGAGTGTGGCCCTCCCAAGACCTCGCTCTAGATTTCTTGAATCTTCTTGAGCATCAATCAAGCATATCTAATGATCCTGAAGAACAATCTCGACTACGCAACGCTATATCTTCGCTGAAAGGCCGATCAATGACAGCTCTAGCCAATGTCATTTCAGGTACGATACAAGGCAAATGTGATGTATCGCGTTTTCTGAATGTGGACATCGACCCTACATGTCGACGGTTGCTGATGTGAGTGGCTGAAGTAGCACAAACACCGCGTCGTCCAACACCCGCCTGTTCCGACCCGACAACACCCCCGTCTCCGAGACCACCGCCCGCTCCGGGGCGCTGCTCCGACGTAACCTCGCCCGCCACAAAGTCAACACCGTCGGATGGAACCCCTCATCGGTCAACGACAAACCCGCCGCCGCTTTCCAACGAATATCACAACGCAACCGCCCGATCGCTTCCCGATCAGACAGCCCTTCCAACGCCTGTAACACCAACACCGTCGCTACCACCAAAAGCCGGTACCGACGGGCGACCCCGACCACCGAACAAATCCCCGAACAACCCGTCGGGGAACACCCGCCGCCGATGCACGGCCAAAAACCGATAAACCGACCCCACTGGAACCAGATCACCACACACCGACAACGTATCCAACAACTCACGATCAAAACGTTCAGTACCCAACATCCCCCAATTATCCCAAAAACCAACCCCCAA
>JAKZTU010000221.1:0-2591 GCA_047516945.1 Acidimicrobiales bacterium
AACTGGCAACGCTTCGGGACTGTCGCCCTAACCCGTGTCGGACGATCACTTGATATGTTCAAGCCCGGTCACACCTTACGAATGAACTCCCAGGTCGAAGGCCGATGGGAGGAACCGTCCACGTTCGGCCTGGGCTTCTACTATGCGCTGCTGCCGTTGACGATTATCGGTGGATTGGTGTTCTGGCGTCGTGGCATCAGGCTGACACCGCTGCTTTCGATGTGGCCGACGATCATGTTGGCTTCGGCGATTACTTTCGGTCTGACCCGTTACCGGGTTCCCATAGACATCGCCATGATGGCCCTAAGCGCCGTCGCCATATCTTGGCTATTCGAGCATCTGAGACCCAATGTCGACGCGAACAGCTAGCTAGGAGTCCGGCGCCCTAGACCCGCCCCCGCCAATGAAATCGACGTTCAAGAACTCTGGAGGGGCGAGGATCCAATTCGTGTAGTTTGCTTTAGGTGAGCAACGAACCTGTAGGGCATCACTGGGAACCGATCACAGACTTGACTGGGGACGACCTCGAAGCCGTAAGCAAGGAACTTCCCGCTCTGCAGCGGACTTGGGAAGATGTACGCGACCAGTTGGACCGCGTCCAAGTAGACCGCTTCAACGAACGCCTGAAAAGGGAGTGGGCTATCGAAACGGGGATCATCGAGCGCATCTACACACTCGACCATGGCACCACTCAACTGCTGATCGAACAAGGAATCGATGCATCGCTCATCGCCAACGACGCATCAGACCAACCCCCGGAACTGGTGGCCGGAATGATCCAGGATCACGCGGAGACCGTGGACTGGTTGTTTGACGCTGTTACTGAGCAACGCTCGTTGTCCACTTCTTTTGTGAAAGAACTACACCAGTTGATGACGCGCAAACAGGAGTCCGCGACGGGATTCGACTCACTCGGCCGCAAACAAGACATCAAGTTGCTGCACGGCACCTACAAGGAGTGGCCCAACAATCCCACCCGTCCGGACGGGAAAGAGCACCAATACTGCCCACCCGAGCATGTAGACGCCGAGATGGATCGCCTGATCGAGTTACACCAAGCCCACCGGACCGCCGATGTGGCACCAGATGTGAGTGCGGCCTGGCTGCACCATCGCTTCACGCAGATCCATCCATTCCAAGACGGCAACGGAAGGGTTGCCCGCGCCATCACCTCACTGGTCCTTATCAGCGCCGGATGGTTTCCGTTGGTCGTGACCCGCGAGGACCGCTCCCGATACATAGAAACACTCGGCGATGCCGATGAAGGGAACTTGGTTCCACTCGCAAACCTGATAGCCAAGCTCCAACGGAAACAATTTCTCAGCGCTCTCAGCATCGCCGAAGAGGTACAGAACCAAGATCAGCAACTTGAGCAGATGCTCGAAGTCATCAGCGACATGTTCAACGGCGACCCCACCCCCGCGAGCCAAGAACGTCAGCAAGCCCTCGATACCGCCGAGAAACTCTGGGAAACCTGCAGATCCTATTTTGAGAACACCGCCCTAAAGCTTCAGTCGAGTCTAGGAGACTCACCCTCCCGAAGGGCGTGGGCCGATTTCGGCGAGAACACCGACAACGATCGACGGGGGTGGAATCGTTACCAGATCGTCCATACCGCTAACGAGTTCGATTATTTCGCCAACACTCGCGACCATCACGAGTGGGTGAGACTCGCGATCATCACCGAGAACGGCCGCTCCGAAATTCTCACTTCCTTCCACGCCATCGGCACCGAATACCGCGGACTCGTCGGTGTTTCAATGTGCTTCTACCGCCGCCAACAAGCCGACGATTTCGAACAGCAAATAATCGAATTGCAGCCGGTGAGTGAAGACCTCTTCCAAATCAACTACCAAGAATCCGCTGATTCCGTTGAAGACCGGTTCATGAAATGGTTGGAGAGGAGCCTGGTGCTTGGGCTCGATCAATGGCGGCGCGGCGAGTGAAAGCGCTGAAGGTGACCGGTTGTGAGCAACATCGTTTTTACGCTTGACCTTGAGGATCATCGGCCCGACGAATTCGTTGAGCCGCGTTTTCGCGCGGTTACAGACGAGTTGTTGCACGACCTTGATGAATGGGGCGTCACCGGGACTGTGTTCGTTGTCGGTGAGGTGGCGCGAGACGATCCAGATTTGGTGGCTCGGGTCGCTGCCCGGGGCCACGAGATCGGCTTGCACGGCGCTAGTCACACCCCGCTGCCCGAGGTCGGACCGCGCACCTTCCGTACTGTCACCGCCGAGGCCGCCGATCGTCTCGCCCAGCTTGTGCAAGCCGAAGTCCAGGGGTTTCGAGCACCGATATTCTCTCTTGTACCCGAGTCGGCTTGGGCACCGGAGATCCTCAGCGAGCTTGGATTCAAGTATTCCTCTAGCGTCCTACCCGCCCGCAACCCTCTTTTTGGTTGGCCGCAAGCTCCTCGCACTCCGTTCAGGTGGCCTTCTGGGCTCATAGAGATTCCGTCGCCTGTCTTTGGTTTCGGGCCGCTTACAGTTCCGCTTCTGGGGGGAACTTACCTGCGGGCTGCCCCTCGACCAATCATCGGTTGGGCTTCGAAACGAGCCCCCAACCATGCCTGGTTGTATGCCCACCCC
>JAKZTU010000222.1:0-3107 GCA_047516945.1 Acidimicrobiales bacterium
GTAAACCAACCCAAAGTGTTGCTCCTTGATGAACCACTCGGTGCACTTGATCTCAAACTGCGCCAAGAAATGCAGGGAGAACTCAAGAACCTGCAACAGAACCTCGGCGTGAGTTTTGTGTTCGTCACCCACGACCAAGAAGAGGCGCTCACCATGAGCGACCGCTTGGCAGTGATGAACGACGGCAAGCTCCTACAGGTTGGAACCCCCGAAGAGATCTACGAACACCCCGCCAACCGTTTCGTCGCTGATTTCATCGGTCAAACCAACCTGTTGGAAGGCAGGGTCCTGGATTCTGAAACCGTTTGCCTCGCCAACGGCGCGCACGTAACTGGAATCAGCAACCACCCCATGGGAACCGAGGTAGCTGTGAGCCTGCGTCCCGAACGAGCCCATTTAGGCCCCCGAGACGAGACCCAATCACGCCAAGCCGCGGTTGACGGCGTGGTTGAGTCGGTGACCTATTTGGGCAATGCCCGGGTCTACCGTGTCCGGTTCGATTGGATGGTGATTGAAGTTCGAGAAGAGAACCGGCCCGGTGCGACATTGCACGAGCCGGGAACCCCAGTCTCCGTTTCGTGGGATCCGAGCGCCGTGTCGGTGGTGGCCGACTAGTGACCGCGATCAAACTCCCGTCCGACGCCGAAGCTGCGGTCGCCACACCGGAGTTCGAGGCCGCAGCAATTCGGCAGGAATCGCGGCGTGGCTTTCTGTTAGCCCTACCCAGCTACTCATATCTGTTGCTGTTCTTCGCGGTGCCGTTGGTGATTGTGGTGGTCTACTCGTTCGCCACTCGCAACCGCTTCGGCGGCACCGATTTGTCGGGCTGGAACTTGGCAAGCTACTCACGGCTCAGCGAGCCGATCGTCCGCGACATTTTGTTCCGTTCGTTGTGGCTAGCGCTACTAACCACCCTGATTTGCCTGGTCATCGCCTACCCATTAGCCTATTACCTAGCGACCAGAACCCCAGCCGTCCGCAACTTGCTGCTCGTGTTCGTGATGATCCCGTTTTGGACCAATTTCCTGGTCCGCAACTACGCGTGGAGAGTCATTTTGGGCCACGACGGTCCCTTTACCGACGTAACCGAAGCCATCGGTTTAGGCGAGCGAGAGCTGCTGTTCAGCAAGACCGCGGTTGTGCTCGGCCTCGTTTACAGCTTCTTGCCGTTCATGATCTTGCCTCTCTACGCTGCGATCGAACGCATCGACAAACGCCTGTTGGAAGCCAGCCGAGACCTCTACGCTTCAGGCTGGCAGTCGTTTCGCAAGGTGCTGCTGCCGTTGTCGATGCCCGGCGTGATCGCAGGCTCGATTCTCGTGTTCGTCCCAAGCCTCGGCGCATACGTCACTCCCGACATCTTGGGTGGATCCAAAACCACGCTGCTCGGAAGCTACATCGTGACCCAATTCCTGACCGCTCGAAATTGGCCCTTTGGCGCAGCACTGTCGTTCGTGCTGATGGCAGTGATGCTCACCACCACGGTCGTGTACTTCCGCAAAGGGGGGCGCACCTTATGAGCAAGGCCGTGAGTAGCGCCGTCGATCCTCGGGGCTGGACCAAGGGTCTGCTCAGGGCCAATGGCTGGATGGTGTATGCCTTCTTCTACGCCCCGATCTTGCTGTTGGTGATCTTCTCGTTCAGTGACAGCCGCAACGTGGGCGTCTGGGGAGGTTTCACTCTCGATTGGTACGAAGGGTTCGTCGACAGCCAACAAACCCAAGCCGCGCTCTGGAACTCGGTAAAGATCGCCACGGTTTCCACTGTGATCTCCGTAGTTCTCGGAACCATGTCGGCGCTGGCTCTTGAGCGTTTCAAGTTCCGCGGCAAGCAGGTGTTCGACGCTCTGCTGTATCTCCCGATCATTATTCCCGATGTGACTATGGCCGTGATGATGCTCTTGTTCTTCGCAGAGTTCTTCGACGTGCTCAACGCTGTCTTCGGCACCGAACTTCGCAAAGGGTTCAGTTCGATCGCCCTGAGTCACATCGCCTTCAGCATCAGTTTCGTCTCAATAGTGGTGCGCGCGCGCCTGGCAGGCATGAGCAGCCACCTCGAAGAGGCGGCACTCGATCTCTACGCCAGCCGTTGGCAAGCGTTTCGGTTTGTTACGTTTCCCCAGATTCTCCCAGGCATCCTCGGCGGAGCGTTGCTGGCAATGACCATCTCGCTTGACGATGTCGTCATCACCCAATTCGTTACCGGACCGGGTTGGACAACCCTGCCGGTGTATGTCTTTGGCCTTATTCGAAGGGGAGTCACACCGCTCATCAACGCCGTATCGGTGGTGATGCTGATGGCATCGATGACCCTGGTCGCGCTGTCGTTGCTTGTCGAACGTGTCCGTAACGTAGGCACGAATCAAAGGAGAGGCTTTTGACCAGCCTCAACACCGTAGGAAAAAGATCACTAATTTGGGCCCTGCGCCCTTTAAGGAGAAAACCATGAAGAACCTGACTTGGCTGCGAATTCTCGCCGGCTTGTTGGCATTTACTCTGATCGCCGCCGCCTGTGGCGACGACGACGGGGATGTCCAACAGGCCTCTTGCGACGTTGGCGAGACCGACGGCAACCTCGCCATGTACAACTGGGCCGAATACATCGACGAGGAACAACTCGCCGAATTCGCCTCAGAGCACGGCATCAGCTACTCGCTCGACACCTACGACTCGAACGAGGCGATGCAACCCATCGTCTCCGCTGGTGGGTCCGGTTACGACATCATCGTGCCGTCGGACTACATGGTGTCGATCCTGATTGGCGCCGGCAGCATTCAGCCGCTCAACTTCGATGCCATCCCCAACGCCGCCAACATCTCCGCTGATTTCGAAGGGATTTATTACGACCCAGAAGGCGAGTTCTCTGTGCCCTATCAGTGGGGAACCACCGGTATCGGCGTGAACACCGCGGTGGTTGGCACAGACTTTCCTCGTTCCTGGGGCTTGATCTTTGATCCAGCCATATCCGGTGAGTTCGACGGTGAGATCCAGTTGCTGAACGACCCACGCGAAACGATGGGTGCTGCCCTCAAGTACCTCGGATACTCGTTGAACACCACCAGCGAGGCCGAGCTCGATGAGGCCACAGAGTTGGTTGCGTCCACCGGC
>JAKZTU010000223.1:0-4518 GCA_047516945.1 Acidimicrobiales bacterium
CGGGCGGGTTCGTGCAAATTGCCTACACAACCCGCAACACGTTGATCGGTGTCGTCGAACGCCGACGCGCCGACCAGACTTCCGGCGAGTCCACCACCCGGCCACCGGTGGCACTACAAGACCGGATACGCCGCGACCCCCGCCAGCTCGCCGCACCCCCATCTGATCTTGCTCGTTTCTTCGGCTACGGAGTCGCCATCGTCAAAGCGTCAGCGTCCGCTGTCATCGCGGTGCTGGCAATACCGCAACTATTCAGCGGTGATTCCTTCGGCTGGGGAATCCTGCTGTTGGTCGTCGCCGCTTCGGGGTTCTGGTCCGCGCACCTGCTCTATCTGCTGGCCCCCGCACCGGTAAAGATCGTCGGTTCCGCACGCCTAAAAGCGCTGTACACGCTGTTGTTGCTTGTTGAAGTGCCTGGCATCCCGTTCATGTGGCCATTCTTCATCCGCAACTGGCTCCCCAGCGAAAGACGTTTGGCTTCAGCGGCACGAATCAACCAAACAAGCACGCCGAACGACTCCAACGGCAACGAACTGATTTTGCGAACCCAAGACATCACCGTGAACTTCGGGGGCAACATCGCCGTCGACCATGTGGCCATCGACGTCCGCCGAGACGAAATCGTTGGCCTGATAGGTACCAACGGTGCAGGTAAATCGACATTCATGAACGCAATCGGCGGATACGTGCCATCGGTGGGCACCGTCGAACTGATCGGACTCGACATCTCGGATCTGTCCCCGCCAAGACGCTCACGCGAAGGTCTGGGGAGAACCTTCCAAGCAGCCACGCTCTTCCCCGAGCTGACAGTACGCGAATCCGTACAGGTAGCGCTCGAAGCGCGGGAACGGTCCTCGTTCGTCAAGAGCGCCCTGTTCTTGAACGGGCCCGCGGAACGACGCAAACGAAGCGACGCAGACGACCTGATCGACTTCCTGGGCCTCGGACGCTACGCCGACCACTTCATCTCCGACCTCTCCACCGGAACCCGACGCATCGTCGAGATCGCCGGGTTGTTGGCCGTCGACGCCGAAGTGTTGTGCCTCGACGAACCCACCGCGGGAATCGCACAACGAGAAACCGAAGCATTCGGTCCCCTGATCGTCGAGATCCGCAAAGAACTCGGAGCGTCGATGCTGATCATCGAGCATGACATGCCGCTGATCATGAGCATCAGCGATCGGGTGTACTGCCTCGAATCCGGTGCGGTGATCGCCACCGGCGAACCCGAGGCGGTGCGCAACAACCCCGCCGTGATCGCCAGCTACCTCGGCACCGACGACCGCGCCATAGATCGCAGCGACCAATAACCCCAGATCAAACACAGGGGGTTCCTCAGCTGGAATCAGATCTGGGGATCCAGCGCCTCGGTTCTCGATTCACCGGATCCGTCGGTCACTCAGTACTTCCGTTCCGCACACCTGGTTCCTCATCGCGGTACTGGTTCACAGCGGAGCGAAATGCCGCTGCGAGATGATCAGAAAGACGAACTTCGGCACCCAAATCGGTGACCATCCAGTGGTAAGCCCGTCAGCGTCGGAAACCCCCGACACATCCGCAGCCAGGGGGTAGCTCCCACCCGCGGCGTCCCGCGGATCACCGGCATCGCGGTAGTGACGCTGCCCTCGGCAACCGGATCGCCGACCAAATCAAATAGAAACCATCACAGCCGCTTAAAAAATCTGACAGTCCCGGTTGAGAGATACCAGACTGAGACGAATCTGCCTGATGTCACAGCTCGATCAAGCTACCCTGCAAGGGTGACATCCAGCGGATACACCGACGCCAAGCTAGCCGCGATGATGTCTGGACTTGAATCTGACCTCGTAGAACGCACGGAGTCATGGTCAAGTAGCACTGCCGAGAAGGTTCGAAAGAACATTTGTGCGTTCGCCAACGACCTTCCAGGCAACAACGCCCCAGGAGTGTTCTTTGTCGGTGCATATGACGACGGATCTTGTGCAGGGATCGACATCACCGACCATCTGCTGAAAAACCTCGCAAATATGCGCGACGATGGCCTACTGCTCCCTCGGCCCTCAGTGGACGTACAACAACGAGTGCTCGATGGTTGCCATGTTGCCGTGGTGGCGGTGCAGCCGGCCCTGGATCCTCCTGTTCGATACAAAGGTCGAGCGTGGGTGCGTGTTGGCCCAACTGTGCGCCAAGCAACCCCGGCCGACGAGCAGCGTCTAGCCGAGCGACGTCGGGCATTGGACGCACCGTTCGACTTGCGGCCCGCAAGCGGTTCTAAGCTCTCCGATCTTGATCTATACCACATAGAACGCCAATATCTGCCCCAAGCGGTAGCTGCCGATGTGCTGGAGCAGAATCAGCGCACTCTTGAAGAGCAGATGCACTCGCTGCGTCTATTACGGGAGGGCGTACCCACTTGGGGTTCTCTGTTGGCGTTTGGCCGGGTTCCTCAACAGTGGCTGCCCGGCGCCTACGTTCAGTTTGTCCGGCACGACGGCATTGAAATCACCGACCCAATCAAGAGCCACCACGTGCTTTCGGGTCAGTTGGAAGACGTTCTCAGAAGTCTCAACCAATTGCTAGAGATCAACATTGAATCCAAGGTTGACGTGATCTCTGGTCCGAGTGAGCTGAGGTATCCCGACTACCCGATTGAAGCACTACGCCAGCTCTCATATAACGCAATAATGCACCGAAATTATGAGGGCACGAATGCTCCCTCCCGTCTCAGATGGTTTTCTGACCGTGTGGAGATTGAGAGTCCCGGTGGCCTATTCGGAACGATTACTCCCGAGAGCTTGAAACAAGGCGCCACCGACTATCGAAACCAGCTTGTTGCCGAGTTAATGGCCAACTTGGGGTTTGCGCAGCGTTTCGGACTTGGGATCCCGTTGGCCCAGAGGTCGTTGCGCGAAAACGGCAATCCCGAAATCAGCTTCATGGTTGAACAGTCACGGATTCAGGTCACAGTAGGGTCGGCGACATGACCACGGTGGCATTTTTCAACAATAAGGGCGGTGTCGGAAAGACCTCAGTGGTCTACCACTTGGCCTGGATGTACGCCGACCTCGGGGTGAGCGTGGTAGCAGCAGATCTGGATCCTCAGGCCAACCTGACCAGCATGTTCCTCAAAGAGCGCGAAATGGAAGAATTATTGACGCCTGATCCACCACGCGACACGGTCCACGGTGCCTTAATGCCGCTGTTACGCGGGATTGGCGATATCGGAGACCCAGTTATACGGACACCAGCACCAGCGATATGCCTGATTCCCGGGGATTTGGCCTTGTCTCAGGCTGAAGATGACTTCTCCAGCCAATGGCCCCTGTGCTTGGACAGAAACGAGCGAGCGTTCCGCGTCATCACAGCACTGAGTCGAATATTGGACAAGGCGAAGGCCGAAGCCGAAGCTGAACTCGTCTTGATCGACGTAGGTCCCAACCTCGGGGCCATTAACAGGGCTGCATTGATCGCCTCAGACTTCGTTGCGGTCCCCCTTTCTCCCGACCTGTTCTCGCTTCAGGGGCTTCGAAATCTCGGCCCTACACTGCGCAGTTGGCGCAAGGGATGGTCAGATCGTGTTGCTAGCGGGAAGGGGCTCAATGGATTGTCAGACTTGTCCATGCCCAGCGGCTCCATGTCTCCCATCGGGTACATGGTTCTCCAACATGCCGTCCGATTGGATCGCCCAGTAAGGGCCTACGCCCGGTGGATGGATGCGATCCCGGGCGAATACCGTGAGTCGATCCTCAACAACGAGCCAGGCAAAACTCGGAGAATCGACAAGGACGAGAATTGTCTCGGAACGCTTAAGCACTATCGGAGTCTGATGGCCTATGCCCAAGATGCACGCAAACCAATGTTTAAGCTGACATCCGCAGACGGTGCAATCGGGGGACACATCAACGCAGTCCAAGACTGCTATTTCGACTTTCGTGCTCTAGCTCACGAAGTTTCGAAGCGCTGCGGTGTGATCCCCCGCAACTAGAGTCTGGAGTCACACCATGTGGGCTTCCCTCCTTTGGCTGGACACTTGGTTTATGGGGTCTTCGCGTTGAAGCTGGGACCGGGGTGATTGTGGGGGTCGGCCATTGAGTCGGGGGCCGCCCCGATTGTCGTTGACGTGGCCGAAATAACTACCAACAACATCTGCGACGGTCAGCAATTCGACAATGATCTCGCACTCGCGCCCGGCGGTGAGCGTGAACTCATCGGTGACTTGGTAGCCGCGGATTACTTGGCTGTGGATATGGCCGCTTGAGTGCTGGGTCTGCGATATGAGCGGTTCGTCTTCTTCGTCGGGGGGAACTATTTCGAGTATCTGCGTTGGCGGCTCGGCCGCGGCAGCCCAGCTGAAGCACAGCTCGCTCCTACCGCCGGGAGCCCGCATCAGTGCGTCGAATGAGAGGGTGAGCCCCAGCATGCGCCGATGACGTCGCGCAGCAGCGAGGTGGGATAAGCCTACGGTCCGGGGCTGGCGGTCACGGTTAACAGGTAGGTGCCGAGCCAGGCGTGGGTGGCGGTGGCCTCTATGTAGTAGGA
>JAKZTU010000224.1:0-4668 GCA_047516945.1 Acidimicrobiales bacterium
CCGATTTCCATGAAGATCCGGTTCATGGCGCCGCCGATTCCGAGCCGATCCTCATTGACGGTGGACAGAGCAGCTGACTGACAGGCCGCGTGCCCGAGGCCAACGCCAATTCCGTAGACCACAACCACAGGAACCCAAAGAGACCAGATTTGGGGTTGCGAGCCTGCAGCCGACCACATCCAAAACCCGCCAGCCGCCATTAGCAGCGCCCCTGGCAGGATCACGGTCCGATGCCCGAAGCGGTCAGCAAGGCGGCCGGAAACGACTGACATAGGTCCGCCGATTGCCGGGATCAAACCAACGGCGAGGCCCGCTTTGAACAACGACAAACTCCAGCCTTCGTGCAGGAAAGTCACGAACGCGAGGAACGACCCCATGAAGTTCCCGGCCAAGAAGAACGACAGTGCGCTCCCCACCCGGAAGTCGTGGTTGGCGAACAGCGGCACGTAGAGGATCGGTTCTTGGTGAACACGGGATCGCATGACCAAGCCGGCCAACAGGATCAGCGCGGCGACCAAGGCCGCGACCGTTCGCACATCACCGAACCCCCAATCGTCGCTTTGCACGATTCCCAAAGCCAGTGAAGCCACGCCAAACATCAACAAGAGCACCCCGATCAGGTCTGGGGTCTTGCGGGCCAGATGCACCCGATTGGGAGGAAGGCGCGGTCCGACCAGTGCCAGAACCACGATGCCGACGGGCACGTTGCAAAAGAATGCCCAACGCCAGCCCATGGCCTCCACCAACGCGCCGCCCACAAGAGGCCCTAGTGCCGCGGCTACTCCTCCGGCAGCGCCCATGGCGCCGACTGCGGTTGATCGCATCCGCTTGGGGAACGCATTGAGCACCAATGCGAACGAGGCTGGTGCTTCAATGGCCAGCCCGGCTGCCTGCAAGACACGGGCGGCGATCAGGAATTCGACCGTGGGCGCGGCCGCCACCCCGGCACTGCCTGCGAGGAACAACGCAAAGCCGATCAGAAATATCCGAGTTCTGCCGAATCGGTCGGCGAGCCACCCACCCGGCACCATGACCGCGGCGGTCGTGATGGCGAATCCGGTGAGGGCCCACGAGATGGTGGTATCGCTGGCGTCGAAGGAGTCAGAAATTTCGCCGAAAGCGACGAAGATCATCGAAAAGTTGAGTGTCGCCAATGCCACCGACCCCGCCACCAAGCCAAAAATGCGCCACGGAGAGCGGATGGTCGTGTCTGCGGTCACCACAGAGAAATACACCCTCAAGTGCTTCAGCAACTAATCGAAGCCGCTTACCGTCAGATCCTTGTGGCATGGGTTACGGAGCCACCGGGGATCTGTGGCCCGATTTCCCTTCCACTCAGTCTGGCGACGATCTTTTTTTCTGCGGCTTGCTCCCCGCCTGTCACACCCAGTCCCTACTATGAGTGTCATGGATGTGGCCTACGACGCCGACAAGTTCACCGAGATGGTTGTTCATGTTGCGGGGCGACTGCAGGATGATCGCGCGGGTGGAGCCACGAAGCTCAACAGAGTGCTTTTCTTCGCCGAGTTCACCCATTTACGTCGACACCAGCGGGTCATCTCCGGTTGCGAGTTCCAGAAACTGCCCCATGGCCCCGCGCCTCGTCAATTGCTGCCGGTACGCAAGAAGTTGATCCGCGCTGGAGCGGCTGAATTGGTGGAGGAGGACTTCCTCGGCCGGCCCCAGCAACGGCTGGTTCCTTCGCGCGCCGCAAACCTTGATGTGTTCAACGACGAGGAGCTGCAGACCATCGAAGATGTGCTCGACCAGTTGGCCGGTATGACTGCTAGTCAAGTCAGCGAACTGTCTCATCAGGAGCCTGGTTGGCGACTCTCAGAGGTCGGCGAGACCATACCGTTCTCTACTGCGTTCCTTGATTTTCCACAGGTTGAGACGCGGACCAGTGAGCGATTGTCCGAATCGGTGGGTGAGCGTTACGGACTTGCGGCTTCGAGGTGACACCCGAGGTTAGGGTCAGCGAATTCGCGGCCAGCAAGATCGCATCAGAGTACGGTCCCGAGCGGAGCGCAGCAGGTAAGCCGTCAGAGTGGGATTTCTGGTCAGGTCCACTGGCCGCGGCGCTCCTAGGGTTCCGGGACTTTGAGAATCTCCTGTGGCACCCACGCCCGGAGATTCGGTCACTCCACATTGTCGACCCCGTCTTTGGCGTCTTGGTGTTCATCGGTGTGCTCATCGATCCCGACACAATCGAGATCGCCGACTTCGCCGTAGACCCGGACTACTGGTCGACCCGCGAAGGGCCTGACAGGGACTGATTGTCTCGGGGTCGGATCGCTTCAGTCAGTCAGAAATTTGACAAGTTCCACAGTCGCTATCGTAAGCAGCGCCAACGTGATGAATAGCCCGATGAGCATGTTTGCGAAGTACAGTCGCCCCCGAAACGGCGAGATTCTCCGCCTTCGCGCATGCTTGTGCTGAAAGGCCTGCCACAGATTGCTAATGCCTTCGGCGGACCGTCCTTCTTGAACGGCGTAGGCGCGCTCCTCTATCGGCATGCCTACCAGATGGAGCGGCCAGAAAATCATCGGAAAGAGATACCCGATAAGCACCCACTGACTCATGTCGCGCGCACCCGTAAGCGCAGCCCCGATAAGCGCAAACAATAGGGATGCAACTACGACCCAAAAGAACGTGATTCGGAATTTTCGGTCCAAACAGACAGACACACGAGGGTGGGTGAAAAAAGACTGCACACGAGGGTCGATTGCTAAGACATCCGCCGCGTCAGGGCCGATTTCTTCTTTATCGGAAGACGGTACGCCATCGTCAAGCTCGTCGTTGCCGGTCATGTCCCATACACCTGAATGGTCGAAGGCCCGTCTGGAATGAACACGCGGCGACTAGGCGAACCTGTCTCAATGAGCCATCGATCATCACCTTGTAGATAGATCACCGATGCCGGACGGGACGAAAAGAATTCGTCGAACGCATCAGCAAGACAAAAAATACCCGCCGCCGCGGCAACGGTCGCGATAGTCGGTGTCGTTGCTCCAAGAGTAGCAGCCGTTGCCCCAATCGCTACAATGATAGCTGCGGCGGAGAGAATAAGGCAGCCCACCTGCAAGAAATCATCGTACAAGTGTTCGTGCCACAGGCGAAACGATCCGCACTGCTGCCGCTCGGCCAATTCGTACTCGACGGGCTGTGCCGTATACAGACCGGGCGAGGTGTAGTTCGAGTGCCAGATCCACCCGGTGAGTACCTCACCGTCCTTGGTGTCCAGCGAATCTTCTAGGTATCTCCAACTCCCTGTCCAACTCCCTGTTGACGCGACGTACTCCCAGTCCCATAGCCAGTGAGCGTTGAAGAATCTTAGAGCAGGTTCTGTCTCAGAATAGTGTTGGTTGCTTCCACTACCGCCTTGGGTAAGTCTGGTGCGGTTTGCAGCGTATCTCTCCCTGTAGCACGTGTTGACAGTAGGCTCGGAACCGAAGATGTGCCTGCCGGTCCGGTCCGGTCCCTGCCGTAGCCAGGCGGACGCGGACCCGTGTGACTGCTTCGAGTTGCTGGTGGTGGGTGGTTCCGTTGGAGGGATACTTGTGGTGGTGGGTGGTTCCGTTGGAGGGAGCAACTCGGAAGTACTACCTTCCGGAGGTGTGACATCGGCGCTGGCTGTGCTCATGGTGGAAGCGGCCGCGGCGAAAACAACGGCTACAGCTAACGTGCAAATGAATGCACTTTTTTAGGTTTTGCTATTAACCGCTTGGTGTCAGTCATTTTAAATATGTTTCCCCTCTCTCAAGTTGGGTTTACATCCCACGTCAATGGTCATGTGATTGGTGTATGCATTTTGCGAAAAAGATCCAACTGATGTATGAGTTCACCCCGCGCACGCTGCGCCACAGCCGCGCCACCGAGTTGATCCGCGCCGGTGTGCCAATCGAGATCGTGTCCAAGCTGTTGACGCACCGGTCGGTGGCCACGACCTGCGACGCGTATGCGCACCTCGACGTCGGGGACCTGCGGGCCGAGATGGTGCGTGCAGGCGCCCAAGACGGCGTCTCATGTTGAGCGCCGTCGCCGCACACAGCGGCCGCGGCGGCCGTCTGGTCTCACATCAGCTTTGGACGCAGGTGCTGGTGCTGTTCAGCGACCTCTTCAATCTGCTTTCTCTGAACGGGTTGAGTTACTCTTCAAGCTTTCGACGGTTCAGTTGCGGCGACAAGTGACTACACTGTCGTCATGACTGTTGTCTCGATCCGGTTTTCTGACGATCCGTTGCACAAGCGACTCAAAGCCAGTGCCGAGCAACGACAAGTCGCCATTTCCACTTTGGCCGAGAGGTTGATCGATGAGGGTCTCAGGATGGAAGCCCACCCCGCGGTCATGTTCCGAAACGGCCCGATTGGTCGCAGGGCTGTGCTGGTCGGAGGACCCGAAGTCGCTGATGTGATTTCTTCAATGATTTCCGGCGATGTCCCTGCGAACGACCGACGCGGCAGAACTGCTGATTTGATGCGGCTGGATATCGCCATGGTCGACGCGGCGCTTGCTTACTACGCAGACCACACAGCAGAGATCGACTCCGAGATAGAAGCGCGGGAGCGACAAGCCTTTGAAGCCGAAGCCGCTTGGAAGCGCCAACGAACGTTGCTCAACAAGTGAGGCTGTTGCTTGATGAGATGCACTCCCCAGCGGTCGCCGAAG
>JAKZTU010000225.1:0-4521 GCA_047516945.1 Acidimicrobiales bacterium
AGAAGTTGAGATCGACTCCCGCAAGTCCGACTTCGCTCGTGTTGATGACCGCCTTCTTGGATTGCCTGCGCGCTACGGCTACACGATGCAACTCGGCAGCAACCCTCACAATCCCGAGATGGGTACCGAGATCTACAAATACGACTTGACCACCGGCGATGCTGAGGTGCACGACATGGGACCTGTAACGGGAGGCGAAGCGCTCTTTGTGCCTCGAAGTCCTGACTCCGCCGAAGACGACGGCTGGGCCATGTTGCTCACCTACGATCCGTCCAAGGACCGCAGCGAATTGCGCATTATTGATGCCCAGAACTTCAGCGGCCCCCCAGTTGCGCGTGTGTTCACCCCCCAACGCGTCCCCTACGGCGCCCACGGCTCCTGGATTGGGCGTTAGACCGCGATCGCGTTTTTGCCTCAGCGTCGAGGAGGACAACGCTCTCCTGTAACCACGGTGAGCACTCTTTCAAGTGATCTAGCCACATGCAACTTGTAAGAGGTTGTAAGAGGTTTTAAGAAGTTGTATGATTTTGCAAGAAGCAATCAGCACACGGATGGAATGTCGCGGTGAATGAGCTTCAGGACCAACTCAACCACCTCTTGCCTCAATTGCGCGTGGCTGGTACCGACTTGGCAGACATCGAGGTGAAAGATGCTCGTGGTGGCTTCCCAGGGTCCGTGTTGAAGAGCGTCTCGGCTTTCGCAAACGGGTCGGGTGGTCTAATCGTCCTAGGTCTGGCGGAACCAGATTTCAGTCCGACCGGCGCGGATGCCGGCACATTGGCATCGGCGTTGGCTTCGAAGTGTGCTGACAACCTTGAACCCCCGATCCGGCCCGAAATAGAGATATGCAGCGTTGATGGTCAGCCGGTTGTCGTCGCGTTAGTGGATGAACTCGACGCAAGCCAAAAACCATGCTCGGTGAAAGAGAAGGGCTGGCCGAGTCATGCCTACCTGCGAACACATGATGGCAACCGTCGCCTGACCGTTTACGAACACCACGCTCTTATGGCGGCGAAAGGGCAACCGATTGATGACGAGGCCGTGGTCGAGCGCACAAGGATCAAGGATCTGGATGATGAAGCACTGCAGTCTCTTTTGCGAAGGGTTCGAGAAACGAAGGGTCCGGTGTTCCGGGACGCGGCGGACACCGAGATTCTCCAAATGCTCGGTGTGCTATCCAGCACTGACACGGATGGGGACGTTACGTTGGCGGGTCTGCTCGCCTTGGGGCGCTACCCCCAGCAGTATGTTCCACGGGTGAACTTGGCTTTCGCGGCTTATCCGACTGATACAGGCGAGCCGATGGAAGACGGAACTCGTCTTCTGGACAACCAGTCCATCGATGGCTCCATACCTGCGATGCTAAGCCTTGCACTCGACGCATTGCGGCGGAATATGCGACGACGCGCAGTGATCCAAGGTTTGGGCCGTGAGGACCACTGGGACTATCCCGTCGAGGCGATAAGGGAAGTGGTTGTCAACGCGCTCATGCACCGCGACTACCACCCTTCAGCGAGGGGGCAACCGGTCTTGATGGCCCTGTACCCGGATCGACTGGAGGTCACAAGTCCCGGCGGACTCTACGGTGCCATCGATCCTCAGCAGCTCATGAACGAACCGGTGACCGCGGCACGGAATGCCCGTCTGGCAAAGTTGCTTCAAGATGTGCCGGTCCAAGGAACGGACAGAACTGTCTGCGAAAACGTAGGATCCGGTCTTATTGCGGTAGCGACGCGCCTTCGCAACGCCGGACTCGCTCCACCCGAGATCGACTACAGCCTCTCGGTGTTCAAAGTTGTGTTCCGCAACCATGCACTGCTTGATGAGGATGCGCTTGTCTGGCTCAGGAGAATCGGCAGTGACGGTCTCGGCGACCGGCAACAATTGGGGCTGGCTTTTGCTCGCCGCAACGGCCGAATCGATAACCGGAGCTATCGGGCGTTGACCGGGTGCTCGGCCCATGAGGCAACACAGGATTTGACTGATCTCGGACGACGTGAATTGCTGCGAAAGTCGAATGACCGACGATGGGCAGTCTGGTATCTTGTTGACCGTCTCCCAGACAGCCCACAGGCCGACGCGAACCGGCTTCCGTTGGTGTTCAACGACGCCGGGGATATTGAGCAACCGAAAAACGAACTGAGCCAACATAACTTGGCATCGACCAAGTTGCCGCTCTCGTCTCGTCTGAAGCTGGTGTTGGAGATCTTGTCCGATGGTCCGATGCCAAGCTCAGAAATAGCTGAACACCTACAGGTGTCGCGCGTAGCGGTGCACAATTGGTTGCGCAAGCTCGAGGAGCGCGGCCTGGTCGCGCCCACCGAAGCAGGTCGAAGGAGCCCGCACCAGCAGTGGGCGCTAACTGGCAGGGAGTCAACTTAGGACATGCGCGGATTGAACATCGTGGGTGCGCCGAGATCTGTCGTCTCCCGCTCTTGTTCACTGCGTTCACGGGCCGCTCGGGCCACGGCCTCATTCGGTCGCGGCCGTGTGCGGGATCAATCCGCTCGGCCTCTTAGGTAGCTGGCTTGGATTGCCGACGGGTCGGCTCGCAGATCAGCGGTGTCTCCTTCGAGCACGACGGTTCCTTTGGCCATCACCACGGCTCGGTCGGCGAGTTGTAGAGCCAGATGAACGTGCTGTTCAACCATGACGACGGCGGTGTTTTCTTCGTTGGCGACGCGGCGCACGACCGGCAGTATTTCCTCCACAATCACCGGTGCCAGACCGAGGCTCATCTCGTCGACCAGCAACAGGCTCGGACCAGAGACAATAGCTCTGGCCAGCGCCAGCATCTGCTGTTCACCACCGGACAACAAGCCTGCCTGGCGGTCCATCAAAGGACCGAGGGCAGCGAAGATGTCGACGGCCCGGTCATAGGCCGCGGAGCGGCGGCGGCGGCGCAGACCGGGTGCCAAACGAAGGTTCTCGCGCACGGTCAGACCAGGGAATAGTGAACGGTCGTCGGCCACATGTGACACTCCCCGTCGCGCCAAGCCATGGGGGCGGCGACTGTCTGTGGGCTTGCCGAGCACGTCAATGGTCCCGCTCAGCAATGGGAGCAAACCCGAGATTGTGCGCAGCGTGGTGGTCTTGCCCGCGCCGTTGGGTCCGAGCAGGGCAACGATCTCACCAGGCGCAACTTCGAGGTTGAGTGCGCGCACCACCGGAACACCGAAATATCCGGCGTCAACCCCGGCGATGGCCAAGGCTGTTTTGGGCCGCTTGGCGGTCGCTGGTTGCGTGGTGGTCACTGGCTCTGTGCGGGGTTGCCCAGGTAGGCGGCGACAACGGCAGGGTTGTCTTGGATCTGCTGAGGCGAACCGCTGGCGATGATATTGCCGAAATCGAGCACATGAATGAGTTCACAGACATCGAGTACGAGGCCCATGTCGTGATCGACCAACAAGATGGTCACGCCGGTCTCGGCGATGGCACGGATCTGTTGGCCGAGGATGAGGCTTTCGTTCGAGTCGAGTCCGGCGGCAGGTTCGTCGAGGAGCAGTAGTTGTGGGCCAGCGGCGAGGGCCCGGGCCATGCCCACGAGTCGTCGTTGCCCGTGGCTGAGGTCGGCTGGAAGCCGGTGGCGTTCGTTGCTCAGCCCGACGAGTTCGAGCGATCGGCCGACGGTGGCGTTCGCCGAGGTTGATTTGCGGGGGCGAACCGCGTCGCTGATGAACTGCCACCAACCCGTGCGTTCGGCTGCGGCTGAGAGGTTTTGCTCGACGGTCAGATCTTCGAATAGTTCCAGCGTTTGAAATGTCCTGACCAGGCCCTTTTCGACTCGCTGGTGGGGCGCGTGTTGGCTGATATCAAGCCCGTGAAACAAGACCTGTCCGCTGCTGCGGATCATGCCCGTGACCGCGTCGATGAAGGTGGTTTTGCCAGCTCCGTTGGGCCCGATCAGCCCGGTCAAAATGCCAGCTTCAAGTTCGAGGTCAATGTTGTCGAGCGCCAACACACCCCCGAACTCAACCGATAGCCCCCTAGTCTCCAGCAACGTCACCCCGGCCAAGGTACTGCCTCACCGACCGGAGCGCCGGGCTAGGGGTTCAGCGAACGTAGTCCGTAAAGGTCACGCCGAGCTTCAATAGGTCCTCGTCATCAGGTTTGATGGCTCTTCGGATTCAAGCGGGGAGTGGTCCGCGGCGGTGGCGGTTTCGAGAATTGGGGTTGAACGAACATCGGATCACAGGGTGGCTCCCAGTGGAACCTCAAGGAGTCCAGAGATGCGGTGATGTTGACCCCGAGTCTTGACTCCGGGTTTTGGTCAGGCGGCGAGTTTGTGGGCTTTGGGCTTCCCTCTGGTCAGCGGCCGTTTGGTGGGTTGCTGACCGAACTACTCGGGGTCTTCGGACCGTTGTCGGTACTGTGGCGGGTGGTTGGGGGCCGTTTGGTGGGTTGTTGACCGAACTACTCGGGGTCATTGGACCGCTGCCGGTACCGCGGCGGGTGGTTGGGGGCCGTTTGGGGGGTTGTTGTCCGAGCAGTTCGGGGTCTTCGGACCGCTGCCAGCACCTT
>JAKZTU010000226.1:0-4613 GCA_047516945.1 Acidimicrobiales bacterium
AACGCCTCTGGATCGTTGTTGTGGTCGCCGTCGTCAGAGAATGCCAGCCGCACCAATCTGGCCGAGTTTGCGGGCCGTCGTGGGTTTGCAACATACCCAGAGTTGCACGCCTGGTCTGTCGCAAAGCCAGCTGATTTCTGGACTTGTGCCTGGGATGAGTTGGGCATGATTGGTGACCGTGGCAACCGGATCATCGAAGATGCCGAGCCATTCTGGAAAACTCGGTTCTTCCCCGATGCCTCTATCAACGTGGCCGAGAACCTGCTGGGTTCTGTTGCAAGCAACCAGCCCGCCGTGATGTCGTTTGGGGAAGACCCCACGATCTACACAGAGATCAGCGGCAGCGAACTCAGGTTGCTTGTTGGGCAACTCCAGGTTGCCATGCGTCGAGCAGGAGTGGGCGCGGGAGACTGTGTCGCAGCATGGTTGCCACACATCATCGAGACCGTCGCGGTGATGTTGGCGACTACCTCAATCGGGGCGGTGTTTTCGTCAACCTCCCCCGATTTCGGCGTCGATGGAGTCGTCGACAGGTTCGGCCAAGTACAGCCGAAACTTCTGTTTGTGTGCGACGCCTACAGCTATAACGGCAAGACCCATGACCGGCTCGCGCTGCTTGGCGAGGTCAACGCGGCGTTGCCGTCAGTGGAGCAGATCGTTGTGGTCTCTCACATGGGCGACGGTGGCCTCGGAGGTGTCGCCAAGGCCGTCACGCTGGACGACTTTGTCAACCAGATCCAGCCGATCGAGCCAACGTTCACTCGGTTCGGTTTCGATCATCCGTGGTATGTGCTGTTCTCGTCGGGAACCACAGGCAAACCGAAATGTATCGTCCATCGCAGCGGCGGGGTCCTGTTGAAACACCTGATCGAACATCAACTTCATTGCGACATCAGAACTGGTGACCGGGTCTTCTACTACACGACCGCTGGCTGGATGATGTGGAACTGGCAGGTTTCCAGCCTGGCTTCTGGGGCGACCCTGGTGCTGTACGACGGAGCTCCGATGTTCCCCGATGGCAACCGGCTCTTCGACCTAGCCGATAGAGCCCGAATAACCCTGTTCGGCACCTCCGCAAAGTTCATTGAAGCGCTAGGGCGTTCTGATCTGCGCCCCGTCGATTCTCACGATCTAAGAAGCGTCCGCACCATGACTTCCACCGGTTCGACGCTGACACCCGAGGGGTTTCGCACCGTTTATGAGCGTGTCAAACCTGACTTGCACTTGGCCTCCATCTCTGGAGGCACTGATCTTTGCGGATGTCTCGTGGCTGGTGATCCAACCAGCTCGGTTTACGCCGGTGAGATCCAGCGCGCTGCGTTGGGACTTGATATTGATGTAGTTGATGAACTCGGCAACCCGCTTGATACTGGGGTCCGAGGTGATTTGGTGTGTCGCAGTGCGTTCCCGTCGATGCCGCTCGGTTTTCGCGACGACCCCGACGATGCCCGCTATAAAGCAGCGTATTACCAGCGAATTCCAGGCGTTTGGCACCAAGGCGACTTCGCCGCACGGACCGAGCACAACGGGTTCATTATCCATGGCCGTTCCGACGCCACCCTCAATCCCGGTGGTGTCCGCATCGGCACAGCCGAGATATACCGCCAACTCGACAAAGTCCCGGAAGTGATCGAGAGCGTCGTCATCGGCCAAACCCATGAGGGCGACACCCGTATCGTCTTGTTCGTCGTCCTCGCTGAGCGTCGATCACTTGACGAGGAACTCGTGAATCGAATCAAGGCAACCGTGCGGGCTGGCGCAACTCCGCGACACGTGCCAGCGGTGATCGGCCAGGTCAGCGAAATTCCGCGCACCCGTAGCGGCAAGATCGTTGAGTTAGCAGTGCGGGCCGTGGTTCATGGCGACAAGGTCACAAATACCGAAGCTCTAGCCAACCCCGAAGCGCTCAATGAGTTCCGCGATCACCCCGCGTTGGCAACTTCTCAATCGATTTATCCCTGGGCCTAGTAATATCGAAAGATGCCTAGTGTTGAAGTAGCCAACGGGATGACCATCGAATACGAGGTTCGGGGGGAGGGCGAACCGATCTTGTTTGTGATGGGTCTCGGTGGGCAACTCATCGACTGGCCCGAGGAATTCGTTGACCTCTTCGTTGCTCGTGGTTTCCAGGTCATCCGCTTCGATAATCGCGACGCAGGCCTGTCAACTCAAACTGATTGGGAACCCCCATCAACCCGCAAGTCCATGATGTCGATGCTGACCCGACGGCCTCTGCAAGGCATCGGCTACACCGTCGAAGAAATGGCTGTTGACGCCGCCCAACTATTGGGCGCTATGGGCATCGATTCGGCACATGTCGTCGGTATCTCTATGGGTGGCATGATCGCCCAAGCCATGGCCATCAATCACCCGAATAAAGTTCGTAGCCTTTGTTCCATTGCCAGCAAACCCGGAAATCGAAAATCCGGTGGCATCGCCCTGTCGCTTATCCGACAGTTTCGCAAACGACCCGAACTAACACCCGAAAACGCGGTAGACGAATCCCTAAAGATGTTTCGGGCCATCTCCGGCGACCATTTCGACGCCGAGCGGCACCGAATCACAGCGACCGCTGGGGCCCAAAGGAGCTTCACACCCAAGGGCACTGCCCGCCAAGCGGCAGCCATCGGCGCCAGTCGAGACCGCACCAAAAGACTCGCTCAGGTGCATGTGCCGACACTGGTTATCCATGGCATGAAAGACCCGCTCGTTAAGCCCAGCGGCGGTATCGCCACAGCTCGGGCCATCCCTAGTTCTCGACTGTTGATGCTGCCCGACACGGGCCACGACCTTCCCCGCCCACGCTGGCAAGAGCTTTGCGACGCGATCGTTGCCAACATCGAGCGCACCCACACACTCACACCGACACCCTGAGCCGACGGGAGGAACCGCCATGCGCCAGGTTCTTTGCATGAGCGGCACCGATAGAGAATTCCTCCCGGTCAACTAAGCTCCTCGGGCGAGATGCGCTACGACCTACAAACATTTCGTGGCGATGTCACCGGCGGCCTTATGGCCGCGGTCGTCTCGATCACCGCCGCCGCTACTTTCGGGGAGGTCTCCGGGCTCGGTGCTGTCAGCGGAATCTACGGTGCTATCGCGGTCGGTCTCTTCGTCGGTTTGTTTGGGCGCGAGCGCCCCCAAATGGCATCAACCAGCAGCGTTATGGCCGTGGCCATGGCTACTGTCCTGGCCACGACCGCAGACACAGCAGCGGAGGCGTTCACCGTTGTGATCCTTGCGGGTCTGCTGCAGATGCTGTTCGGCGCGGCGAAGATCGGGAGCTACATCTCCTACACGCCCTACTCGGTGATCGCTGGATTCACGTCGGGCATCGGAGTGATGCTGGTGCTCTCGCAGATTCAAGCGTTTCTCGGTGGAACGATCAAGGTCTCCAAACCGGTCAACACCATCCGTACATGGCCGGACGCGTTAAGTGACTTGGACACGTCCAGCTTGATCATCGCGGGGGTCACGCCAACCGTCACGTTCTTCTGGCCGCGCAGACTGCGTCAAATGGTGCCCGCAATGCTCGCCGGTCTAACCGCCGGCACGTTGCTCAGTGTCATATACCTGTCCGACGTGGCAACAATCGACGGGGTTCCGACCGGCCTTCCGCAACTACAGCGACCGAGCACGTCGGTCAGCTTCCTGGCTTCTGCTTTGGTACCGGCACTCACGATTGCTCTACTCAGTTCTTTGCGCGGTCTCGTGTCGTCGCTGGCCGTCGATTCCCAGACGCGCACACGCGAAGATCCAGACCGAGGCCTTCTGAGCCTGGGGGTGGGCAATGTGGCCGCTGGTCTCTCCGGTGGCCTGCCCGGTCATATGACCTTCGCGACAACGATGCTCAACATGCGTATGGGCGGAAAGACGCGGGTCTCAACTCTAATGCGGGTGCTGGCACTGCTATTGATGGTGCTCGGCTTCGGGCACTATCTCAAGTTCATCCCGCATGCCGCGCTCACCGGTGTGTTGTTCATTATCGGCTGGGAGATGATCGACTGGCGATTCCTGGCACGGATACACCGGGTTCAGCGTGAACACCTGTTAATCATGCTCACGACCCTGGGGGTCACGCTGTTCGTGGACCTGATCACCGCGATCGCGGTGGGTTTGATCGTGTCGGGGATGATCGGAGCACGGCAGTTCGAACGACTCCAACTCGACAACATCATCTCCGTACCCCTGCTGGACCAAATATTCCTGCGCGAAGAACATCCCGACGAACACGGAATCAGCCCGTATTCGGCTCGGGTAGGACTCGTCAAGCTGCGCGGCAGCTACACCGTCGCATCGTCGAGCAAGCTGATGCGGATAATCGGCGATGACATCGTCGGTCACCAGGTCGTGATCCTTGATTTCTCCGAAACCAACTACATCGACGACAGTGCAGCCCTCGTAATCGAACAACTGATCGACACGGCCGCAGCCAGCGGCACGGACTGCATAGTGACCGGTCTCAGCGGCGCACCCGCGGCCAGCCTTGAATCGCTCGACGTGCTCCGGCGTGTTCCTGCGGATCAAATTGTCGAAACACTCGACACCGCCCGGGAGAAAGCCCGACAACTGCTCGACCGCCCGGTTTCAGGATGATGGTTTCGACACTGCCG
>JAKZTU010000227.1:0-23069 GCA_047516945.1 Acidimicrobiales bacterium
ATCACGGCCACCTTTGTCGATCCTCGCGAGCCCGAGCAGTTTGAAGCTGCGATAGGCGACGACACTCGGCTCGTATTCGCAGAAACGCTAGGCAACCCCGGGATTGAAGTGCTCGACATCAGCGCTGTTGCGGAGGTAGCCCACAACGCCGGGCTGCCTCTCATGGTCGACTCAACCTTCTCCACGCCTTATTTGATCCGGCCCATAGAGCACGGCGCAGACATCGTGATGCACTCGGTCACCAAGTTCCTCGGCGGTCACGGGGTGGCGCTCGGAGGAGTCCTAGTCGACGGTGGACGTTTCGATTGGGAAGCGTCAGGCCGTTTCGAGACCATGACCGAACCCTATGTCGGATATCACGGCATCTCCTTTGCAGATGAGTTCGGGCCGGGTGCGTTCATCACCCGTGCACGAGCCGAGGGTCTGCGTGATTTCGGCGCGGCGATGAGTCCAGCCAACGCCTTCCAGTTGATTCAAGGCATTGAAACGTTGCCGTTGCGAATGCAGAAGCATGTAAGCAACGCCGAGGCCGTAACCGAGATGTTGGTCAACCATGATGCCGTTGGGTGGGTCAAATACCCCAGCGCCCCGGATCACCCCGATCGAGAACTAGCGCGGCGGCTATATCCGCACGGTGCCGGTGCGATCCTCAGCTTTGGGATCAAAGGTGGTCGCCAAGGGGGCCGCAAGTTCATCGAGTCCGTAAAGCTGGCTTCGCATCTGGCGAATGTGGGCGATGCCAAGACTCTGGTTCTTCATCCCGCTAGCACCACTCATCAGCAGCTTTCAGCTCAGGATCTCCTGGCTGCGGGCGTGAGCGAAGACCTGATCCGGGTCTCTGTCGGAATCGAAGATCCTCGCGACATTATCGATGACCTGGCACGGGCCTTGCGGGCCTCGCAGCGGTAGGCAAGGGGCTGGGCACGAACACGATGCAGATCAAACACGACGGTCGCACGGTTCGTTACGCCGATGGGGGCAACGCAGGCGATCACAGCGACCCTGGAGTGGTCATGCTCCACGGGTCCGGCATGAACCGAACGGTCTGGCATCTGCAGACTCGCTTCCTGGCCCATCACGGCTACCGGTTAGCGGCTCTCGACTTGCCGGGTCATGGTGGAAGCGACGGTCCGCCTCTGGCGAGCATCGAACAGATGGCTGACTGGGTCGCAGAAATGGTCGATGTGCTGGACTTTGGTTCAGCACATGTTGTTGGTCACTCGATGGGCACCTACATCGCCTTGGAGACGGCCAAGCGTCACCCCACAGCGGTGCGCTCGCTGGTGCTGCTGGGCACCGCCGCGGCGATGCCGGTTCATCCCGAACTTCTTGACTCGGCAAAAAACAACATCCCGCACGCCGGTGGTTTGATGACTTCATGGGGATACAGCAGCCGAGCCCATGTTGGCCGTCACGCCTCCCCAGGGTTCTGGCTGTTAGGCGGGTCGCGGGCGTTGATTGAGGTGTCTCCCGACGGTGCGCTTGCTGCGGACATGGCCGCGTGTCAAAGCTACACGGGGGCGGTCACCGCTGCGGCGTCTGTTGCTTGTCCTGTTTCGGTCATCTTGGGAAGTGACGACAAGATGACGCCTGTCACCTCAGCTCAAGACTTGCTCGCTGGATTCGACCCTCCCGCCACGGTGCCCGCCCTGAACGTGACAGTGCTCGATGGTGTCGGTCACATGATCCCCCTCGAAGACCCGGACCGTGCTCGATCCTGTATTGCCGAAGCGCTCAGAACAGCGGACCGGTCACTCGCTACTGACAACCGGGACTGATGACCTGTCGAACACGCGTGCCGGAATCCAGCCTCGTACTGAGTTGATCAACCAGACCGAATCGGCTCGGTCGAGGTCTTCGATGGTCACTATTGCTTCTTGGATCCTACGGTTGGCTAACAACTCCGCTCGCAAAGTACCGGGCAACAAACCGCTGGATTCGGCTGGAGTGATCGCAACCCCATCGAGCTCCAGCACCAAATTGGCGATCGTCGTTTCGGTCAGTTCGCCCCGTTCGTTCCACAGCAACACGTCATCGGCATTCCGGTGACGGGCGAGGGCTTGCTCGTAGCGGTCACGTCGGGTCGTCTTGAAGCGCAGGAACTCGTCTTCGGTGGACACAGGCATCGTGTCCACCGCGATGCGCCAAACCGGGTTCGCCGCAGGCGGCGACATCTCCGCCACTTGCACTTCAATGGCACCGTCGGCCGAGACCAGGATCCGCACCCGTTGAGTTGTGTCAGCGCGAATTGCGTCTAGTCGGCGTCGAACTTCTCCCGGATCCATGTCGAAGCCGAAATGTTCGGCGCACGCAGTTAGCCGGACGAGGTGGCGATCAAGCAGGATCGGTCCCGCGCCAGGCTCCCACGCCAATGTCTCAAGCAATCGAAAGGGTCGTGTCGCTCGATGCAACACGCGGGCCTTGTCGTGAGCTTCGTGCCACTCTGCGGTGGGCTGAGAATCCCAAACGATGCCTCCCCCGACGCCGTAGACGGCATGCCCGATCCGTTGATCGATCCAGGCAGTTCGAATGGCGATATTGAACTCGGCGTCCCCGCTCGGCTCGACTACGCCAACTGAACCCGTGTAGATCCCACGCGGCTCGGTTTCGAGCTCCGCGATGACACGGCTGGCAGCAACTTTGGGAGCACCGGTGATGGAAGCTCCAGGGAATGTCGCCGCTAGCAGTTCACTTAGCGAAGCGTTGGTCTCAGCGGTGACTGTCGAAGTCATCTGGTGCACGGTCGGGTAGCTCTCAACGGTGTGTAATTTTGCGACTCGGACGCTGCCGATGTCAGCCACGCGGCCAAGATCGTTGCGGGCCATGTCGACGATCATCGTGTTTTCGGCGCGGTCTTTTTCGCTGCGAACGAGTTCGTTGGCCAACTCACGATCAATCATCGGGTCCGGGTGGCGAGGTCTAGTTCCTTTCATCGGTCGAGTCACCACGGTCGTGTTGCGCCGAGAAATGAGTTGTTCAGGCGAAGCCGAGCACACAGCCACTGCACCAAAGTCGAGAAAGGCGAGATGGTCAGCTCGCTGCGCCCTGCACAACGCCGCGAACAAGCCTTCGGGATCTCCAGAGAAATCACTGTGGAGCCTCAATGTGTAGTTGACCTGGTAGGTGTTGCCCGCGGCGATCAGTTCACGGATCGACTTCACAGCGGCTTCGAAGGTGGGTTGTTCTGGGTTGGGTGTCCACGCAGTTGTGGAAAAGGCACGGCCAGCGGGTCCTCTGGACGGGTGGGGTTCTTTGAAAGCAGCGAACGCAACCAGCGGCACGGCGGGGTCACGGAGACTGCGAAGCGCGTCGTCGAAGGCCGGCGCCGCGTCGTAGCTGAGGAATCCAACCAACCACAGCCCCCTCTTCGCCTCGGCTTCGACGGCATCGATAGTTGCGCCGACGTCGCTGAGTTCGGTGGCCACGAAATGAGCTACCGGGTCACGAAACTCCAGCCATCTGCGCCCCTGGTCCGAATCGTGTCGAACCAGTGCGCGACGCAAAAGAATCGCCCCCGAATCGCTGCTGGCCGAGTAGTCGGACATACCGCCTGAAAGTATGCCAGCAACAAGGTGTGTGCTGCTTTATTCGGTACGCTTCGCGGTGGTGAGGAGCGGCTCGTGCCTTTGACCCGATACGCGCGTATTGAGGAGTCGCCTTACTTGCGGCGCGCGCTCAGCCACGCCGATCCGGACTCGGCTGCGTTGGCTGTCTACAACCATATGTATCACCTGCTCCATTACGGCGATCCTGTGGCTGAGTATTGGGCGCTCGTCGACGGAGTCACCCTTTGGGACGTGGCTTATCAACGCCAAGTTGAGATCCACGGTCCCGACGCCATGGCGTTCACCCAGATGCTGGTACCACGAGATCTGTCGAGCCATGAGGTTGGCCAGTGCAAATATGCTTTCATGACCAACGCAGACGGCGGAATAATCTGTGATCCAGTCATTCTGCGGCTCGACGAGGACCGGTTCTGGCTTAGTGCCGCTGATGCAGATGTGCACCTTTGGTGTCAGGGTCTGGTGCTTGCCGCGGAGTTTGACGTTGTGGTCTCTGTTCCCGATGTGGCTCCGGTGCAGATTCAAGGTCCTCAAGCAGGCGCCGTTATGGCCGACCTTTTTGGCGAGGAAATTCTCGACCTCGGGTACTACCGTCTGGTTCAAACTCGTCACGGCTCCCTGGAGTTGGTCGTTTCGCGCACCGGCTGGGGAGGGCTTTCGGGTTACGAGGTGTACGTGTGCGGTGCCCGCAGCGATGACAACGCGGCGGCGGAACTGTGGTGGGACACCGTCATGCGTGCCGGCGAACGTCATGAGATCATGGCGGCCGCCCCCAACCATGTGCGACGGATCGAAGCTGGAATGCTGGCTTTCGGGTGCGACATCGACGACAGCACCAACCCGTTTGAAGTGGCCAACGGTTACGACTGGATGGTTGACCTGGAGCAACCCGACGATTTTGTCGGTAAAGACGCTTTGCGTCGCATCCGTGATGAGGGCCCGACGCGGCGCTTGGTTGGTGTCGACATTAGTGGCCCCAACCTCGGCACGTTCACCGACGGTGCTATGCCGCGGGTCCTTGCAATCTGTGTCGATGATGTCGTGGTAGGGCAGCTCACTTCTGCTTGCTATTCGCCGAGACTTCGCAAGAACATCGGCTATGCGATGGCCGGAATTGACTATGCCTCTTTGGGACAGGAGTTTGTTGTGCGCCATTTGGTCTATGGCTGCCTTGAGGCGATCGCGGTCAAGAAACCTCACGCCAAATTACCCGCGACTCCAATTCCGGTGGAACGGGCATGAACGACGAAGCGGGAATTGAGGGCGGCCCGTTCATCTCGGTCAACCCGGTGGTGGCGGCTCGCGGTTTGTTGCTCGGGATCGCTTTGTTGATGGCCGGCAACGGCCTTCAGGGTTCTCTGTTGGGGCTCCGTGCCGATACCGAGGGGTTCACCCTGGTCGAGATCGGTGTTGTGATGGCTTGCTATTTTGGCGGCTTCTTTGTCGGTGGTCTGTATTCGGAGCGGCTCATCACTCAGGTAGGACACATCCGGGTGTTCGCGGCTCTGGCATCGTTGGCCTCGGGTTCCACGTTGGTGCATGTGTTGATCATTTCGCCCCTGTCGTGGTCTTTGATGAGGTTCGTGACTGGTATGTGTATGGCCGGTCTGTATGTGGTCGCGGAGTCGTGGCTCAATGACATGGCCTCCAACGCCACCCGTGGACGTCTGCTGTCGATGTACATGGTGGCGACGATGGGCGGGATGACCGTCGGCCAGTTCTTGCTGGAGACAGCAGACATCGGAGGTTTCAAACTCTTCGTGCTCGCCTCTTTGTTGGTTTCCGTTTCTTTGGTTCCGGTGACCCTGTCAGCTTCAAGCAACCCGCCGCTCGGCGTGCCCGAACCGTTGTCGACCCGTGAACTGGCTCGCAATGTTCCCACCGGGGTGATCTGCGCATTCTGGGTGGGTACGTCAGCCGGGATTCTGATCGGACTCGGTGCGGTCTATGCGGTGACAGTCGAAATTCCCAATTCGCGGATCCCTTTGTTTCTGGCCGCTCCGTTGGTTGGCTCGATCGTCATGCAATGGCCTATTGGTTGGATATCTGATCGGGTCGGTCGCCGTTCGGTTATGTGGTGGGTGGCGGCCACGGGCGCCGCTATCTGTGTCGGTTTAGCTTTGATCGACCCGAAGTCTTGGCTGATCATTGCACTGATGTTCGGGCTCGGAGGGATGACCTTCTCGCTTTATTCGCTGACGATTGCCTACACCGCGGATTGGCTTCCCCAATCTCAGCTCACCGCGGCTTCGGCTTCGTTGGTGCGGGTCAACGGCGTCGGGGCGGTGGTCGGCCCGCTGGTGGTGGGGCCCGCTATGGCATTCAGTTCGGCTCAGGCGTTCTTTTGGGCGCTTGTCACGACGCACGGTTTGATCGTCGCCTACATCAGTTGGCGTGTGTTGTTCCGCGATCCTGTGCCCAAGGAACTGCAGAGGGTGTTTGTTGTCTACCCGGCCCGGGCCTCGGCGGTGGCCTCCAACCTGATCGGTCGTCGTCGCCGCGTCTACGACTCTTCTTGATCCCCTTCTAGAACGGGATTAGCCAGAACGGGGTTAGTAGGCGGCGTCGGGCATTTCGGACTTGCGACGGGCGATGAATTCGCGTAATTCGGTGTCGATGGTCTCGTCGAGGGGTGGCGGTTCGTATTCGGCCAACAGTTTCTTCCACTGCGCGTTGGCTCGTTGCGCGGCGCTAAGACTGCCTTCGGATTCCCATTGCTCGAAGCTGTTGTTGTCGGCGATCGAGGAGCGGTAGAAGGCGGCCTCGAAATTGGCCAGCGTGTGAGCATTCCCCAAGAAGTGATCGCCGTGGGTATTCGTGAAAAAAGCGTCCATCGCCTGACCGTTTTCAGACATGTCGATGCCACGGGCATAGACGCCCATCATCCCGAGTTGGTCGGCGTCCATAATCAGTTTCTCGTAGCCGAGGGTCAGTCCGCCTTCGAGCCACCCTGCGGCATGGAGCACGAAGTTCACACCGGCTGCAAGCGTGGGCAGGATGGTCGATGCCGACTCGTAGGCCGCTTGTGCATCGGGTGCTTTGGACGACGTGAACTGGCCACCGGAGCGAAACGGCACGCCGACCCGTCGGGCCAACGCGGCCATTACGTTGATCGCTTGCCCTGCTTCTGGCGTACCGAAAGTCGGTGCGCCGGTCGCCATCGACATTGAGGAGGCGAAGGTACCGAAGATGACCGGCGCTCCGGGACGTACGAGCTGGTAGTAGGCCATTCCGGAGAGCGCCTCAGCCAGCGCTTGCGTGCACAACGCGGCGACTGTCACCGGCGACATCGCTCCGGCGAGGATGAAGGGCGAGATGATGGCGGCTTGGTTGGCCCGGGCGTATTCGGTGGCCGCGCCGAGCATGGTGGAATCCCAGCGAAGTGGTGACGAGGCGTTGATCAGCGACGTCATCACAGTTCGGTCGTTGAGATCGCCGCCGAAAGCGATACGCGACAACTCGATAGAGTCGGCTGCCCGTTCGGCTGCGGTCACCGAACCCATGTAGGGCTTGTCGCTGTAGGCGATGTGGGAATACACCATGTCGAGGTGCCGCTTGTTGACGGCCACATCCACCGGTTCGCAAACCGTGCCGCCGGAATGGTGCAGGTGGGGAAGCATATATGTGAGCTTGACTGCGTTCTGGAAGTCGGTGAGCGTTGCGTAACGCCTACCGTTGTCGAGGTCGGTTACAAAGGGCGAACCGTAGTTGGGGGCGAAGACTGTGGTGTTGGCTCCGATTTTGACGCTTCGTTCTGGGTTTCGGGCGTGTTGGGTGTACACCTCCGGAGCGCTGCGCGTCAGAATCTCGCGGCACATGCCGCGGGGAAACCGGACCAAGTCGCCGTCGATGTCGGCGCCGGCGTCGCGCCACAATTCGATGGCCGACGGGAAATCCTGAAAGGCGACCCCTATCTCGGCGAGGATCGTTTCGGCGTTCGCTTCGATCTGGGCCAAGCCCTCTTCGTCAAGCATCTCGACTGGCGGGAGTTTCCGCTCAAGATATGCCACGGTTTCGGCGGTTGAGGCGGCTCGTGCCGCTTGTCGGCTGGCTCGTCCGCCACCGCGACGCCCTCGCCTTTGGCCAGCGCTGGGTTGAGAATCGGTGCTGGGTCGGGTGTCGGTCATGTTGCCTCCGTTTTGGGAGTTTTGGCTGCAGGTGTGCGTCGCCGACGGTTGCGGTGTCCGGCAACCGTCGAAGGTCGGCGTTGAGGGAGGTCAACAACCTTGGACAACTCGACCGATGGCGCAGATTGGTGAGGAAAGGCCATCGCCGCGACGAAGAGTTCCTGAAAGCGGGGTTCAATTGCGGTCTCGATCTTTTCGATGCGGCTCACTGTTTGGGCGATCTCGTGGCGTTGTGCTGCCGACAGCAACATCCGCACTGCTCCAGCGCCTGAGGAGTTGCCGACAGATTTCACTGCACTTACCGGACAGTCAGGAACCAGGCCCAATACCAGCGCATACAGAGGATCAATGTGCGCACCAAAAGCCCCAGCGAGTCGAATGTCTTTAACTTCTGAAATTCCGGCGTGCTCCATCAGCAAGTCTATACCGGCGCGCAGAGCAGCCCCGGCTAGTTGGATCTGACGTACATCGTTTTGGGTAATGAACAGTGGAGCCGGCCCTGAGCGAATCACATAACGAAAGGTGCGTTCTTCGGGCTCAACGTATGGTGAGCGCTTTGCCAGCGACCCTTGGATTACCCCGTTGCTGTCGCACACACCGGCCAGGAACATTTCGCCGATTACCTCGATGATCGCCGATCCGCACAGGCCCGCAATGTCGAGGTGAGCGACGTCTGCTGCAAAGTCGGGATCGTCGCTCCAGAGATCAGAGCCGATCACCTTGTAGCGGGCCACAAACGTCTTGCGGTCGATGCGAATCCGCTCGATAGCTCCCGCTGTGGCTCTCATACCGCACGATATTTGGGCACCCTCGAAGGCGGGTCCGGTGGGCGATGAAGCCGCATAAGTCTTTGAGCGCGTTCCCAGCACGATTTCGGCGTTGGTGCCGACATCGACCATCAGTTGTGGTGTGGCGCTGCGATGTGTTCGCTCGTTGAGCACCGCGGCCGAAGCGTCAGCCCCGACGTGGCCGGCGATGCAAGGGCCGATATGGGCCCGCGCATAGCGAAGCGACAGATCGAGTTCCTCGGCTCTCATGTCGACCGGCGCGCTGACGGTGAGGGTGAACGGAGCAGCGCCGAGCGGGGTTGGGTCGATCCCCAACAGTAGATGGTGCATAACCGGGTTGCCGACTACAACCAGATCGTGGATCCGGTTTCGCAACTCCTCGCTCGGTTCGCTGATCTCGTTGGCCAGGTCGTCAATCAAGGCATCGAGTGCCCCCCGCACCACCGATGTCAGTTCTTGGTCGCCGCCCGGGTTCATCATCACGTAGCTGACTCGGCTCATCAGGTCTTCGCCGAAGCGGATTTGCGGGTTCATGGCTCCGGCGTGGGCAACCACATCACCAGAAGCAAGGTCCACTAGATAACCCGCAATTGTGGTGCTTCCGACGTCGATGGCGACGCCGTAGACCGCCTCGTCGAATCCGGGTCGGACGGCCAGCACCGTGCCGTCTCGGTGCACGATTGCGGTGAGTCCTCGCTCGCTGTCGGTGATCGTCCTACCGAGGTCGGGGAGCACTCGGGCATCGACTGTGGCTTCGGCGATACCCCAGTCCGATTCGAGTGATTCGGCGAGCAGGTCGCATAGAGCTTGTTCGTCGCCGAGCGATTGCTTTGGTACTTCGACATAGCGCGCGGTGATCATCGGGTCGACCGTGAGCCCTTCGAGGTTGATCTTCTTGCGGACCACGGGTCTGTGTACCTGACTGTCGGTCGGTACGTCGATCACCACGCCTGATCGCACGATTGCCTGGCATCCCAGGCGATTGCCCGATGTGATTGCGCGGCGGCCCTTGTAGTTGTCCTCGCTTTGAGTCCAAGGGTTCAGGGCCTGCGCAGTGGAAGTGATGTTCCACTTTGCAAACTCGCCGAACGAAGGGGTGACTTGGCAACGTCCGCAGAGTCCGCGGCCCCCACAAGTGGAGTCAAGGTCGATCCCGGTAGAGCGGGCAGCGTCGAGCACAGTGGTTCCGACGGGCACGGTCACCTTCATCCCCGAGGGCATGAAGATCACGGTGGCGTCGCCATCCACAGTTGCAGGTTCTGCGACCATTGCAGATTCAGGCGATTCTTCGACGGTTGGTGCGCCGCCGACCTCGTCCCTCTCCGTCGATTGCCGGGGCGCGGTATTCGCGAATCCATGCTGCACAGTCGCGGTCGTGACCTGCGAGCACATCGGCTGCCATGACCGCCGTCTTCACTTCGGGATGCATCGGGTTCATGATGGCTGAACTCATGCCTGCGCCGATACCCATAGCAAGAAAGGTACCGGTGATGGCATGGCGGCTCGGCAAACCGAAACTGACGTTGGATGCGCCGCAGGTGGTGTTGACTTTCAACTCATCGCGTAGGCGACGAACCAGGGCGAAGACCTGCCTGCCGGCAGTGCCCATGGCGCCGATGGGCATCACCAACGGGTCGACTACTACGTCGGAAGCGGGAATCCCGAAGTCCGCGGCTGCGTGCACGATCTTGCGGGCTACTTCGAATCGCACATCGGGGTCTTCGCTTATTCCGGTTTCGTCGTTGGAGATTGCGACCACTGCCGCGCCTGCTTTGGCCACCAGCGGAAGCACCCGTTCCAAGACTTCTGTTTCGCCGGTGACGGAGTTGATCAGTGGTTTGCCTTCATAGACAGCGATCCCGGCTTCCAGCGCTTCAATGATTGAGGAGTCGATCGAGAGAGGGACGTCGGTGACCGACTGCACCAGTTTGATGGCTTGGCTGAGCAGCGCCGGTTCGTCGGCCAGCGGGATACCTGCGTTGACATCAAGCATGTGCGCTCCGGCTTCAACCTGGGCAATAGCATCGGCTTCAACTCTGCTGAAGTCCCCGTTCTTCATTTCTTCGGCCAACAACTTGCGACCTGTGGGGTTGATGCGTTCACCGATCATCACGAAGGGCCGTTCAAAACCGATTACCACTTCTTTGGTGGCGGAACTGATGACGGTTTCAGTCATTGTGTTGGAGTTCTTTCTCGTTTTGGGGTTCGAGCCCACCGTTGGTGACTAAGGCCTCAAGCCGGTGCCGGTGGTACTCGCGCTCTATGCCATCGGCTGCGGATTGCCCGGCGGCGATGGCGTCACCGGGCACGGTGGTGGTGACCCGTCGCCATTGTTCGATGTATTTGTGGGTCTCGGTCAACCCGGCTACGTGCGCGGCGCGATCGATAGCGTGCTGAAAACGGGGTTCGAGCATGATCTTTTTGTTGTGGCCGTTGTTTGTGGTGGCGGTGATCTGGGCGGGAATATCGCGCCAGTAGATGGTCGTGATTCCTGGGGTGCGGCTGCGTCGTCTGCTCATAGCGAGGCTGTCTGCTTGCGGGCGAGATCGAAGATCTGGCTTTCGAGTTCGCCATATCCCGTGCTGAGCCGTTCGTAGGCGAGACTGAGCCGGTTGGCTGCGGCGCGGGCCTTTTCGTCGAGCACCGGATCGTCGGTCTGGGCTAGGTAGATCAGCTTGGTGTAGTTGCCGAAGTACATGTCGCGCAGTTCGGGGTGGGCTTCGATTCCCAACCCGCCCATGATGATGCGCTCGAAGTGCTTGACGAGATAGTCGGTGAGGTAGAACGAGGTTGGGTCGTTGTCATGCATTGCGGTGAAACGCGGCCCACCGGCGAAGAACTGGTAGCAGTGGGCGCCGGGCATCATCTCGATCATGGTGCCGGATTGCCGATACTCGTGACAGATGTCGACGAGTTCGCCTGCGGTGCCGCAATCGGCGTACCCGAGCAGGATCCGTTCGTATTTGCCTTCGCAGTGCTTCAAACGCCGGCGGACAGCTTTGCCGATGTTCTCTGGTCGGTTGTGAAGAGAAGCGGGGAGACACTCGAGCGTGACGTTGTCGAGTTGATGGAGGCGGGAGATATCGCGGATCTCTCGGGCTAGTGCACCGCAGGCGAGTATCAGCACCTTAGGAGCACCGGTATTGGTGCCCGCAGGGTTTGCCGAGTCACCAGGGTTGGTCATGCTGCTCGGCGAGCTTGAACTAGCGACGAGGCGACCTCGGCTGCTACCGCGGCGTCGCGACAGTAGGCGTCCGCGCCGATCGCTTCGCCGAATTCCTCGTTGAGGGGCGCTCCTCCGACCATGATGATGTAGTCGTCTCGCATGCCCCTTTCTACGAGCGTGTCGATTACCACTTTCATGTAGGGCATGGTGGTGGTCAGCAGCGCGGACATCCCTAAAATGTTGGGCTTGTGTTCTTCGATTGCTGCGAGGAATTCGTCGACGTCAGTGTTGATGCCGAGGTCGAACACTTCGAATCCGGCGCCTTCGAGCATCATTCCGACTAGGTTTTTTCCGATGTCGTGGATGTCACCTTTGACTGTGCCGATCACGATGCTGCCGATGGGCTCGACTCCGGTTTCTGCCAGCAGAGGGCGCAGGATCACCATGCCCGCTTTCATTGCTTTGGCAGCCAGGAGGACTTCGGGAACGAAGAGGATGCCGTCGCGAAAGTCGATGCCTACGATGCGCATGCCTTCGACTAGAGCGTCATTCAGGACCTTGTCTGCGGGCCAACCTCGGCCTAGCAGAATGCGGGTGCCCTCGTCGATCTCCTCGTCTAACCCATCGTAGAGATCGTCGTGCATCTGAGCCGTCAAGTCTTCGTCGCTCAAGGCGTTCAAATCAATTTCGTCGATGTCTTCGTCGAATGCGTTGTCTTCACCGGGCGCATCCGGAGCCGCGGAGGATGAGTCGGCAACGGGATCGGGGCTGGGGTCGTTGGTCATTTGGACGGCTCCTAGAGGTGTGGCTTGGTCTGTGGCAGCCACGGAACTATTGTCCCGCATCGTGGAACCGTACCGTATCATGAAACGCGAGTGATTCTGAACCGATTCTCGTAGATAACATCGCGAAACTAGCGAAGGTCATCGAGCGGTAGCCTGTTGCCATGTCGAGCCCTGAAACCCTGCCGCCACACCGCTACGACGCGCGCATGGCTGACGACATCGAAACTCGCTGGCAGGCGTATTGGCGAACGCACGGGACTTATCACTCTCCGAACCCCAGCGGAGCGCTGTCGGCCGATCCTTCGGGGCTCGCTGATCGGCCGAAGTTGTTCATTATGGACATGTTTCCGTACCCCTCAGGAGTGGGCCTGCATGTCGGCCACCCGCTCGGGTTCATTGCCACCGACGTGTACGCCCGTTTCAAACGGATGACGGGGTTCAACGTTCTGCACACGATGGGATTCGACGCTTTTGGTCTTCCCGCGGAAGAGCATGCCCGCCAAACCGGCGAGCACCCACGAGAGAACACCGAGCGCAACATCGTCAACATGTCCCGCCAACTCGACCGATTGGGACTTGGACACGACGAGCGACGCTCCTTTGCAACCACCGACCCGGATTACTACCGCTGGACCCAGTGGATTTTCTTGGAACTCTTCAACGCCTGGTTCGATGAGTCCCGCCAACGTGCCCGCCCGATTAGCGAGTTGATCAGCGAGTTCGATTCGGCAAGCCGCGCTCCGAAAGGCGGCGAAGACTGGGCGCACGCCGATCAGTCGGCGCGCCGTCGGATCTTGTCTCAGTATCGGCTCGCTTATGTGGACGAAGCGCCCGTCAACTGGTGTCCCGGGCTCGGCACGGTGCTTTCCAACGAAGAGGTGACCGCGGAAGGTCGGTCGGAACGGGGCAATTTCGCTGTCTTCCAGCGACCGTTGAAGCAATGGATGATGCGGATCACCGCATACGCGGATCGGCTGTTGGATGATCTGGATCTGCTCGATTGGAGCGATTCGATCAAGACGATGCAGCGCAACTGGATCGGGCGCAGCCTCGGTGCATACATCGACTTCGGACCTATCCGGGTATTTACTACCCGGCCTGACACTGTCTATGGCACAACGTTCATGGTTCTCGCGCCAGAGCATCCATTAGTTGACGAACTGACCGCTGACGAGTGGCCCGCGGGCACCGACGAACGTCTCAGCGGTGGCTTCGCGAACCCGCGCGCGGCGGTCTCGGCCTACCGCGAACGTGTTGCTGAGATGACCAACTTCGACCGGCAGGACAACAAGGACAAGACCGGTGTCTTCATCGGGACAAGCTGTTCGGTCCCCGTTGACGGGCGGGAGATTCCGATCTTTATCGCCGACTATGCCTTGATGGGCTACGGCACAGGCGCGGTTATGGGTGTGCCGGGCGAGGATCAACGCGACTGGGAATTCGCTGAAAAATACGGCATGGACATCATCCGTACTGTTGAACCACCCGCTGACTTTGTTGGCCAGGCATACGTTGGCGACGGCCCCGCGATCAACAGCGGGTTTCTCAACGGGATGGAGAAAGCCGAAGCCATAGCTGCGATCATCGAGTGGCTCCAAGACCAGGGACTAGGTGAAGGCGCGGTCACCTACAAGTTGCGAGACTGGCTGTTCAGCCGTCAGCGCTACTGGGGCGAACCCTTCCCGATTGTCTATGGTGACGACGGTTTGCCACGTGCAGTTCCCGATGAAGACCTTCCGGTGCTGCTGCCCGATCTCATGGATTGGGCACCACGCTCACTAGATGAAGACTCAGAACCCGAACCTCCCCTCGGGCGGGTAACGCAATGGCGCGAGGTTGAACTTGATCTGGATGACGGCGAAGGTCCAAAAAGGTACCGACGTGAACTCAACACCATGCCCAACTGGGCAGGTTCATGCTGGTATTACCTGCGATATCTCGATCCTGACAACGACCGCGCCTTGGTCGATCCTGATGTCGAGAGGTACTGGATGGCAGATCCCACCGGCGGTGTTGGCGGCGTTGACCTCTATGTGGGCGGCGTGGAACATGCGGTGTTGCATCTGCTCTACGCCCGGTTTTGGCACAAGGTTCTTTACGACCTCGGTCATGTGTCGGGTCCTGAACCATTCAAACGGCTCATCAACCAGGGATACATTCAGGCTGCCGCGTATCAGGACAACCGGGGTGCCTACGTGCCTGCTGACGAAGTTGCGGGCACCCCCCAAACGGGCTTCACTCACGACGGTGTGGAAGTCACCCGTGCGTTCGGGAAGATGGGAAAGTCGTTGAAGAACGCGGTTACACCCGATGACATGTACGAGGTCTATGGGGCCGACACACTGCGGCTCTACGAAATGTCGATGGGTCCAATCGATCAGGACCGACCCTGGGAGACACGTTCGGTGGTCGGTTCTCATCGGCTGCTGCAGCGCGTCTGGCGCAATCTAGTCAATGAACAAACAGGCGAACTTCTGGTGGCCGACGACGAACCGGATGACGAGCTTCGCCGGATCCTGCACAAGACAATCGATGGAGTCCGCGCCGACATGGACGGCCTTCGCTTCAACACCGCTACCGCCAAGATCACAGAACT
This sequence comes from Acidimicrobiales bacterium, assembly GCA_047516945.1. Classification (GTDB taxonomy): domain Bacteria; phylum Actinomycetota; class Acidimicrobiia; order Acidimicrobiales; family Aldehydirespiratoraceae; genus VXYK01. Next base: position 15,026 of record JAKZTU010000227.1, read on the forward strand.
CAACAACGAGTTGACGAAGCGTGATTCTGCGACTCCGCGCGAAGTTGCTGATGCAATGGTGCGGATGCTGGCACCCCTCGTGCCTCATGTGGCTGAAGAACTCTGGCAGCGGCTCGGAGGGGTTGGCTCGGTTACTCAAGCAACGTTTCCGATCGCCGATCCACGCCTTTTGGTCGACGAGATGATCGAGTTGCCTGTTCAGGTCAACGGCAAACTCCGGGCCAAGATATTTGTGGCTGTAGATGCCAGCGATGCGACAGTGCTTGAGCTTGCATTGGCTGAGTCCAACGTCTTGGCCCATGTGGACGGTAGGGAACTGCGGAAGTCAATCGTGGTCCCCGGTCGCATGGTGAACTTTGTTGTCTGACCCCCGGGCACGAGCGGCCCGGTGAGCGGAGCGAACAGGAGCGGGATGACAGACCCGGTGTCTGCGTCATGAGCAAACCGGTGAAGCTGTCCGCAGCACGAGCGCGCCGGATTGCCTTAGCTGCTCAAGGTTTTCAGAGCCCGCGCCCAACCGGAAGAGTCGATCGGCGTCATCTGCGGAGGGTGATGTCTGAACTCAACTTGTTACAACTCGACTCGGTTCCGGTCGTGATACGCACCCAGTACATGCCCCCTTTCTCGCGCCTCGGGCCATACCGACCAGAGTTGCTTGATGAGATCGCCTACCGTGATGACGAGTGGTTTGAGGCGTGGAGTCATGAAGCGTCGCTGGTGCCGGTAAACGATGAACCGCTGTTGCGCTGGCAGAAGGAGCGGGCTCGCAGAGGTGACACGTGGGGCCGGCTTGCGGCGTTGGCTCGTGAGGATCCGGGCTATATCGAAGAAGTTCTTGAGCAGGTGAGAGAGAGTCCCCTTGCCCCCAAAGAACTTCGGGAACCGCGTCGACGCAGCGGCGAATGGTGGGGTGACCGCTCCGACGGATCGATCGCTTTGGACTGGCTCTTTCGTATCGGCGAGGTTGGCATTCGTCGCCGCCCCGGATTCGTTAAGGAGTTCGATCTCCTTGATCGGATTGTGCCCAAAGAAATCCTTGCGCTTCCCACACCAAGCGAGCACGAAGCGCACCGCGATTTACTGATGCGTGCAGCGTCGAGTTTCGGTGTGGCCACAGCTTCCGATCTCGTTGATTACTACCGACTACCCAAAGTCCCCGCCAAGACCCGCGTAGCAGAACTGGTTGAGGACGGGCGACTAGCAGAGGCCGACGTTGAGGGTTGGAACCGGCCTGCGTTGTTGCATACCGAGGCGGTTGCTCGCCGCTCGATCGAGGCCTGTACCTTGCTGTCGCCGTTTGATCCTGTGGTGTGGTGTCGCGAACGCGGGCTTCGTTTGTTCGACTTTGAGTACAAGATTGAGATCTACACGCCCGCGGCGAAGCGGATCTACGGCTACTACGTCCTGCCTTTTCTGTTGGGTGACCAAATTGTCGGCCGAGTAGACCTGAAGACGGATCGTCAGGCGGGCGTGCTGTTGGTCAAAGGGGCGTTTTCTGAATCGGGCCATGACCGCGACAGCGTCGTTGAGGGTTTGCGACATGCGCTCAACGATCTGACCGTCCTTGTCGGTTGCGACTCTTGGCGGGTCGTTGGCACCGCCGGTGACCTGATCGGCAGCCTCTGATTCCCGCGCGTCAGGCCGAGTCTGTCTCGTCGGTCTCGTCGTCGTTGTCACCGGTTTCGGGGTAAGTGACGGGAGGCGATGTTGGACGGGTAGTCGGGTACTCGCCCGGCTCGGTGGTTGGATATTCGGGGGCGGTGGTAGTAGGTGCCGCGGTGGTCGTCGATGCCGCAGCGGTACTGGGAGCTGCGGTTACGACGGGAGCTGCGGTTACGACGGGAGCTGCTGTGGTTGTGGCGGTGGTCGCTGGGGCGCGTGCCACTGTCGTAGTGGTCGTAGTAGTCGTAGTGGTGGTGGTTGTGGTCGAGGTTGAACTTGTTGTAGGGGGGGTCGTCGCGGGAGGCGCGGGATCGTTCTGTAAGGCGTAATACCCGATCAACATTCCCGTCGCGAGCATTACCGGTAACCACCACTCAAGTCGCATCGGATGAGATGTTATCGCGGGACCCGCGCAGGTGCAGACATATGCTCACGTGCTTCTGTCCCATTAGGATTCCGCTGGTGCCGTTTACGCTTCGCCGTCCCGCCGCTCGCTGCGTACTGCTTGATCGAGCAGGCCGCATCTTTTTGATCCGAGCCGAAGATCCAATCGACCCACGCAAACCGGAGTGGCTGGAAATCCCCGGCGGAGGGATGGGTTGGGGTGAGGACTCTGGCACGGCCGCGCTACGGGAACTGTATGAGGAGACCGGAATTCCCGATGTCGAGATGGGACCATGCGTCTGGGTTCAACAGACTGAATACGACTTCGGTGGGTACCATTTTGAATCCGACGACCACATTCATGTCGCGTGGTGCGACGGTGGCGAATATCGACCCAAGGGCCTTGAGGCGCTTGAGGCGGCAGCGTTTTTGGGTGCCGAATGGTGGACACTGGAGGAACTTCTCGATAGCGACATGCCAACCGTGCCTTTTTGGTTGCGGCGATTTCTTCCCGAGATCATTGCTGGTGAACTTCCTACCGAACCGATCGACATCACGCCGCCTGCCAGCGAAGGCGGGCGGTTCAGCTAAACCGGTCTGCCGTGTTCGATGTCGTCGCGGATGGCGGCCTTGACGGCGTATCCGGTGATGATCGCCGGGGCGAGAACGATCGAACCCGCAATCACGCCGGCAATAACAATCCGTGAAACGCCGTCGCTAAAGCCAGTGATCAACCCGAAGACAAACACCACGATGGAAAGTGCGAACAGGAGGTAGCCGAGGCGCTGGCCCCGACCGGCCCAGCGGGCAGCGCGGGCACGCTGCACAAGTACTGGGTCAGTTGCTTCTTTGGGTGCCATTACTGTTCACGGTAGCCAGCCGGCGTCAGCCAGCAGCGCGGCAATCGCCTCGGTCATCACGGGCAGCGATAAATGTTTGATCGCGACTTTGCGGTTTCGCTCGATTCTGTCGTTGTCACCAACCCTTAACGCGGTTCTGAGTGGTTCGGCATCGTCAGTGGGAAACCACTCAAAGCCAAGCGCACGAAGTTCGGCGGCCACAGGGTAGTTCGCAACAGCAACGGGCACGCGGTGAATCGATGCCTCCACTGGGGGGTTGCCGAATCCTTCCCAGGTCGAAGGAAACACCACTGCGTCGGCGGCTCGGTAGAGATCGACCGCCGATTCTTTGGTGGTGCCGTGCACCACGCGGCACGCAGCGCCGCAAAGCAGTCGTTTGAGTTCGTCGTCGTAGCCGTCTTCGGCTCGCCCCCATAGCCAGTACACGCCTCCCAACTCCTCACACAGAGCTATGGCGCGTGCGACATTCTTGCGTGGGATAGCCCGAACTGGATGGGCTATCAGAAGGTCGCTTTCGCTCACCTCCAGTCGACGGCGCACTCCTGAACGATCGCCGACTCCGCTAGCGGTCGAAAACCCGTTGTATATGCAAGTCGCCTCAAAACCCCGACTCTGCATCTGTTTTTTGGTCAGGCGGTTGATTGTGACGTGGCGCCAGGCCCCATCGTCGATCGGTAACTCGCTGATATGCGCGAAACGCTCTCGCTGCCACGGCGGGTCATGGTGGTGCATTATCGTGGGCCGACCCCGCAACACCGCTGCGGTTACCCGAGCCGCCAAGAGGTTGAGCGGAATGGTGCAGAGATTCTCAACGACAACAAGATCCGCTTCGGCTAGCGCTTCGATCAATTCTGTAGATGATGGTGGGTCTGTTGCCGTAATCGATAAGCCGGGTACTGTCCGGTCGACGGGTCCTTCGCCGGCAACGGTGATGACCTCGAACCCCAACTGCTCGATCGCTCGCTGCCAGTTGCGGGCCACAACAGACACCCCATCGGCCATTCCCAGCCGAAACGAGACGAACGCACACCGAGCCATGCCCGACACGATGCCCGCTGAACCAACAAACCCCACCTCAGACGAGCTTCGAGAAGCGGTCGCGTCAGTCATGGAACAGGCCTGGGTACCGCTCGGTTATACCGCGCCCAACCCAGTCACCTACCCATGGATGTGGCTCTGGGACAGTTGCTTCCACAGCTTGATCTGGCACGCCCTTGGTGACGACGAGCGTGCGGTTGTTGAACTCAAGTCGGCCGTATCAACCATCGACGACAGCGGGTTCGTGCCTCACATGGGTTATCAGTTGGACCCACAACGATCCGTTGAATTGTGGGGTCGTAGGGGGGCGTCGTCGATTTCTCAGCCGCCGATGTACGGGCATGTGATCGCAAGACTTTCCAGGGCCGGGGTTACCGTTCCCGAGGATTTGTTGGATCGAGCTGATCGGGGGCTTCGCTTCCTTCTTCATCGACGTGTTCGTCACCGTGAGTCGGGTTTGATCGAGGTGGTGCATCCTTGGGAAACAGGCTGCGACGACTCGCCTCGTTGGGATGATCTAACAAACCCGGAGCCTTTCGATCCCGAGCGCTGGAGGGAACTCAAGAACCACCTGCTTGCCCGTGTCGAGCGGGGTTCTAGCGGAGAGCCTTTAGCCAATCCGGACTGTGCTGTGGCTCCGTGTGGATTCAATGCGCTCGTAGCGTTCAATGCCGCAGAGTTGGCGACGGTGACTTCTGATCGGGACCTTGAAGTCGGTGCTTTTGAACTGGCCGAAGCGCTCGACCAACGGTTTGACGCGCAGCGCCGTACTTGGGTTGATGCCGGCACCTTGAGTAGCGGCTCGGGGCGTACCCGCACAGCCGACGGTTTGTTGCCTCTGCTGGTGAGTCGCAGTGATGTGGCCTGTCAGCGGGTGATCGAAGAACTATCCAATCCAGACGCCTATTGCGCCACATATGGTCCCCGCGGGGTTCACGCCGAGGAGCCGACCTACGACCCGACCGCCTATTGGCGCGGACCGGTTTGGCCGCAGATCAGCTATTTGCTGTGGTTGGCGGTTGATCGGGCTTCCGCCGGGAAATCTTCCACGGCAGAACTCATCCGGACCTGCACGATTAGAGGAGCGATGGTTTCGGGCCTCGCCGAGTATTGGGACGGCGACAGTGGTAACGGGCTCGGCGCAATCCCTCAATCATGGACCGGCCTAGCTTTGCTGCTCGACCGTGGTCACTGAGACCGCGGACTCGCTCATCGAATCTCAGGGTGAGGGGTTCCATGGTGGTTCGGACCACGGCTGTTGAGGCTGTTGAGCGGTCGGGGCCGACTCGGGATAAACGGTCGGTGACTCTGGAGTTTCGAGATCCACTTCGATGTGGTTTTCGGCCTCCTCATCTTCAAGTTCAGTTTCAATGGACTCATCGCTCTGGAAGAACTGGCTGTATGTGTAGCGCCGCCGTTGATTGCCAAGCATCAGGTTGCCTGTCACGTTGGCCAAGCCAACCAAGAAAATCAGGTCGCCGATCGAGACAACCTGTTCGCTCCAACGAATCGGGAAGGTATCACCCAAGAAGTCGAGGACGGAGTCGTCGTCGGCAGCTTCGACATGCCCTGAGATGGTGACGCCCCGTTCGAGCTCTTCGGCTGTGACGATCTGGGCCTCCACCAGGGCATTCAGCCGAACGGGCGTCTCGAAGTTGAGTATGAAAACGAACAGGTTGAGCGCAAGACCAATCGAAAGGATGACCATGCCGACAAGGTGAAGGTTCATGATGGTGAAAGCAAAGGCACCGACGAGGGCAACGAAAGCTATGACACCGTCGGAATCTATGTCGGTCACGCTCACGAAGAATGCACAGATGGCCGATGAGACAAGAAACTCTGGATGGTAGATCTGGGTATTGAAGATTGTCGGGAAGTCGCCGCGGCGGATAACACCAGCTATTAGACCGATAATCACGGCCAGTATCAAAATCCAAATTGTCATGTCCATCCTCCAAACTGCGTACACAAGTGAGCTGGTGGCCCAACACTAGCCGTGTCAGATCGACAACTTCTACATCCTGCGGATTACTGGTTACCAACCCGACTGGTAGGCGTCACCGAGCAGGGGTTCTCCGTCGGACCGTTCGATCCAGCAGTGGATTGAACGGTAGCGGGCGACGTCGTCCTCGAAGCTTGACTGTGGCGGCGTGATCACACCGATGTCTAGTTCGGATGTCTCGTAGTCGTTGCCTACCCACTGCGCGAACTGGCGGTAGCAGGACTGGACGGCGAAATCACTCATGACATCGTCGCCGGGATAGATAGACGGGTGCGGGGCCGGATAGTTGAGGAGGTGGTAGATCTGGTGATCGTGAGGCTCTGCGCAACTGATGAGGCTGGTGATGACGACCGATTGTCCGGCAGCGAGATTTTCCAAGCGGTTGAAGCAGTCGCCGACGTTGAGCGAGAATTGATTGATCACTGAGCCGGGAATTTGGGCGGGGATCGATGATGCTTGTTCAGGGATTGTTGTGGCGCTTGATTCCGACGGGTCGGCAGGTTCCCCTTCCTCCGCGTCAAGCCTTTCCGAAACGAACTCGGCGGGATCTTCCAAAGCGAACGGTTCGACAGTGTCACTGGAACATGCGGTAGTGAACACAGCCGCGCCGAGCACGATGCAAAGCAGCACTTTCATTGCCGGAAGGCTACGCCTTCGCGAAGGGCTGTGGGGGCGGTCGTGAAGGGCTATGAGGCTCAGCCGCCAGCGGTATCAGCCGGTAGCGTCTTGTTGTGTCCATCGTTGCGTTGCGTGATGCGGTCGTGTTGCTTGGCCGCTTTCCGGCCCTTTCTGGGGTCAACCTTGAGGTCAACGTAGCTGAGGTCGTGTTGCTTCAGGGTCCCAACGGAGCCGGAAAATCGACTTTGCTACGTTTCTGTGCCGGGCTTTTGCGCCCGCACTCGGGGAGCGCGGTCGTGTTGGGTCACGATCTTTGTAAATCTCGCCCTGCGGTTCGTCGGTCGGTAGGTCTTCTAGGGCACGACACCGCCCTCTACGACGACCTGACGGTTTTGGAGAATCTTCAATTTTTCGCGAAGGCATCGCGTATTGAGCTTGAAGCGGTGGAGTCTGCTCTTGATCGTCTTGGTGTTTCTGCGCGTTTGCACAACGTAGTCGTGGGCCAGCTTTCGGCGGGTCAACGGCGGCGGGTGGCGCTGGCCGAGGTGGCTCTTCGTCGACCCGAGTTGTGGTTGCTTGATGAGCCTCACGCTGGGCTTGATCAAGGGGGTCGAGACCTTGTCGACGGACTCGTTTCGGAAGCGGCGGCCGACGGTGCCACCGTGCTGGTAGCGTCCCACGAACTTGATCGCACGCTTGATCTAGCCACGCGCCGCGTCACGGTTGTTGGCGGAACTATCACCACCGATGTGGTCAACATGGTGAGTGTGGCCGACGTGCCCAGTGTGAAGAGCAAACGGGAGAGTTGATGTTTTCTGACATCTGGCTTGTGACCAACAAAGATCTTCGAATCGAATGGCGTTCACGCGTCACTTTGAGCCAGGTCGTGCCGTTTGCACTAACTGTTCTTGTGCTTTTTGGATTTGCTCTGGATGCCAACCGTGGAGTCCTCACCGCAGCCACTTCGGGCCTGTTCTGGTTGACGGTCTTGTTTGTGACAGTCGTTGCTGTTCAGCGATCGACCGCCATTGAGACATCCGATGGGGCCCGCCGCGCATTGTTGCTCTCAGGCATTGAACCCTCGGCAGTATTTGCCGGAAAGGCTCTCGCGATAGCCGTGCAGATTCTGGGAGTTGAGGTTCTTATGGTGGGTGGTGTGTTGGTGTTCTACGGCGCCACCGTTGAGTCGCTGCCGCTGTTACTTGCTACCTGCGCGGTGGCAACCCTTGGGATCGCGGCGAGCGGCACGCTTCTTGGCGCGCTGGTGGCTGGTGTCAAGGCCCGCGAGACGGTGTTGCCAATCTTGCTTTTGCCGGTGCTGGCACCTGTACTGATCGCTGCTTCGAGAGCATTCGACGATGCACTCGGAGTCCTCGCCGTCGATGGCTGGGCCTGGCTTGGGTTATTGGCCGGTTTCGGGGTAGTCAATGCTCTGTTGGGAACGTTGGCATACGGCCCTTTGTTGGAGGAGACATGAGCG
>JAKZTU010000228.1:0-3087 GCA_047516945.1 Acidimicrobiales bacterium
GTTGCGTGGACGTTACACTTCGCCTCTTCAATACGGACACCGGAGTATCGAAACCAGAGTGTGAGGTGAGGGCAACCGCGATCCCACGCGCCTGCGGCCGGCCCGGTTGGACTTGGCGGCCCGTGGATGGTCTTGTGCTGAATAGGTGCTTGCCGAACTGACGCGAGGAACATATCTTCTCGGCAGGACACCGATTCGGCCTGTTCCGTGCTGTAGGATCTGATCGGGGACAACGGATTTCCCATGCCTTCCACGAGTTTCCGGCAACCCTGACGATGAGCAACGACCCTCAACCAGAGATCGACAGCGACGCGCAACCGGCGCCAGGCTCAGAGGAAAAGCTCGCTCGGCTTAGAGATCTGCTGCGCGAGATGTTCCAGCTCGACCGGGGCGACCTGGATTTCGGCCTGTACCGGATAATGAACATGAAGTCGGCGGAGATCGCGGCGTTTCTCGACACCGATCTTCTGCCGCAGGTGCAAGACCAACTCCGGAGCATCTCGGCCGAGGATCGTACCGAGCTGGAGAAGGCACTTGCCATCACCCGCCAGACGGCCTTGGACATCGGTGTTGCCGATCCGGAGGAGACCGGCAAGGTCAAGGAATTGCGCAGGCAATTGGCCGAGGCGCAGGCGGATGCCGAATCCGAGGCGGATGTCTACGGCCACCTGGCCAATTTCTTCGCGCGCTACTACTCGGAAGGCGATTTCATGTCGCTGCGCCGGTACTCGGGAAGCGGCAACTCGGCCTACCTCATCCCCTACGACGGCGAGGAGGTGAAGTTACACTGGGCGAACGCGGACCAATACTACGTCAAGACGACGGAGAGCTACGCTTCCTACGCCTTCACGGTGGGTGGCGAAAGGCGGCGCGTCCGCTTCGAAGTCGCAGCCGCCGACATCGAGAAGGACAACGTCAAGGAAGCCCCCGGCAGGCAGCGACGCTTCCTGCTGGCGGGAACACAGCCCGTGTCCGTCGAAGGCGACGATCTAGTCGTGCGATTCGAACACCGGCCGTTGGCGGACGGCGAAAAGAAGGCGTTCCCGGGCAATGGCAATCGCCAGCAAAGCCGGATCAATGCGGTATCGACGGATCGCGTCCTCGGTGACAAGGCCCTGGACCCTGCTTGGCGGGCATTCCTGGCCGCACTTGCGCCGACGGATGCCAACAAGGAGCGTACCGTGTTGGCGAAGCACCTCGAACGCTACACGGCGAAGAATACGTTCGACTATTTCATACACAAGAATCTGGGTGCCTTCCTGCGCCGGGAACTGGATCTCTACCTGAAAAACGAGGTGCTGAACCTCGACGATCTGGCACTCGGCGATGCGGCACGCCTGCGCCGAGCGCTCGCCCGCGTGCGCACGATCCGTTTCGTGGCCGAAAAGATCATCGCATTCCTGTCGCAATTGGAAGACTTCCAGAAACGGCTCTGGCTCAAGAAAAAGTTCGTCTTGGATACCAAATGGTGCGTCACGATGGACCGTGTGCCCAAAGCGCTCTATCCGGAGATAGCGGCCAACACGGCGCAGCGGGAGGAGTGGGTAGAGTTGTTCGCGATCGACGATATCATCGGCGATCTAGGCAACGGAGGGGAGAGCTATAGCGACCCCTTGAGCACGGCTTTTCTAAGCGCGAACCCCAGTCTCGTGCTGGACACTCGGCATTTTGACTCCGAATTCAAAGACCGGCTGCTGGCGGATCTGTCGGACGCAGGGCCGATAGACGAACAGACCGATGGGCTGTTGGTCCTGGGTGAGAACTTTCAAGCACTCAACCTTTTGAGGTCACGGTTTGAGGGGCAGGTAAAGTGTGTGTACATCGACCCACCATACAATACAGATGCAACTCCAATATCGTACAAGAATGGGTACCGTCACTCCTCCTGGTTGTCACTTATCGACAGCAGGGTCACACTTACTCGCCCGGTCATGGCTAAGGACGCCATATTGTGCATCACGATAGATGACTTTGAGAGCCACTACCTCCGGGCACAGCTCGAAACATCTCTGCCAACTTACGAATTGTTGGGTACGGTAGCCATAAAGAACAATCCCGCAGGTAGAACGGGCACGGTTGGATTTTCTGTTTGTCACGAATATGCAATGTTCTACGGTCAGCCGGAATTTGCAAAGATTGGACGCTTAGAACACAGTGAATCTCAAAGGGCACGGTACAAGGAGCATGACGAGATTGGTCCATTCGAATGGACCAACTTCCGAAAGCACGGCGGAACTAACACATATAGGACCAAGCGGCCACGGCAGTTCTATCCGATCTATGCGACGGCGGACGGTAGCATCAAGATTCCGGACATGGAGTGGGATGAACCCTCTCGTTCTTGGAAGGTTCTAGAACGGCCTATGTCGGATGGTGAGGTAGTATTGCCGATTGACGGATCTGGAAGGGAGCGGATTTGGGACTTTACGGCGGAGACGGCGCGCAAGAATATTGCACATCTTCGGACTCGTGAAGACGTGGAGGGCAAGCAGGCCATATATCGAAAATGGAGGTTGAACGCCGAAGGACTATTGCCGCAAACTGTTTGGGATAGGTCGAAGTACTCGGCCGCAGAATACGGAACGAACTTGCTGTCCGACTTGTTTGGGGAATCCCACAAGTTTAATTTCCCGAAGTCGGTGTACGCTGTTTCGGATTGTCTTAGAGCTTCGAATTTTATGTCAGGAGATGGGATAGTTCTAGATTACTTTGCGGGCTCGGGAACTACGGGCCATGCTGTCATTGACCTCAATCGGCAGAGCGGTCGTAAGCAGCGATGGATTCTGGTGGAGGTCGCCGACTATTGCGATGCGATTCTGCTGGCGAGACTAAAGAAGGTTGTCTATTCAGCGGGATGGAAGGAAGGACGGCCAACCTCACGCGATGGCGGCGTGACGCAACTCATCAAGTACGTTCGCCTCGAGTCCTACGAAGACACCTTGGACGGTCTCGAACTGACGCCTCCGCCGTCCGACTTGCTGGCCCTAAATACGCCGCTTGCCGAGGACTATCGGCTGCGATATTCCCTCGGATCGGAGACCGCGGGGAGTCCGTGCCTGCTTGGGACGGACTTCGCGGACCCCTTCG
>JAKZTU010000229.1:0-10575 GCA_047516945.1 Acidimicrobiales bacterium
GGGTTCGCTGGTTCTACAGTCGCTCAACCACCGCCGGCGAGCACGGCGCTGGCACCTGCCGCATGCACGATGACCCGAACCTCGGAGCAACCGACCGCTTCGGCAAGGTCCATCAGACCACCAACGTGTTCGTCGCGGACGCTTCGCTGCACCCAACCAACGGAGGTCTCAACCCCGGCTTCACGGTGTTAGCCAACGCCTTTCGAATAGCGCATCAACTCAACAAAGGGTGACTCATGCTGCGCTGAGCTAGGGTCACTGAATGGGACTTAAAAAATTCCTCGCGAATCTGCTCAGCCCATCGAGTCCACGCCGCCGTTCGGTGCCCACGACACCCAAGTCCAGCGAAGATTACGCCGAGGAAATTGAGATGGAGAAAGAACGGCGCCGAGGAATGCGGGGCGATTAGGCACCGTGTCCAGTGCTTTGCCAACCCACGAACTCAACAACCAATAGCGCAGGCCCTAGACGTTCACCGGTTCAAGCAGGCCGGTGGTGACGTCGTAGACGAAGCCACGGATGTGGTTCTTTTCTAGAATGTACGGCGACAACAAGAGCCGCTGAATCGACTGGCGCACGTCGGCGTAGGGATCCTCAAAGGCTTCGACAGCCCAATGCGGACGTATCCCGAGTTCCTCTTCCAGTTCGGATTTGAAGGAGTCTTCGGACACTTTTTGTAAGCCGCAATCGGTGTGGTGCATCAAGATGATCTCCTTGGTGCCCATCGCCCTTTGCGACAAACACAGTGAGCGGATCACATCATCGGTGACCACCCCACCAGCGTTGCGAATAATGTGGGCCTCACCGCGGGCAAGTCCCAGGATTCCGAAGATCGGCATGCGGGAATCCATGCAAGCCACAATCGCGGCTCGACGTGCCGGCGCAACCGACATGCCCCGAAAGTCAAAAGTCTTGGCGTAGTCCGCGTTGTTGGCCAGCAGTTCGTCCGCCGTTGGATGAAAGTCTTCGGGCATGGCCGCATCGTAGACGCGCAACGATTCTGTGCGGTGCCTCATTGTCGGGCAAGCTTGGCCTATGAGCGATAACAGCGAACTAATCGAGATCGAATCTCCAAGGCCTCACACGACCATTATTCGCATGAACCGTCCCGAGCGGATGAACTCGATGGCTTTCGAGTTGATGGTCCCGCTCAGCGAAGCGTTCGATCAAGTCGACGAAGACAACGACACGACCTGTGTGATCCTCACCGGGACCGGCGCCGGTTTCTGCTCCGGAGCCGACACCCGAGACACCATGCCACCGCCCAACATCGCAGGCATGACCCTGACCCGAATCGCCACCAAGGCGATGTCCACGCTGTCAGATCTCGTTCCCCGCATGCGCAAGATGAACAAACCCGTGATCGCAGCCATCAACGGGGCCGCTATCGGCGGAGGCATGTGCCTAACGCTCGGAGCCGACATCCGTATCGCGGGCGAGTCGGCCTATTTCCGTGCGGCTGGCATCAACAACGGCCTGACAGCCAACGAACTCGGGCTTTCGTTCCTGCTTCCCCGGGCTATCGGCGCTACTCGGGCCTTCGAGTTGATGCTTTCCGGGCGTGACGTCAGCGCCACCGAAGCCGCCGAGATTGGTCTCGTTTCGGCCACTGTGCCCGACGACCGCCTGATTGAAGAAGCGCTGGACCTCGCCGACAAGATCAACGGTTGGTCAACCCAAGGGGTGGCTCTCACCAAACGACTCATGTGGGCCGGGTTGGAAACCAACAGCCTCCAAGCCGCGATCGAGATGGAAAGCCACACCCAGTTGTATGTACGACTCACCACCAAGAACTTCGAGGAAGCAACCAAAGCCCGCGCCGAGGGCCGGCCCCCCAACTTCTTAGACTGAGCGCCGCGTGGCGAGTCTCAAGATTCGTTGACCATAGGCACAACCCGCTCCGCGAAAGCATCAATCTGTTCGAGATACTCCGGCAGGTCACGAGCCCGAAACTTGAGATGGAAAGTGTTAGCCCCCACCGCTCGTGCCGCGCGGATGTCTTGCGCCAACGCTTCAGTACCCCCCGACAACGCCATCACGCCTTGCGGAACATCACCAAGTAAATAGGTCCACGGCGGCATGTAGCCAACGTCGCAGCCAGCCCCGGAGCGACCCGCAGACTCAGCAGCGGTCGCGATCGTCTCCAAAATCTCGGGGTACTGCTCTTTGGCGTTGCCCATCGGGATGTAGCCATCGCCGATCCGGCCGGTACGTCGCCAAGCCGCCTTCCCCATACCACCAATCCAGATCGGCAACTCGCCGCTTGGCTGGGGCGCCACACCAACGTCAGAATACGAATACATCTCGCCGTGGTGACTCACATAGGTGTCAGCAAATGCGCCTCGCACCGCATCGAGGGTCTCATCGAGCCGCTTGCCCCTCGTCGAAAAGTCGACGCCCAACGCTTCGAACTCGGCTTCAACATGGCCAGCGCCAACACCAAGAATGGCGCGGCCCTCCGAGAGGTGATCGAGCGTGCCGAATGACTTGGCGGTCTGTAGAGGGTGCCGGTATGCGGCGATCCACACAACCGACAGCAACCGCACATTGCGGGTATGGGCAGCCAAAAAAGACAGGGTCGCAACCGTGTCGTACCAGGTTGTGGTCATCCGAGCGGCGTATTCGTTGTCGGGAATCGCCACATGATCGCAAACTCCGACAAAGTCAAAACCACGGTCGTCACACCGCTGAGCGATGGCGACGAGATCGTCTACGGTCGCCTCGTCTTCCCAAGGGTCAACCAACGTGCGCGTGAGGGTCTGGATCGGTAACTGGACACCGAACGACCAGTCATCCGGCGCGGTGATCGCCCCCATCAGTTCGTCTCGTCACCCGCGTCGGGGGCAGCCTCTGCATCGGTCGCTTCTCGACGGCACTCGCTAATCGCTTCCTCGGTTGTTCCCACCAACTCCGCTGCTCTCGGATAACCGACATAGGGGGTGGCCTGAATCAACACCTCTCGTACCTGCTCCTCGGTCAACTCGCCCCGTTTGAGCGCAGACTTGCATTGCAGCTTCCAAGTATTGGGGCCGCCGATAGCGGCGATTGCGCCCATCACGATCAGCCGCCGCTGTGCCACATCGAGCTGTTCTCGGGTCCAAATCCCCCCAAAGAGGTCTCTGGTCATAATGTCGGAAAAGTCCATCAAGCCCGGGGGGACCACCGACACCATCCCCTGATAGACGTCGGTTAGCTTTTCAGCCCCAATTTGCCATTTCTCGTCGCTGCTGTTGTCGGTCATATCGTTCCTCTCTGTTTTGGTCTCGTTTGATGTGGCTTTCGGTTCAACTCTTCGGCATGCCGTACACCAGACGCATCGAATCGCGCACAGCCTCCACAACCGGCATTCTGCGGCCGCTTTCAAGGCCCAGATTGACGGCGAGGTCAAGGTCTTTTTCGGCGATCCCGATGGTGGTCGCAAGATAGGAACCGAGCGGACCTCCCTTCGCCTCGGGTGGCATAGAAACCAACGGGTAGAAACGCTCGGTCAAGGTTCCTAACTGACCAACGTGTCGCCAGGCCTCAAGCAACATGTCAGGGTCGCTGCCCTCTCCGACAACAATCTGGTGCGACGCGCTAAGCGCAGCTTGCTGCAAATAGGTCATTACGTTGAAGGCAACTTTCATCGCCATTCCCGCACCGATACCACCGCCTTCGAACACCGCCCCAGCGCACTTGTCGATCACGGCCCGGGCCAACTCAGTGATCCCATCGGCGGGGACACCAAGCATGATCACCAGGCCGCCTTCGCGAGCAGACCAAGACCCACCCGCAACACCCGCGTCAAACAAGGTCACATCACGCTCCGCGGCCAAAACGTGAAGATCCCGAATCGTGTCGGGGTGAACGGTCGAGTGCACCGCGATAGAGGTACCCGGTCGACACGAAGCCAGGATTCCGTCAGTACCTGAGACCACGTCCATGACAGCCGCATCGTCGGGTACGCAGATGCTGATGTGCGCGCACTGTGCAGCCAGCGCCGCGCCGGAGGTCGCTGCCCGTGCACCTTTCTCTACCAACTTGGCGATGGCGGCTTCGCTGAGATCAAAGACAACTAAGTCATAGGAAGCGGCGATGGATTCAGACATGGAGCCGCCCATGTCTCCCAGCCCTATATAACCGACTGTTTCCGACACGATTTCCTTCCTCGGTGTACCCGGCGTCACCCCGACCCATGCGAGGGTAGTCGCTGGGCTGCCCGACAAAAAAGACGCGGACGTAACTCCTTGGATCGGGAGGATTTTCGACAACCATTGCCGTAATGTCATGCACATGGCTCAAAATCCGTTTACCGCGCATCCTCACGCCAACGGCGAGACGTACGGCCAGCACTTCGGTATCGCCTTCGGTGTCGGCCGGCAACTAGTGGTGGCGGCACTCGCTGCTTTCACACACGCGCTCATGCCGTTCTTCTTCCCCACCACCGCAAGCGACAAGATCCGCTCTCTGAAGGACCGCCTCGACCGCAACGACCGCGACGGGTTGCGCCACAAAGCCAGCCTCGTTTCGCAAGACTGACGAACACGCGCCAAACTGGAACGGTGAGCAAAGAACACCACAAAGAACACCACACAGTCATCAGCGCGGACACGCACTGCGGAGCAGGTCTTTGGAGCTACCGCGAGTACCTCGACGCCGAGTACCTCGACGAGTTCGACGACTGGGCCAAATTCATGCAGCAGGACAACGAGGCGCGCAAAGAGCTCTTCAAAGACATGGAACGGACACCGCTCGAAGTCGGGGTGGACGGCGACCCCGAAGTGTTCTCGTACCGCAACTCATCATCGGCCAAACGCCTGGAGGAACAGCAAGCAGACGGCGTCATCGCCGCAGTCCTGTTCCCCAATACCCAACCGCCGTTCGCACCACCCGCAGCAACCTCATTTGAGGCCCCTCCCTATTCTGACAACTTCGAGCACCGCTGGGCAGGGCTGCGAGCGCACAACCGCTGGCTCGCCGACTTCGTCAGCGAAGCTCCCGAACGCCGAGCCGGGATCATCCAAATCTTCCTCGGCGACGTCGAAGGCTCGGTCAAAGAAATCGAATGGGCCGCCGAACAGGGACTCCGAGGCGGGATTCTAGTGCCCGGGGCACCACCGGATTCGCCCTTCGAGCCCCTCTACTCAGATACTTACGAACCGATCTGGGCCGCGGCCGCGGCAGTTGGGCTGCCACTCAACCACCACGCCGGCAGTGCCACACCAAACTTCGGCAACTATTTTCCGGCCTCGCTGGCGATGTTCATGCTCGAAGTGCAGTGGTGGACCCAACGGGCGCTGTGGCACCTCATGTTCTCGGGAGTGTTCGAACGCTATCCCGACTTGAACTACGTCATCACCGAAACCGGCACGTCCTGGGTGCCCGACACACTGAGCAAACTCGACAGCTTCTACCACCGGATGAAGCACTCACGCTACGGCTCCGAGTCGATCTTCGGCGGGCAAGCCGTGGCCAAGATGTCGCTCACACCCGCGGAGTATTTCAACCGGCAGTGCTACATAGGCGCATCCTTCCTGCGCCCCGCCGAAACCGAAATCGTCCGCTCGATCGGCGTTGACCGGATCATGTGGGGCTCGGACTACCCCCATATCGAAGGGTCCTACCCGCACACCCGTGAACACCTGCGGCTCACCTTCGCCCGGATGACACCCGAGGAGACCACCGCGATCCTCACCGAAAACGCAGCCAAGGTCTACAAGTTCGATCTCGACGCGCTCGCACCCCTCGCTGAGAAGTACTGCCCGACCAAGGAGTTCGTGGCGACTCCCATCGACTACTCAGAAATCCCCGAACGCGCCAAGGGCTGCCCCGGCATGAACCCGCTCAACCAGGTCCAGGAGGTGGCATGACCGGTTCTAACGGCAGCATCGCCGATATCGACATTGCGGAGTGCGTGGCAGTCGTAACCGGCGGAGCAGGCGGGATCGGTAAAGGCATCGTGGGGGCACTTTTGCGCCGCGGCGCCACAGTGGTGATCGCCGACATTGAACAGTCCGCTATCGACGATGCGGTCAAAGAACTAGCCGCACTCGGCCCAGTGACCGGAATCCAAACCGACGTCAGCGACGAAACATCAGTGAGCGCTCTAGCCGACTACGTTTACCGCACCCACGGCAAGTGCAACTTGTTGTACAACAACGCTGGGGTGACCTCCGGCGGAGGCGGCAAACCCTGGCAACAAGAACCGAACGACTGGCGATGGTGCTTCAGCGTCAACGTTTTCGGCGTTGCCATATGCGTGAGCGAATTCGTTCCCCGAATGCTCGAATCGGGCGAAGCCGGCCAAATCATCAACACCTCCTCTGGCGACGGCGGGTTCGCGCCCGTGCCAGCCGCCTCCGTCTACGCCTCCTCCAAAGCGGCCGTCAGTTGCTTCACCGAAGCGCTGCACCACAACCTCGTCAGCGAGAACACACAACTCCGGGCTTCGGTCTTCTACCCCTCAGGTGGATTGTTGCGCACCGGCCTGTTCACCGCGAGCCGCAATCGTCCCGCGCACCTCGCACGGGTCGGTGATGCCACCGGTCGAAAGAGCATGACCTTCGACGAAATGAAAGGCATGCTCGACGCCGCAGGGCGAGACGTGACCGAAGCCGACCTGGACGCGCTAGGAGATTTCGTCGTGGCCGAGACCGCTGCACGCCGTTTCATCATCACCATCGACCTGCGCGACACCGTCGATCTGTTGCAACGCCGAGCAGCCGCCATCGGCAACAAGGACGTCCCACCCCACCACGGCATGCCCATCTGAGGTCTGACCCGACACAGAAACCGTTACAGGGTTTTCGGGCGGTTCACGAAACGGCCCTCAGTCGGCGAGAAGAACCAACCGCCACCGGTCTTGGTTCCCCCATCAACAGGAATGTTGTGGCCGGTCACAAACGACGAAAGATCGCTCGCCAAAAAGAGCGCAACCCGGGCCTGATCCTCAGGCCAACCCAAACGGCCTAGCGGAGCCCAAGACTCCCAAAGGTGCTGCGATGACTCATAGCCCGTCAAATAGTCAACCTGGGGCGTTTGGGTGAGGTCCGGACCGATCCCGTTGACCCGGATTCCTTTGCGCCCATATCCCGCGGCCAGACATGTCGTGAAATGGGCCAACGCCGCCTTCATAGCCCCATACACCGGTTCACCGGGATAACCGCGCTGGCCCTCAACAGAATGAACGTTGACAATCGACCCACCCCCACTGTCGATCATCGGATTCAAGAAAGCACGCGTGACCATCACCGCATGCAAGAAATTGATCTCATACATCTCAGTCCAAGACTCAAGCCCGGAGTCACCGAAACGCACGATCGGCCGGTAATCGCCAACGTTGTTGACTACCACGTCCGGAGCGCCGTGAGCCGACAGCACCGCAGTCTGAAGGCGCTCGACATCTTCGGGGCGCCGCACGTCGACTAGATGCGCCTGCGCTGATCCCCCGCTCGACACGATGTCCGCCACTGCCGTCTCGGCTCGTTCGCGGTCTATTTCAGCTATCTCAACGATGGCCCCGTGCTGGGCGAACAGGCGACTGATAGCCCCGCCGATCCCGTCACCTCCACCGGTGACCACCGCCACCTTGCCTTCAAGGAGTCGGTTCCAGTCATCGATTGGCGGCACGTTCTGTGGGCCTTGGGTGTTCATGGCACCACCTTCGGACTGCGGTTCGCTCATTGCATCTTCCTTCCGCTTGCGGCAGCTTTCTTCAACAGGGCGCAGGTCCGCTGCTTTTCTTCGTGGTGTTGGAGAAGTTGATCCCGATGCGCATATTGCGTCTACCGTACGTCTGATGCCGACTTCAGATGGAACTGAACTTGATGAGACCGTCGCTTATGTCGCCCTTCGGCGCCTCCAGAACCGTTATGCCGACATAGTGACCCGACGGGCCTGGCCCGAATTAGCTGAGATAATGCGGCCCGATTGTGTTATCACCGTCGATCTTGTTGATCGGGCGATCAACTTCGATGGGCCGACCGCGATTGGCGATTTCATCGCTACCCAAATCGATCAGTTCGACTTCTTCGAGTTTGTGATCCTCAACACTGTGATGGAGATCGACGCCGAGGCCGGGCGAGCCACGGCGCGGATGTACATACAGGAGGCCCGTCAGAGTGTGGAATCAGGCCAACGCTGCGACACCTTCGGCGTCTACCACGACCATCTAGAACGTGACGACAACGGTCGTTGGTGGTTCGCTCTCCGCCGTTACAAGTCCTATGCCCGCACCAATCCCACGGGTCCGGGTCCTGACCTGACCGTCTTCGAACTCCCCGAGATCCCCCTCTAGCCAGACCTGGTTCGACTCGGATCTAGTCCAACAAGAACGATTCGCCGACCAGTTGCTCAGACACCGACCAGAGACGAGTGGCGTAGTCAACATCGGTGGCGTAATCGGCGGCTACCGAGATCGCCGCGTCCTCGCAGTAGGTGCCACCCACGTCGGTCATATCCGCCGAAACGGCTGCCCACACGCTGGTAGCGGCACCCTGCTGAACGGACTTGAAACTAGGAAGGCCCGGCCCTGCTCCCGAAGCGGCACGCGCCGCGGCCCGGCGCTGCAACTCGGCCAAATCGTCAGAAGTCATGTGACGGGCCAAGTCGGTGATGATCATTCCCGGGTGCACCGCATTGGCCCGCACACCCGTACCAGCCAGCCGGCGGTCAAGCTCAATTGAAAAAAGGATGTTGGCTGTCTTTGATTGACCGTAGGCCTCGAACTTGTCGTAAGGCTCGGCCTCAAAGTGCAGGTCATCCCAACGGATCTGCCCGCTGTGATGGCCCGCGCTCGACAGATTGACGATTCGTGCCGGAGCGCCAGCACGCAGGGCAGGCAACAGGTGATTGGTCAACACAAAATGCCCGAGATGGTTTGTCCCGAATTGTGTCTCGAATCCCTGCGCGGTGCGCCCCTCAGGAGTGAACATCACACCTGCGTTGTTGACCAATAGCTGGATCACCTGGTGCTGTTCCAGAATGCTGGCAGCTCCCGCCCGCACCGTCGGCAGGTCGGCGAGGTCGAACACTGCCGTGGACAGCTTCGCCGCACTCACCGTCTCTGAGATCGCCTCAGCCGCCGCCTCGCACTTCTTCGCGGTTCGTCCACAAAGAACCACTTCAGCTCCACCTGCGGCAAGAGCTCTTGCGGTCTCAAGACCAAGCCCTGTCGTGGCGCCGGTCACCACCGCAAGCCTTCCGCTCAGATCAATCCCGTTCATCACTTCGTCAGTCGTTGTCGAAAATGCCATCGCTGCGCCCTCGGCTGGTCCTCTGTAGTCGCCGGTCACGCTAGCGAACTAGATACCGAAAATGATGGTGGGCTAGAGTAGCGCCGCTATGGATTGCACAGCGTTGAGGGGCACAGCGTTGAGAGGCACAGCGTTGAGGGGCTCTGCGATGAGGGGCTCTGCGATGAGGGATTACCTAAGTGGCTGACGAGAAAGAAGCACCACGCAGCGCAGCCTCGCTGACCGCAACCATGCTCGACGAAGAAGCTGCGCGTCAGCAGACCCAGGCTGAACGGTCCGAAGCCGTGCTGTTTGCCGACGACCTTCTGCCTGGCGTCGGCACCGACGAAATGGAATTTCGTGATGGCCTCCAAAAAGGCGGCGTCTACACCTTCGGCGTGCTCCTCGCCCTCAACTCAATGGACGAACTCGAAGGCGCCGCAATCAACATTCTCGGCCCCGATATCGCCGAGTCGCTCAACGTGTCCGACGGCACGATCACCTTCATTTCAGTTGCTTCAGTAGCTTTCTTCGTGCTCGGGGCGGGACCCATGGGTTGGCTCGCCGACAGGGTACGACGAGGCCCGATAGTCGGCGTTGCCAGCATGGCCTTTGCCGGTTTCGCCGCTCTCAGCGGCCTCGCTGTCAACGCTTTCATGCTGTTTTGGACCCGGTTCTTTACCGGCATCTCCAAGGCCAACACGATCACCGTTCACGCCACCCTGTTAGCCGACACCTACCCGATCGCCGTCAGGGGCCGCATCTTCGCGACCAACGCGGCCGTTGGCCGAGTGTTCAACGCGGCGAGCCCGATCCTGGTTGGCGGCATCGCGGTCGCGGTCGGGGGTGCCGAAGGTTGGCGCTGGGCGTACTTGAGCCTGGGCATACCGGTCGCCGTACTAGCAGTTCTGGCTTTTGCCCTGCCTGAACCGGAGAGAGGTCAGTGGGAGAAAAAGGACGTACTCGGGCATTCGTTCGGCAAGGATCTGGCCGAGATTCCCATATCGGTCGGCGCTGCGTTCGCTCGTATTTGGCGCATCGACACGATCCGCTACATGACCATGGCGATGGTCGCGATCGGTTTCGCCCTGTTTCCCGGCGCTTCCATCCAGAGCTTCTTCCTTGAGGAAGAATTCGGTCTGGACGCTTTAGGGCGGGGGTTCGCGACCGCACCAACAGGCGTGTTAATCGTCGCGTTCCTGCCGTGGATCGGTAAACGGTTCGACCAAACATTCAGGGAAAGCCCCGACAAGGCGCTGCGGATCATGGGGTTGCTGCTGATACCCGCCGCGATCTTGGTACCGCTGCAATATTCGATGCCGAACGTGTGGTTGTTCGTGGTGTTCGCCACACTCAACGGCAC
>JAKZTU010000230.1:0-4368 GCA_047516945.1 Acidimicrobiales bacterium
GGGCCAAGAACCACAGGCAGACCGGTATTTGGGTTCCGTAGAACAACTGGCCCGGCAGCGCCACCATGCAGTCCACCATGTCCGCTTCGATCAGCTTGCGGCGTATCTCGCCCTCGCCAGACTGCTGCGACGACATTGAGCCGTTGGCCAGCACGAAGCCAGCGATGCCCGTCGGCGACAGGTGGTGAACCATGTGCTGCACCCAAGCAAAGTTGGCGTTGCGCTTGGGCGGAGCGCCGAACTTCCAGCGCCTGTCGTCAACCAACCGGTCGCCGCCCCAATCCTTCACGTTGAACGGCGGATTGGCCAGAATGAAATCCGCCCGCAGGTCGGGGTGGCGGTCGTTGTGGAATGTGTCGCCCTGGGCGATCTGGCCCTCAATGCCCCGGATAGCGAGATTCATCTTGGCCAACCGCCACGTTGTGTAGTTGGCCTCCTGCTCCATATATGGAGACATCCCGGCTGGTACCCCGAGGCTGGGTGCCGCCGTTGCCGTTGCCGGTGGCGTGCGCCCCAATGAACTCCATCGACTGCACAAACATCCCGGCCGAACCGCAGCACGGGTCGTACACCCTTCCCTGATAGGGCTCCAACATCTCCACCAACAGCTTTACCACACAACGAGGGGTATAGAACTCACCTCCCCCCTTGCCCTCGGAACTGGCGAACTGCGACAAGAAATACTCATACACCCGTCCCAGCACGTCCTTCGACCGGGCCTCCTCGGTGCCGACGGTGATGTTGCTCACCAAGTCGATGAGCTGGCCCAGACGCTGCTTGTCGAGCACAGGCCGGGCGTAATCCTTTGGTAGCACGCCCTTGAGCACCGGGTTTGCCCTTTCAATGGCCTCCATCGCCTCATCCAACGTTTCGCCGATATACGGCTGGCGTGCATCGGCTTTGAGTTCGTTCCAGCGAGCCTCTGCGGGTACCCAGAAAATGTCCTCAGCGCTGTACTCGTCTGGATCCTCGGGGTCTACATGGTGATCCAACTCGCTTAGGATCTCGGCGTGCCTCTCCTCAAAGGCATCGGACACGTATTTCAGAAAGATCAAGCCCAGCACAACGTGCTTATACTCCGAAGCGTCCATGCTGCCCCGCAGAGTGTCGGCCATCTGCCACATCTCAGACTCAAACCCGGTCGTCGCCCCCTGCGAACCAGACGCCTCTCCGGCTTCGAGCTTTGACTTGCTAGGCCGTCCTTTCGCCACGCGTCCTCGTCTTCCATCCAGTCGTTGCCGTGCGCCGGACACGCTACCCCAGCCCCCAGTACCCAATCGACATGGGCCACAATTGGGAAACGTTCAGCAACTTGCACAATACGGGAGTTGGTGGCGTCGGGAGGAGAGAAATTTATGGCACTCCACAATGCGTGTGCTAAATTAGAACATGTGGACTTGTCCCGAGAGGAACTAGGTCGCAGGATCGCTGCGGCACGCAATGGGGTCGGTCTCACCCAGCAGCAGTGTGCCGATGCGACTGGGTTGAACCGGTCGAGCTTGGCAAAGGTCGAGGCCGGAACTCGACGTACCACGGTGCTGGAGTTGGTGCGGCTAGCGGAGGCGCTCGGGACTCGCGTGGAGTGGTTCGTGCAAGAGGCACCCCCATCAGTGGTTTCGCGTCGCAACGCCTCTGATCCTGGCGAACCAAATCCTGCCATTGACCGTGTTGTGGAACGCGTGGCCCGAGAGGTGGAGTTCTTGCGGGGACTCAGCGGCGACCCCAAGTTGCCATCCATCCCGACGTTCAAGATGCCCGGTACACCAGACGAAATGGATGCGTGCGCTCTCCAGACCAGGAATTTGTTGGGTTACGACAGCTCAGAGCCGACTACCGGACTAGTTGAGCGCGCCTCCGAGATCGGAGTGTTGGCATTCTCATTCCCGCTGGGCAAAGAAGCGGCCGATGGCGCCTCGGTCCTGCTCGCCGCCGGGGGGGTGGCAGTCGTCAATGGCAGCAGACGGTTCGCTCGTCGCCGTCTAACGCTTGCCCATGAGCTTGGCCATTGTGTATTTGCTGACGAGTACTCCGTCGACTGGCAAGTAGCCGTCGAGCACACTGAAGGCCGCGAAGCCCGAATCGACCGTTTCGCACGTGCCCTGCTGCTCCCTGAAGAATCAGTACGAAAGTCATGGCTCGGAGCCTCCGACGATGAACCCCTGCGAAGCGCTGCTGTGATAACGGCCAGCAAGTTCCAAGTGGGCATGGCGACCTTGGCTCGACGCCTCCGAGAACTAGGGCTGTGTACCCACGAGCAGGCCGCTCAGGTACGTGCCGTTCACACCAACAGGGCAGACATAATCGACTTCGGTCTGATTCCCCCACCCGACTCTCAAGAACTCGATCAGCCCGCGCTGCCCCGTCCATACGAACAGGCGGTCTTGAGCGCCTTCCGCAAGGATCGGATCTCCGCGGCACGCGCCACCGATCTCCTATTCGATACCTGGGACGAGGCCGATCTGCCCGAACCGCCACGGCTACCCGAGGATGCGATCTGGACCTTCGTCTCCTGACGATTCCAGACAACTCGCCAGCGTCATGTCCACCGGAGACTCGACCCCGTTCGTGTTCGACACAGGCCCGCTCTGTCACTTCGCCAAAGCTGGCTGGCTCGGCATCCTGAAAGCGGTCATCGGCAACCAGAGTGCAATCATCCCTGATGCAGTCCTCGACGAACTCAAACGCGGGGCACGAAGCGATCCGAGAATCCAACCCATCCTCGACGCCGACTGGATTGAGTGCCATGTTCTCGATACTGACGCCGAGACACGGGCTTTTTCGCTCTACGCCAGCATTCTGGTCTCCGGTAATCGCAACCTCGGGGAGGCATCTGTACTCGCTCTCGCTGAAACACTTCCTGGCGTAGCGGTGATCGACGACGCCGCTGGCAGGAGGGCCGCCACAGCCGCTCAAGTTGAGTGTCGCCCCACCCTTACACTGCTCTGCGACGCCATCAGAGAAGGTCTTCTCACGCTGCCACTAGTCAGCGCCCTTGCCGACGATCTACTGGCATCCGAATACCGGCTCCCATTCAAGGCAGGCGAATTTGAGTGTTGGGCCGCAGAGAACGACCTCCTGTAAGGCAGCTACCATCGGGGGATGCGAGCAGTGGGAGTGATGGAGTTCGGCGGACCTGAAGTCTTGGAGATTGTGGAGTTGCCCGACCCTCAGGCCGGACCGGGTCAGGTGCGCGTCCGGGTGCGGGCTGCGGCGGTCAGCCCGACCGACACTCATATCAGGGCGGGCACCAGGGCGTCTGAGCTGGCCAAGAGTGGCCCACCGCCATATGTGCCGGGTATGGACGCCGCAGGGGTGCTGGACCAGATCGGCGAAGGTCTGGAAACCGACTTGGCGGTGGCCGACCAAGTGATGGCAATGGTGCTGCCCCAAGGGGCTCACGGGGCCTATTCGGAGTATGTAGTGGTGCCAGCCGATGCGGTGGCCCGCATCCCCGCGGGGACTTCGTTTGCCGAAGCCTGCACCCTGCCCATGAACGGTCTTACCGCCCGATTGAGCCTCGACCAGCTAGAACTTCAGCCGGGCCAGACCCTCGCGGTGACCGGCGCGGCCGGCAGCTACGGGGGCTACGTGGTTCAGCTGGCCAAAGCCGACGGACTGCGGGTGATCGCCGACGCCTCACCTTCCGACATGGATCTGGTATCGGGTCTCGGGGCCGACGTGGTGGTGCCGCGAGGCGAGGATGTGGCCGATCACATCCGAGTACACGCCCCCCACGGCGTTGACGGGTTGACCGACGGGTCTGTCCAGAACGAGTTGCTGCTTCCCGCGATACGAGACGGTGGCGGATTCGCCTCCGTGAGGGGGTGGCGGGGCAACAACAAACGGGACATCAAGTTCCACACCACCTGGGTGTTCGCGTACGCCTCCGACCATGCCCGTTTAGACCGCCTGCGCCAGCAGACCGAGAACGGCCGGCTAACCTTGCGGGTGGCGGCTGTGTTCCCGATGGAAAACGCCGCTGAGTCACACCGAACTCTGGAAGCTGGCGGTATCCGCGGCCGCTGCGTAATCGAGTTCTGACCCCGCCAGTTATGCAATACGAAAGTACCACCTGCAAATTGCACAACTGAGCTAGGCGCCTCGCTGTCGTTGGGCCGGACGGCAATATCAGGGGGGTGTGAGCGGACTCAACCGGTCGAAGCAACATCTGCTTGTTGGAGTGAGCGTAGGTGCTCGTCGAGGGCTTCGGCTGGTGTGCGCCAGCCGAGGACCTTGCGTGGCCGCGAGTTGATGGTGGTTGCGACGGCATCGATGTCTTCGCTGCTCCATCGGGAGAGGTCGGTGCCCTTGGGGAAGTATTGGCGCAGGAGTCCGTTGGTGTTCTCGTTCATGCCGCGCTGCCAGGGG
>JAKZTU010000231.1:0-5553 GCA_047516945.1 Acidimicrobiales bacterium
ATGTCGTGAACACGTCAGGAGGCTGGATTGCTCTCTGCCGAAGTTGACGCAGTCGCCGTTGAAACCGGGATCGTGGACACACCCGGTTTCAGCGTCGTGCATGAAGGCACAAGCACCGTGTTGAGGCACCGGCCAGCCAAAGCGTGCGCGCGGATAGCACCCAGACACAGAACCCAAGCAGAGACCGCGCACACGCTGCATATTGTGGCGACGCTGGTCGCCCAAGACGCCGCTGTGCTGCCCCCCTCTCACCCAGCCCCGGTACCTTTGCCGTCCGGACGGCACGTCACGTTCTGGCCTTTAGCAAGCCGCCCGACCAATGCCAGCATGACAAACCAAAAAATGGCCGACGCAATCCTCAGCGTGCACAAAACCCAACCCGACCCGTCGATGCGCCAATGGAGATACTCCGAGGAGTTGAGCCGACAGCGGCTCGAAACAGATCAACAAGCCGGTGTTCCCCCAGTCTTGATCAAGCGATTGGAGGACTTGCTTGAACGAACTTTGTTCGCTGTGCAAATCAAAGACATTGAGCCACACATTGCAATCCACGCGAACGCCTATCCAGTAAAGGCGGTCCAACACGAAGGCGAAATCAAGCTGATCGACTGCGATCAGGCCGGTTTCGGACCGCTCGAACAAGACCTTGCAACGGTCATACACAACTGTCGGCGCTACCCGGCGTCAACCACCGAATACGGATTCGTCAGCTGCTACGACGGCGAATACGACGAGGAACTGCTGCAACGGCTGGTGCGGTTCAAGGACGTGTCGTCCATAATCTGGCTAGCGTCGATGCACGGCACAAAACTACGCGCGCTCGGCGAAGTGCAACACCGACTGGACACACTCAACAAGTCACACCGCTGGCACCTCACCTGATCGCACGCCCCCGAGCTCGTGTCAGAATCTGGCTATGCCGTCGCCAAACGAACCGTGGTCTAGGCACACAACGTCGCGAAGGATCGACCGCTCCTCTTACCAATATGGACTCAACACGATCTTCTGATAACACCGAGATTGGTCCAGAGTTCAACGTCCCAGACACCTCATGGGTAGTGCATGAAGCTCCGGAACGACCCCGTCGACAATGGGTTTTTGTCGCGGCCGCGCTGGCGGTCATTTGCGTAGGTGCCTGGATTCTTCAAAACCTGTGGGATTCCTCCAGCGTCGTGGAACCTCCGCCGGTCACGACACAGAGCGCCGTTCCTGAACCCATTCCTGAGTCCCCTTTGCCAGATGAGACAGCGCCCGAAGAGCCTCCAATCGTTACCGGTCAACCGTTGGTGAGCCTGCTTGATGAGTGGCCCGGGATCGCGGGCGCAATGATCTTGAGGGGCGGCGCACGCAGCGGCCAACTCGAAGATGTGGACGTGATACTTGTCGGGGATCAGCTGAGCGACCCGATCCCCGTTCCTGGGTCCACTTCGAACCCATCGTGGCTGTCCGCGGACGGAACAATCTTCGCTTACCCCAACGGCGTAGCAAGATCCGACGGCGGAGATTGGCTTCGGATCGCCAGAGCCGTCACGATCATCGACCCGAACGAGGGAGCACTTTGGTTGGTCGACCACGAGCGTCGTGTAATCAACTTCGTCTACAAGGACCCCACAACTCGGTATGAAGCCTACGCGTTTGATCCAGAAGTGGAGCAGGTCCTCGGCCGACTAGAGAACGGATTCCTAGTCGTACGCGGCTTGGATTCTGGCGGCAGCGAGTTTGCCAATTGGACAGACGACGGGCCGATTGTTGCTATCGAGGGACTCGCCGGACGCAAGATTGTCGACATCGGCTCCTCGGTGGTCTTGGTGGTGGCGGCGCAAGATCAGATCGTTGCCATGGATGTGGCCGAACCCGACACAGTGACAGCCATAGCGACGATAAACCTTGATTTTGCTGTTCAACGTGCGTGTTTGTCTCCCGACGAGACACTCGTAGCTGTCTTGGGGTCACAGAGATTTGTTGTTGTCGAGATGGACCCGCGTGTTGAGTATGTCGACGAGCCACTAGTTGACGATTTCACCTGGACAGGAGATCGCCATCTGGTGTTCACAAGAAGAAACAGCCTGCTCGCTAGTGACCTCGACTCGGCCCCAGTCCGCGTTGCCGAGCTCTCACCCGACTATTCGTGGCAAGTCGCTTCAAGCACCTCCGCCTGTTAGCACACCCGACTTCTTACCGGTTACCGGCCCGTCCAGTTGGTGGTGTCTCAAGAAATAAATCTGACCGATATTTCAACCGCGCCTTCGTTGGGAATATGTTGGATGACATGACGTATTGCAACGCTGGCAGGGGGAATGGGTGATGCGGATTTGGCAACAGCACTCACTCGGTGACCCGATGGAACTGTTGAGATTGGAAGAGGTTGACGACCCTGT
The DNA here is from genome assembly GCA_047516945.1 of Acidimicrobiales bacterium. Taxonomy (GTDB): domain Bacteria; phylum Actinomycetota; class Acidimicrobiia; order Acidimicrobiales; family Aldehydirespiratoraceae; genus VXYK01. Next base: position 2,379 of record JAKZTU010000231.1, read on the forward strand.
TGTCGATCCCGGCAAGGTGTTGGTGGAAGTCGAGGCCGTGGGGTTGACATTCGTTGACTGCCTGATGGCCCGAGGTATGTATCAGGCAACTACACCGATCCCGTGGTCACCCGGCACGGAGATCGTGGGGCGAGTAACAGAGATCGGCGAAGGGGTTCAAGACCTGGAGCCGGGGCAGCGGGTAGTCGGTGTGGGTGGCGGGGGTGTAGCCGAGAAGGCCGCACTTCGAACCGCCGGTCTATACAAGCTCGACGAGAACGTGACCGCGGGGGCCGCTGCGGCTCTGTTGGTGAACTACGGAACATCGTGGTTTGCGTTGCATGACCGAGCTCATCTCGCCGTTGGCGAGACACTGTTGGTGCACGCCGCTATGGGCGGGGTGGGCACTGCCGCAGTACAGCTTGGTTTGGCCGCGGGGGCAAGGGTTATCGCCACCGCCGGCGGTGCCGACAAGACAGCCCGCTTGTCCGAGATGGGTGTGGAATTGGCTATCGACTATCTGGAGACCCCCGATTTCGTCGACGAAATACGGGCACACACAGACGGTCGAGGCGTGGATGTGTGCTTCGACCCCGTCGGCGGCGACGTGTTTGACCGGTCCCGACGAGTCATGGCCTGGGACGGACGCTTACTGGTAATCGGCTTCACTAGCGGGCGCATCCCCGAGGCCCCCGCAAACCATGTGCTGCTGAAAAACTACTCGATAGTCGGGGTCCATTGGGGAGCATCGGTAGCTCGCAACCCCCAAGCTTCGGAGCAAGCCCACCAAAGATTGCTCACCCTCCTCCAAGAGGAACGAATCAACCCACCCGTGTTCCCCCCGTTCGCTTTCGAAGACACGCCCGCGGCCCTCGGCGCCATCTATAACCGCTCCACCTGGGGCAAAGTCATCGTCCAACGCTAAACCGCCCCTGCGCAGGGGATCTTCAGCGGAACATCAGAGCAGAATGCGGCGCGCTACCACGCGCGCGCCATCCAAATCTTCGACGAAATGGTCTTCGGGGACGCGACGCAGAACGTCCAACGCCTCAACGCTGGTGCCCGCCAGACCCGATAGGCCCATCACGATGCACTCAGTGTCGGCCACAATCGCTGCGTCCACCAACTGGCCCAACACCAGAGCAGCGCTGTCGTCGATGAACACCGTCTGGGAGAAATCAAGAATCACCACTTCGTGTTCGGCGATGTCGCTTCTGATTGTGCTGAAGAGCTTCGTCGAAGAGGCAACAGTGAAGCTCCCCCGCAACGACAGCAGGCCCGTGCGGGCCGCGAACGGATCTTCCATTTCGAAATCGAAGTCGAACTCGTCACCGCTGTCATCGTCACCGTCGTCATCGTCGTCTTCGGCGAGGAAGGTCATGTCAAGCAGCGGGGTCGAAACAACCATGTCGAGCTCCAAGCGCTCAAGCTGGCGGGCGCTTGTCATGGCCGCCGCAATCAAACCGACTGCCACAGCAACAACCAGGTCCGATATCACCGACAATCCGAGCGTCAGCGCCAGCACCACCACGTTTTCGCGAGGAACGAGACGGATTCGAGTGATGTAGCGCCAGTCGATGATGTCGAAGCCGATCTTGATGAGGATCCCGGCCAGCACGGCGTGCGGAACCGCGTCGGCATACCGCCCCAGCCCCAGCACAAGCGCCAGCAGAATCGTCGCACACAACACCCCGGAGACCCGCGACCGGCCCCCGGCACGGACGTTGGCCACGGTACACGACGTGGCTCCCGCGCCAGGCACGCCACCGACTAGGGCCACCAGCACGTTGGCGAATCCCACACCCATCAGTTCCCGGTTGGGCTCGTGGGTCTGAAGGGTCAGCGAGTCGGCCACCCTCGCAGTGAGCAAGCTGTTGATCGAGCCGAGCAAGGCGATCGTAACGGCTGGTGGCAACGCCGCTCCGATGTCGCCCAGTGGGAGTTCCGGTATCTTGATGTCGGGGAGGCCCGCTGGCACCTCTGCCAAGGTCGGCACATCGCTCAGCCACAACACTGCGAGCAGCGTCCCAATCAGCAGCGCGGCCACAGACGGAGGCATGAACTTGCGGAACCGTTCCGGCCAGAAAATACAGATCGCGAGCGAGACGAGCCCCAAGGCCAGCGCGCTCGGGTCGACGTTGCTGACGGCTTCGGGCCAGGAACGCAGCGATTTGAGTGCACCGCCCAGAGCAACCTCGCTGCCAAGCAACGGCAGAACCTGGACCAAGATGATGATCAATCCGACCGCGGAGGTGAACCCCGACACCACCGCGTACGGCGTGTAGGCCATGTAGCTGCCCAACCGCAACGCACCCATGAGCACCTGGATCAGCCCGGCCAGCGCCACGATGGCGAGCGCCTTTGCAAGATCCTGGTTGGCATAGTCGACAAAGACCACCGCCATGGCCACCGACAATGGCGCGGTAGGCCCGGAGATCTGGGTCTTTGAGCCACCCAGCAGGGCCCCCAATAGACCCACCACGATCGCTCCGTAGAGCCCGGCGACCGCTCCCAACCCCGACACGACCCCCAAGGCGAGCGACAGCGGCAGGGCGACCACGGCCGCGGTCAACCCACCAAATACATCACCTCGGAGTACCTGGAGCTTCTCGCTCGTTTGCGAACTCATCGCCCCTCGACAATAGACGAACGGTTAGGTTGACAGACCCGCTCACACTGCACATTGATAGCGACCACACCGACAAAGCTGTCGTTCGAGCGGCAACCTGAGTCCGCAAACCTGCGAAGCTCAGCAGAAAACAGACCTAATTTCAGGATGGGTTACAGATCTAGTTACAGTTCCGATACCATTCCGAGCATGACGAGTAGCGAGGTATTCCCTAACGCACCGCTCGCGCTCGTTGCGGCTGAAGTGCGCTACCCAGCTGTGACGGAAGGATCCCTCAGCATGGCCGTCCACCGGCGGATCCGTGACGCTCTCAACGCGGATTGGGTGATCCACAATGACACCACTCAGACTCTGGAGCTCGACGCCGCCGGACCGCGCGCGTCATCACGGTCGGAGACAGTCGGACGAATTACATCCAGGCAACGAACGAGAATCGTCACCGCTCGACCGGACAACTTCACCGTTGAAGTCGTCGATTACAAGCACTTCGCCGACTTTAGGGAACTCCTTAAGCAAGCGTCGGCCGCAGTTGAGAGCGTGCTTCAACCAGATGGTATATCGCGGGTC
>JAKZTU010000232.1:0-6691 GCA_047516945.1 Acidimicrobiales bacterium
ACCCACGATTCCCGGCGCACTGTGGGCACGAGATCACGGTAGAGCACCCGGGAAGCACTACCCGACAAGCTCCTGTTCTTGTCGTGTCGGTGGTTGTCTTCCGGTCATCGGCTTTTGTCGTTCTTGCTCCGGGTGATGGGGTTGATTAACGTGACGCAGCCGACACACGGGTCCAACATCCAGTACGACCATTCGAACTGCACGTTCAAGGTCGACGAGCAGTTAGTCTTGGCTGCTCGCGGTGCCGTAAGGCACCCTTTGACCGGATACAAGGGGATTTTGGGCCAGATGACCACTGCGGACGAAGCGCTCACGGCTATCGACCGACGAGTGCAGCGGCAGTGGCGGATTGAGGCACTCTTAGCCACCGTGCCACTTGCCATAGTCGCGATCACGCTGAGCTTCGTATTGTCGTGGCCGCCTTTGCTTGCTGGTCTAACCGTGCTGGTAGGCGTGGCATTGCCAGCCGCTACACTCGCACTCGTCGGTGTGCGCTATCGGCACTGGCGCTACGAGTTGCGCGATGACATCCTCGTTCTGCAACACGGAGTCTGGTCCCGACAGCGGTCGATTACGCCGTACTATCGGGTTCAGAACGTCGACCTGACCGCCGGGCCACTTGAGCGTTGGCTCGGTTTGCAACGCCTCACTATCAAGACAGCGTCGTCATCAACCGACGCGACAATCCCTGGTCTGGACAAGCAGGCGGCCAAGAAACTCGCTGAATGCATTCTGCTGCGCGCTGGTCCTGATGCTGCCGTCTGAGGAACCCGGCATCAGCGTCCCGCCATCGCCCACGCCCGACAAGTGGCAACGACTCCATCCGTTGTCACCGATCATCAGCGTCAACCCGCTGAACCTGTTCCTGCTGTTCACCTTAGTCTCCTCCTCATCCTTGGTGAGCAGAGTGGTCGATGTGGGCAATCTGTTCCTCCTAGCGCCGCTCCTTGTTTTAACCGTCGGCTGGAGAGTCATCAGATATCTGCGCTTCTCCTACCGTCTCATCGGCAACGAGTTGACGGTCCGTTCGGGTGTGTTCGTGCAGAATGTCCGAACCCTCCCAGCTGATCGCGTCCAGCAGGTCAACATGACACAGATGCTCCGACACCGGGCGTTCAGAGTATTCGATGTCAACATCGAGATCGCGAGCGAATCGGACGTGACGCTCAGCGTGTTGTCTGTGCGCGAAAGCGAGAACATTCGTGCTGGACTGTCGACCGCCCGGCACACCCCGTCCACCGATGCAGCGTGCCGAAGCGTGCCCGGCGAAGCGACCATAGCCGAGGAACTCTACCGCCAACCCAACGGCCACCTAATCCGCTGGTTTGTTGTCCCTAGTCTGGTTGTTGCCGCTGTGTTCTTTGTGTCGGTCGCGATCGCTACAGCAGGTCATGAGCCGACGGACGACACCGCAGTCAACATTTACCTCCTTGTAGCTGTCTCGGCCATGGCCACGATCGCCAGCATCGCCATCGCACTCACCAACATTGCCAATTTCTGGCACATCCGACTTGAACGGGACGGGGACGAACTGCGGCTGCTCTATGGCCTGCTGACCCAGCAAACGGCTGAAGTCCCGCGGGCGCGCGTCCAGGCTCTCACCGAATCGCTGAGCCTTCGAGGGCGCATGGTTGGCGTTGTCAATGTCACCGTTCATAATGCGAGCAACACGTCTGGCAACGCCACTTACTTTCCTGCAGTGCCGGTCGCTGATTGCCGCAACCTGACCGGCCATCTCGCTTCCGGTCTCGATATTGATGCACCGCTGCGGCAACACCCGAGAAGTGCGCGACACCGCGCCATCTTCCGTCGGGTTGTCTCCGTTGCGATCCTCGTCACTGTTGTGTTCGCGATCTCTCACAACCTTTGGAGCCTCGTGCTGATCCCGCTTGCGGTTCCCTGGGGTTGGCGAGCGTGGGTCGTGCTCGGACACGGCGAGACCGACGATGTCGTTATCGGGCGGCGTGGTGTCTGGAAAGAGGTCACCGACTATGTACGTCGCGACCGTGTGCAGAGCGCCGCGGTCACGGCCAACTGGTTCCAACGCCGCCTCGGCCTCGCCACCCTCCGTATCGATGTCGCCCAACCCCTCGGCAAGGTGAAAATCGTCGACATGGCAACCCACGAGGCCGATCGCCTACTTGACCGACTGTAGGAGTGTCGGAGGGGGTGTGATGCGTGGGGCCTCGAAAGAACCATAGGCTGCGCGCTCAAGGATCCGCATTCTGCGCTAACCCGAGCCTGAACCGAGAACCGAACGTCCCCAATAACCGAACTCGCGGTCAGGTCGGTACAGCCAGAAGTTCGTTGAATCATTTTTTATTGCGCACGGGTCACGGCTCTGTGAATTCACGGCCCTCAGACCCTCGTCGATAGCGTCGAGGAGCGCCCCGGCCAGTTGGGGACACTGATCGTCTTGTAGGCATGCGTTCTCGCCTGGTGATTGAAACCCATCGCTCATCAACCTGGGGCGATGGGTTCGATTCCGTTCGCCAATGCGCCCTCGGCGAGGCGCTTGTCATAGGTGACCAGTCCCTCTAGGTCATCGCCTAGATCGAGTGCGGCCGCGAGGTGAATTGGGTCTAATGAGCGCATGTCAGCAGGGTGGAGCCGTCCGGCCTCTTCGAAGACTGCAGTTGTGACCTCGACGAGAATCACCGACTCCAATACCTCGCGTGCCAGCAGTGCGCGATCAGGCACGACGCGCCGAACGACTCGCATCAATTCGGTCCGCGCGAGGTCTGAGGCGACAAGGTCTCGATCCGCACTCTTTATCCACGACCGAAGGGCCGCGGTCTCGGGTTCGGCGACAACCAACTTCACCAGTGCCGACGTGTCGAGATAGAACGCCACCTCAGTAACGCTCGCCGTGTCGCATCTCCAATAGCGCCTGAGACAGCGCTGGACCGATCTCGGGGACCGGTAAAGTCGCTGGTTCACGCCGCGCTGGACGGGCGCGGCCCGTTTTGATCAATGCGCGTAACCGTGACGTCGGGATCGTCGTCATCTGGGCGACCGGACGCCCTCGATCAGTAATTGTCACCGTTTCTCCAGAAGCAGCCTCGGCAACGACCGCTGAAGCATTCTGTTTCAGCGCACGGATCCCGACTTCAGACATGTGCTTCATTGTAGCACATAGCCTCACTCGCAGCACCCACCAACAGTCGGTGGCCCCCAAGTCGGGGGCATAGCCGGGAGTGCGCAGGATCTTTACTTGACGTCACTCAAGGATCTGGCGAGATCGTTGATGGAGGCGCGGATGCCGAGTGCGTACGTATCGGCGATGGCGCTGTCTCGGTGCTCAGTGTGGGCCTCACTCCGGTTGGGGTCGAGTGCGACCGCCATGAAGGCGCGACGGCTCGGGAAGGTGTTGAACCGGACTTGATGCCAAGATCGACCGTCTCCGATGATGGTGCCTTCGGCGGAGAACCATGCATCGATCCGGACTCCGTTCGGCACGGCCACTGAGCCGGCGATTTCCTGGTAAGACTTCATGTGATCGGGCGTCACGGTTGCGCCGGCTTCATCGTGGAAACGGATCACGTGGAGCATCGTGTAGGGCCCGTCGTCTTCGCTGGGAGGATGCGGCACGTCAGCCCACTCCACCCGCTGCTCGGCCACAGGAAAGCGCAGTGGCTGGCCTCCGATGACGATGGTCTGGTCCATCCCCGCTTCCTTGTGCTCGTGAGCTTTCTGGAAGTCGTCGCGCTCCTGCATTGCTATGAACGACGCCCGGGTGGGGTACCGCACGACTGCGATCCGGTCCCAGGTGGGTTCGTCGCCGATGAACTGATCCTCTACGTCCGCGACGAAGACAATCTCGGCTCCCATTGCCGTCAACGGCCCGATTGGCATGTACTCGTCATCAGCCTCGCGGCCGGTGAGCGTTGTCTCACGACCGTCCGCGTACTCGGCTCGTTCCTTGTAGCGCATCAGGTTGACCATCCACACAGGCCCGTCGTCCTCGGGTGCTGTGGTGGCGAGTCTGATTCCGTACTCCTGATCTATCCGTCCGTAACCTGGCATTTTCGTTCCTCCTCAGTCTCCGCCGCCTCACCGTAATATATTGCCACTATTCCTGGCAATTCATTGCGTCCGGAGGCAACCGAGCCACTCAGCCACAAGCTTCGATCAGGTTCTTCGCCGAGACCCAATGGCGAGGGTCACCAGACTCCATCAAGTCCAAGGCCACTGCAGCCCGGGGCGCGAGACGCTCCCCCGCCTCACCCTGCTCGACTGCGACACTCTCGGCGAAAGGCCACACATCATCAGGCACCACCCGAAGGATCCCACTGCCGAGTTGATCTGGAACCGCAGCGACCAGCGCACCGAACTCATTGTGCAGCGACGCGGAAACGTAGAGGCTGGCCTCTGCGCCGTCAGCTCGCAGCAGTTCGCCGTAGCTGTTCGCAGCGACCGCGCCACTGGCCATGGCCCCGTCCTGTCTGGACACGAATTCGAGGTCGGCACCGCTCATCTCGTAGCGATGAATCACTCCCCGGTTGCGGTACCTACTGACATTCGACAGATCCACCTCGACTGCGGCGATCGCCTCCCACGCACGTAGCGCGCTCAGCGGTCGCCCACGACGGTTCGACAACTGTCGGCGCGAATCGATCGACTCCCGCGAAACCGCCCAGGCGTTTCCGAACCTCACCCCCGGAAGGTCACCTGCCACCACGAGCTGGCGAACGCGCTCAGACGAGACGCCGAGCAGCGCAGACGCGTCTGCGAGCGAAAGCAGGTCCGAAGCCATGTCTGTATAATATTGGATTTCTCCAATATTTACAAGAAATTAGTCACCTAGCGAACGATCATCGCTCCGGCCGCGTCTCGCGACCCGTCGGATCCGTCTCCAAAACACTCTCGTGGAGACCAGCAATCTCGCGGCCAGGCCAGTCCGCGTTGGTAGCGCACAAGGGAGATGTCTTCGACGCCGACTCGGTCGCTTCCGCGGTCGGCGGACACGATGCCGCGATCATCTGCCTCGGTAGCACCGAGCGGTTGGGCGAGCGCAGCCATAAGTTGGTTACAGATGGAGCCGACGATCTCAAACGCCATCGCGCGGATCGAATCCGCCGCGGACTCACCCGACCACCTCCGATCGGTCTTCGATGAGCTTCACCGCGAACTCGGCCGCGAAACTGCATCCCGCGCGTGGCTGGCGTGGTTCGGCGCACGCGACGCATCGGAGACATAACTGTTCGCCAATCGGATGATCGAACCGCCTCGGCGAAACGAGCCGAACGTGATCCCTAGCAACCCGCATGTATCGTCGTCCACCCTCCCGGAGACACAGTGCCCTTGACTTCAAGTGGACCTGAACAAGTACGGTCGTGGGTATGAGCGAGATCGAGACCCACCACGACGAGGGCGACCACGACGGCACTGTGCACGACCACGAGCACCGCGCCCACCACGGCGGTGAGCACGGGGGTCATGGACACGCCCATGCCAACGACCAAGGGCTGGCGGCCATGTTGCGGTACATCCGCTTGGCCCCCCAGATGTGGCGATCCGATATCAACGATGCGGTGATCAAACTCGTGAATCCCCAACCCGGGGAGCGGGTGGTCGATATCGGGGCTGGAATGGGGGCGAGCACCGTACAAGCCGCTCGCCTCGGCGCAGACATCGTGGCTGTCGAGCCCACCCCGTTCATACGTGGCATCCTCGGCGTGCGGCGCCTGTTCCAACGCAGGCGCAACCAAATCACCGTTACGGCGGGCGCAGCCGAAGCACTACCAGTGGACACCCACTCAGTTGATGCCATCTGGGCCGTCAACACGATGCACCATTGGATCGACATCAACCGAGCGACGACGGAGATCAGACGTGCGCTGCGAAGCGGAGGTCGCATCGTGCTGATTGATGAGAACTTCGAAGACCCCCAGCATCCCGACTATGAGCGGTGGACTGCAAACCACTCCGATGACCACGCACATCACGGCTTCTCCATGATCGATACCGCCCACATCGCCGCCCTGCTCGTCGAGGTCGGACTCGACGACGTCGTGGCGTCCGAACGCCTTCTCGCTGACAGGCCCGTGCTCGCAGTGACAGCTCGAGCACCGGCTACCTAGAGGCCCTCTCCTTCGGGGCGCTCGGTCACCAACCAGAAACCGTCACCGAATCAGTCGAACGGTTCCAGGGCAGCAGATCGACCAAAATACTCGCAGCAGATCGATCAAATCTAGATTGATCGTTGTCCTGGGGTCTTAGAGGTCGAGAACGGTCCTTAGACCGTCGTCGATGGCGTCGATGAGCGCCCCGGGCAGTTGCCCGGCCGCTTCCACCAGCCATGAACGATCGACGAGTTCCAATCCGAGCGGCACTGCAACAGAGTCGACCGGCAGACCTGTCACTGCGGCGTTCAGCAGCACGTTTCCGGCGAGTCCCGCTCTGTCGAGATTCGACGTCAGCGGTACGACATGGGTCTGCCAAACCTCGGCACGCACGACCTCCGCGGAAGACACCACGACAATCGGCCGTCGCTTGTCGAGATCGATCCAATACACCGCACCTCGCGTTACCACGGCGCAGATCGCTCCATCCGCTGACCTACGGCGAGCGCGTCTGCGGTGGTGAGCTTCCGCTCGGTCGTTGCCAATGCGGCATCGGCTTCAAGCTGTTGAGCGAAGGACATGGTCGATTGAGCCGCGTGGAGGCGGAGTTGCTCGGTCACCCACCT
>JAKZTU010000233.1:0-18280 GCA_047516945.1 Acidimicrobiales bacterium
GAGAACTTCCGACCCGGCACATTGGAGCGCTGGAATATCGACCCGTCCCGGCTCGACCCGAGACTGGTCACAGCCCGCATCAGTTTGTACGGCCAGCAGGGACCCAAGTCCCTGCACACCGGTTTCGACCACAACGCCACCGCGTTCGCTGGGCTGACGCACCTCACCGGGCACCCCGATCAGCCCCCGGTACGGCCGGGCCTTCCCGTTTCCGACTACCTGACCGGGGTATTCGCGGCTCAGGCCGTGACGAGCCTGCTCTACGAGCGCGACGCCAAGGGCACCGGAACCGGCGGAGTGGTAGACGCCTACCTTTACGGATCGGTGCTGCGGATCATGGAGTGGACGATCGCGGCCTACGACCGTCTGGGCTCCGTGCGCCAGCGCACAGGCAATCATTCAGACCAGGCTGCACCGCTCGACAACTTCGCCAGTCGGGACGGCCGGTATGTGTGCATCGTGGCTGTGCGCCAAGCGGTGTTCGAGGGCCTCTGTAAGGCAATGAACCGGCCCGAGTTGCTGATCGACGAGCGCTTCACCACGCCACGGGCGCGACAGCGTAATCGGGAGGTTGTCAACCAGACCATTGCCGAGTGGGCATCCGGGCTGGACGCGACCACCATTGAGGAGCGGTGCCTTCGCCACGGCGTGCCCGTTGGCGTCGTCTACGACGTGTCGGACGTGGTTGCCGACGACCATGTGCTCGCCCAAGGAGATGTATGCACCGTCGATGATCCCGTCATCGGACCGGTTCGCCAGCAGGCCCCCTACCCCCGTTTCGACGACAACCGGCTTCCGGTCCCGGCGGGTGCGCCGCGGTTGGGGGAACACACCGACGAGGTGTTCTCAAACCTGCTGGGACTCTCGGAAATCGAGATCGCTGCTCTGAGAGAGCGCAACGTGATCTGAACATGATGTCCACGCTTAGTCATGCCAACAACAGCTCGGGCGGAACGCATCGCCGAAGCTTCGAATCCCGAGCGGGCTACAACCGCCCGGTCTGGAATTGCTCGGGGGTTAAAACAGGTTGTGAATATCGGCGGCGTGGCATACCGTTCCAGGTTCGCACGGCATGTCCGAGCGAAGGGTCCTGTAGATCAGTTTGGAGTGATCGCCACCCTGTCAAGGTGGAGGCCGCGGGTTCAAATCCCGTCAGGACCGCCACGCATCCTTTCGAGGATGCTGTGGGGTCGGGTAGCTCAGTTGGCAGAGCGGCCGCCTGAAAAGCGGTAGGTCACCGGATCGACGCCGGTCCCGACCACCATTAGCGGCCCGGCATCTCTGCCGGGTCGCTCGCGTTTGCCCACTGTTGCTCAGCCGACTGCGTAACCGGCGTGGAAACCTTCGCTCATAGCTCCCTCGAGATAACCGACTCCGGTGCAATCTCCGATGGCTACAGGGTCCAGGCCAGCAGCCCGCAGTTGCTGCGCGACCGACTCATCACCGGTGAGGCCGGACGCGATCACCACACAATCGGCGTCAACGGCATGGTCACTGTCGTTGTGGCGGTAGCGCACCTGCGTGGGAGTCACCTCCAACACATCGGCGTTGCTCAACAACTCGGCACCGTGGGAACGCAGATCAGTCAGAACACGCCAACGCCGCGGGTGAGCCATCTCTGTGGCCAACGTCGCCGCAGCGTCCAGCACCGTGACCGTGCGGCCACGGTCCACTAGGAACTCAGCGAGTTCGATGCCGACAAGGCCACCTCCCAGAATCGTGACCCGCTTACCAATCGGCATGTAGTGATGCGTCAAAGAGGCCAACTGTTCCGGATCGTCTGTCAACCCGAGTCGCTTACCCGCAGCAACCGCAATTCTCCCGGTCAAAGAGAGCTTCCGTGAAGCGTCAGTGGATGGATCAGTCAGCATGGCCCGCAGGTCGTCGCCATCAAGCACGTGGTCCAGGTCGATGCCGGGGATGTCTGGTCGGACACGCGAAGCTCCTGTGGCCACAATCAAGCTGTCCGGCCCCAGCGCTTGGACTGCCTCTACAGTCGCCGGCGTGCTCAGCCGCACATCAATATCAAGCGTTTCCATCTGCCTGGTCAACCACTTCAAGAGCCGAAGATTCGGCTCGTACACCAGCGCGCCGAATCTCAGTGCGCCACCGAGTTGCGGGCTGGCCTCGAAAATCGTGACCGTGTGTCCCCGTGTGGCAGCAACCCGAGCCGCCTCCATACCCGCTGGTCCACCCCCGACAATCACAACCGACCTCGGTTCCGCCGCGGTCGTGCGTTCAATGTCGCGCAACTCGACTTCATGGGCTAGCACCGGGTTGACAGCGCAACGCACCCGTCTATCGAAGAACGGTTGAGCCACGCAGACATAGCAGTTGATGCACGGACGGATATCGGCAGGGCGGTGCTCAGCGACTTTCAGCGCCGTAGCGGGGTCGGCCAGCATCTGACGGCCCATAGCGATCAGGTCGGCTTTGCCGTGAGCGATCATTTCGTCGCCGGTTTCTGGCCGGATCCGGCCAACCGCGATGACCGGTACGTTGAGCTTGCTCTTCAACTGGCCCGACAGCGCCGAATGGGTTGCTTCACGGTGAGGCAGGGTCCCTTCGGTGAAAGCCGGACCGGAAGTCTGGTCGCCATAAGCGCTGAGGTGAATCGCATCAGCTCCGGCCTCTTGGGCGAGTTGCGCGGTTACTTCGGTGTCTGTGAAGACAATGCCGTCCGGTGTGCGGTACTCGAGGGCGTCGAGACGACACCAAACCGCAAAATTGTCCTTGGTAGCAGCTTTGGCAGCGGCAATAACCTCACACAGCAGCCGTGAACGATTGTGAACATCTCCGCCGTATTCATCGGTTCGGTGGTTCCACTGCTTGGAGAGGAATCCCGAGATCAGATATCCGTGGGCGCCATGGATCTCCACACCGTCAAATCCGGCTTCCTGAGCCCGACGAGCGGCGGCGGCAAACTCAGCGGTCAACGCAGCAATGTCATCAGTGGTCAGTTCGTGATAGTTCGGAGCCCCACCACCATTGGCCGCTGCCATCAGCCCCAATTCCTCAGGAGTCAGATCGTTGATCATGTCAAGCGACCCGTGCCATTGAGGAATCGACGGCACCAGAACAGGACGTCCCTCTTTGATATCGACTCGGGAGACCTTGCCGTGGTGCACGAGTTGGACCGCGATCTTGGCACCATGGCGGTGCACCTGATCGGTGAGCCGGCGCAAAGCCGGAATATAGCGATCGTCTGACAACCCGAGTTGGTGCACGGAGTTGGCTCCCCGGGGGTACGCCATAGCGCACACCTCAGTGATGATCAACCCAACTCCGCCACGAGCCCTCTCCTCGTAGTAGGCGATGATTTGGTCGTTGGCGAATCCGTCATCGCCAACAATCTCGACACCCATCGGGGCCATGACCATCCGATTTCGCAACTCCATCGGTCCGACAGAGACGGGTGACAACAGGTGTTCAAACATCGATTCAAACTCCAATCGGTTCAGCTTCCAGAGGCGCCGGGCCAGCTACGAACGACACCATCACGCTCGGCTGCTTCGGCGACCGCTTTGGCCACCATCGGAGCGACGGAACGATCAAAGACCGACGGCACCACAAAATCGGGGCGTAGCTCCGATTCAGGCACGCAAGCAGCTATTGCGGCGGCCGCACTCACCTTCATATTCTCGGTCACGCTATGCGCGCAAACATCGAGGGTTCCTCTGAAAATCCCCGGAAATGCCAACACATTGTTTATCTGGTTGGGGAAGTCGGAGCGGCCCGTAGCCATGACAGCAGCAATACCGTCGGCTGCTTCAGGACGGATTTCTGGATCTGGGTTGGCCATCGCGAAAACGATCGGGTCACGAGCCATCTTGCGAAGGTTTGAAGCATCGATCAGGTCGGGTGCCGACACACCCACGAACACATCGGCTCCCACCAGCACTTCTGACAGCGTGCCCGCTTTGCGGTCACGGTTGGTTATCGCTGCGAATCGTTCCTTAACCGTATTTTGATGGTCACGACCCTCATGTACCGCTCCCATTCGATCAACACCTATGACTTCGCCAACCCCTGCGTCAAGCAGAATCTTGCCCACGGCCACTCCCGCTGCACCCATTCCAGAGATAACGACCGAAATATCTCCGATTCTCTTGTCGACCAGTTTCAGCGCGTTGGTCAGAGCAGCCAAAGCAACGATGGCCGTGCCGTGCTGATCATCATGAAAGACCGGTATCGGAAGGGCCGCCTTGAGGCGCTCCTCGATTTCGAAGCAGGCCGGCGCGGCGATGTCTTCAAGGTTGATCCCACCGAACGTTGGAGCGATGTGCATAACCGTCTCGATGATCTCTTCTGTGTCTTGAGTGTCCAAACAGATCGGGAAGCCGTCTATGCCTCCGAATTCCTTGAATAGCAGGGCCTTTCCTTCCATCACCGGCATCGCCGCATGTGCGCCAATGTTGCCGAGACCAAGCACCGCGCTGCCATCACTGACTATCGCCACAGTGTTCTTCTTGATGGTGTATCGGTGCGCTAGTGATTGATCGTCGCGAATGCTCAGGCAGACCCGTGCAACACCAGGCGTGTAGGCCATAGACAGGTCATCCGCATCGCCAACCGAACAAAGCGGAAGCACCTCAATCTTGCCACCTTCATGGAGGGCATAGGTACGGTCCCACCAGTCGAGCACCATCACACCTTCGAGCGCGTCAACCGCGGCCGCCAACTGCGCGGCGTGCGCTTCGGAACGACAATGAACGTCTATATCCCGCACCACCGTGGGACCCTTCGCTTCAAAGCCGGGAATACCGGCGATGTTCCCCCCAACGTCGCCAACCGCGGCCGCGAAGCGACCGAGCGTGCCGGGAACATTGTCGAGCGAGATCTTGAGGGTGATGGAATAGGCGGCGGTTGGAGCGTTCTGCACGCTGAGAACATTATTCAGTGACGCGACTGATACCTCAATCGGGCGTTGGGGAGAACTACTTATCCGACGGTATCGACCAATAACAAAACATGCAGATAGCGTTTATTCACGGGTTTCACTCAAACATGAGCCAGAAATTGGAGAACCAAATGCCCAAAAGAGAAATGTCCGACGAACATCGAGAAGCGCTATCGGTAGGCAGAGCCCGTGGCCGTGCGGTCCGCAACTACCTTGAAGCATTGGAGTCGCACCGTCCAAAGCGGGGGCGCAGACGGACACCAGAAACCATGCGTGCGCGAATTGACGAAATCGACAACGAAATGGGTGACGCAAAACCAATGCAACGCCTGCACCTCACCCAAGAGAGGATGGATCTTGCAGCCAAGATCGAGGCGGCTGAGACAACAATCGACATTTCGGCTCTTGAAGACGAGTTTGTCGATGTCGCGAGCGCCTACGGCGAAAGCAACGGAATCAGCTACTCAGCTTGGCGTGCAGTTGGAGTTTCCGCTGCAATTCTCAAGCGTGCCGGGGTCTCCCGTTCTGCATAGAGCTCACTGAGCGCATAGCCCATTGAGTGAATGCTCTATCAGACCCGTATTTCAGCGCGTGCAATAGCCGCTTGCGGATGCTCAGAAATTAACTTATTGGCGCGGGCCACAACGCGCTCCACCTGACTCACAGCAGTACCCGCAAAGTCGCCGATATCAGCCAAGCAGTTTTGGATCGCCGCGGAGTTCAGCGGTATTCGCTCGTCTGCAGCTATGCGTTCAACGAAACCGGGCCCGCTGGTGCCTTCACGGCGCGCCAACATTGCTTCTACAGCATGGCCTTTGATCAGCTGATGGGCTTCTTCGCGACCGAGTCCCGCTGCTACCGCGTCACCCAGTATGCGCGACGTCGCAAGAAACGGTAGTTCACGCTGTAGTTCGGCTTCGATTACGGCATCGAAAGCACCAAAATCATCGAAGACACCGATAGCTGTCTGCAACAATCCATCAGCCGCAAAGAAAGCATCGGGAAGCATCACCCGGCGGACGGCCGAACAACTGACGTCACCCTCATTCCACTGCCGACCAGCGAGATTGGCCGCCATAGTCAAATAACCGTCCAGAATCGTGCGCAGTGCGCCGATACGTTCAGCGCTGCGGCTGTTCATCTTGTGAGGCATAGCCGAGGATCCGACTTGCCCAGGACTAAAACCCTCAGTAGCCAGTTCATTTCCAGCCATGAGTCGTAAAGTCGTTGCAGCCGACGCTGGTGCGGACACGGCTTGTACCAATGCAGCAACCACGTCAAGATCAAGCGACCGCGGATAGACCTGACCGACACTGTCAAGAACACGCTCGAAACCGAGATGCTCCGCAATCAGTTGTTCCAATTGATCAACCGCGTCGGCGTCTCCCAACAGATCCAACTGGTCCAGACGAGTACCGACCGCACCTTTGATGCCCCGAAGCGGGTATCGGGCCAGCAACTCTTCGACACGCTCAAGGCCGATCATGGTTTCCTCGGCTACATCTGCGAAGCGCTTCCCCAAGGTGGTGGCCTGGGCGGCCACGTTGTGGGTGCGGGCAACCATCACCAAATCGACATGCGTTGCAGCCAAGGTGGCGAAGCGGGAAAGCAGCGCGACCAAGCGATCTCGCACCAGGATGAGAGCTTGGCGGATCTGCAATTGTTCAACGTTCTCGGTTAGATCGCGTGAAGTCATTCCCCGATGGATGTGTTGGTGACCTGCAAGGTCACAAAACTCATCAATTCGAGCTTTCACATCGTGACGGGTGACTGCCTCACGCGCCGCTATAGACGCAAGATCGACATGATCCAATACCGCTTCGTATGCTTCGATAGTTCCCGAAGGAATCTCCATTCCCAGCGAAACCTGGGCACGCAGCACAGCAAGCCACAACTGGCGTTCCTGAACGATCTTGCCTTCAGGCGACCAGATCTCATTCATCGCTTCGCTGGCATAACGATCAGAAAGAACATTGGCCGTAGCGTCAGTCATCAGACGCCCCTGTCGTTGCGGTCAAGGTATTGTTCGCGGCCCGGACCGACCCCCACAAGACGGATAGGCACACCGATCTGAGCTTCAAGAAAGTCGATGTAGCCAGCAGCTGCAGAGGGCAGTTGGTTCGGGTTTGTTATCGCGCTGATGTCGGTTTTCCAGCCCGGTAGTTCTTCATAAATCGGTTTTGCAGCATGGAGCTGGGATTGGTGGTAGGGCAGATTGGTATGGCGCTCGTTGCCGATCTGATAGGCAACGCACACCTTCAACGAATCCAGCCCATCAAGCACATCAAGTTTGGTAATTGCGATTTCGCTGAGCGAGTTGACCCGCACTGCATGACGAACCATCACTGCGTCGAACCAACCCGGGCGACGCCGACGACCGGTGTTGACCCCGTACTCACGTCCGACATCAACCAGATAATCACCAATGTCATCGTGGAGCTCTGTAGGGAACGGCCCAGATCCGACTCTGGTTACGTAAGCCTTGGCTACTCCGACGACGCGACTGATGTGCCGAGGTCCGATACCTGAACCGGTGCATGCTCCACCCGAAACCGGGTTAGACGAAGTGACAAACGGATAGGTGCCGTGATCAAGATCCAAGAACGTGGCCTGCGCACCTTCGAGCAGCACCTCCTGCCCAGCTTCAAGTCCGTCATGAAGCAACCCAACCGAATCCGTGATCAAAGGCAGGATCCGGGGGGCGCACTCGTCGAGATACTCGGCAGCAATGGCCTCGCCATCCACCGGTGGCCGGCCAAAAACCTTGGTGAGCACCTGATTTGTGTAACTGAGGACAGCTTCGAGTTTCTGGCGAAAGATCTTGGGGTCAGCGAGATCTTGCACCCTCAATCCGACGCGCATCGCCTTGTCTGCGTACGCGGGGCCGATGCCACGTTTGGTAGTTCCGAGTTTGGCGTCACCAAGGTGGCGTTCGTGGAGAGCATCCAGTTCGCTGTGGTAGGGCATGATCAGATGCGCGTTGCCAGAGACTTTCAGCCTTGAACAATCGACGCCTCGCCCGGTAAGCATGTCAATCTCAGCGATGAGGACACGGGGATCGACCACAACACCGTTGCCAATGACCGGAGTGATGTAGTCGTACAGGATTCCGCTCGGAACAAGTTGCAGGGCGAATGTCTCACCGTCAACAACCAGCGTATGACCCGCGTTATGGCCGCCCTGATAGCGGACGACCATGGACATCTCTTTTGCCAGGAGGTCGGTAAACCTCCCCTTGCCTTCGTCACCCCATTGAGTACCGACGACTATGGTCGCTGGCACGGCGCTCTCCCTTGATGGATTTGCGTTACCGAAAAAGGTTAGCCTGAACTCGCAGCGATCCGTACGGGGATTTAACGAAGAACGATCTGCGGGTTGTCTGTCGATCCTTCTACATCGACCTTTACCGTGTCGCCCTCGAGGTAACGACCTTCGAGAATGGCGATAGCCAGCGGGTCGCCGATGCTGCGCTGAATCAGGCGCTTCAGCGGGCGCGCCCCGAAAGCCGGGTCATAACCCATTTTTGCCATGCGAATTCGAGCTTCACCGGTCACTTCCAGCGCGATACGGCGACTGGCAAGACGGGCCGCAAGATCCGCGAATTGGAGGTCGAATATCTTGGTTAGGTCGTCTTGGGTGAGCGACCCGAAACGAACAATGTCGTCGATTCGGTTGATGAACTCGGGCCTGAAGAAGTCCCTGGGCTCACCTGCGAGGTTGGAGGTCATGATCAAGACCACGTTGGAGAAGTCGACGGTGCGACCTTGACCATCGGTCAGTCGGCCATCGTCAAGCAGCGCCAACAAGACATTGAAAACATCGGCATGCGCTTTTTCGACTTCGTCGAGCAACACCACCGAATAGGGACGCCGCCTGACGGTCTCGGTCAGTTGTCCGCCCTCGTCATAGCCGACGTAGCCGGGAGGTGCCCCGATCAATCGACTGACGCTGTGCCTCTCGATGTATTCCGACATGTCGATGCGAACCATGGCGCGCTCATCGTCGAAGAGGAACTCGGCCAGTGAGCGAGCCAGTTCGGTCTTGCCGACGCCGGTTGGCCCAAGAAACAAGAAGCTGCCAATGGGGCGACGAGGATCGCCGAGCCCCGCCCGGGAACGACGGATGGCGTTGGCCACCACCGAGACGGCATCGTCTTGACCAACGACCCGCTGGTGTAGGTGGTCCTCTAGACGGACCAGTTTCTGGACTTCGCCTTCCATCAACCGCGAAACAGGTATGCCGGTCCAGTGATTGACCACTTCTGCGATGTCTTGGTCGTCTACCTCTTCTTTCAACATTGAGTCTTCGGCCTGGAGCTTGTCGAGTTCTGCTTTGGCGGTCTCAAATTGACGCTCCAACTGGGGGATCTGGCCGTAGCGGAGTTCCGCGGCACGTTCCAGATCGGTCTGGCGTTCAACTTCGCTGCGCAAATGTTCGAGTTGCTCGTTGATTTCGCGTAGGGCAGTGATGGCGTCTTTTTCGGCTTGCCATCTGATGGTGAGTCCGGCGAGACCTTCTCGTAGATCGGCTAGTTCTCGGTCGAGGTCGCTGAGACGTTCTGCCGAAGCAGCATCGGTCTCCTTCGCTAGGGCTAGACGTTCGATTTCGTATTGCCGTATCCGTCGCTCGACGACATCGATTTCGGTCGGAACAGAATCGATCTCGATGCGCAGCGAACTCCCGGCTTCGTCGACTAGATCAATTGCTTTGTCAGGCAGGAAACGGCCGGTCAGGTAACGATCGCTCAGCACAGCCGCGGCTACGAGCGCTGAATCTTGGATCCGTACGCCGTGGTGGACTTCATAGCGCTCCTTGAGGCCACGCAGGATGGCGATGGTGGACTCAACCGATGGAGGAGCTACCAGGACTTGCTGGAAGCGTCGCTCCAAAGCGGGATCTTTCTCCACATGTTTGCGGTATTCGTCGAGCGTGGTGGCACCGATCATTCGCAAACGGCCACGGGCAAGCATCGGCTTGAGCATGTTGCCGGCGTCCATCGCCCCCTCAGCACCTCCCGCGCCAACCACCGTGTGCATTTCATCAACGAACGTGATGATCTCGCCGTCGGCATCTTCGATCTCTTTGAGCACCGCCTGCAGGCGTTCCTCGAACTCACCGCGGTATTTGGCACCGGCCACGAGCAACGAGATATCGAGATTGATCAACCGCTTGTACTGCAACGAATCTGGCACGTCTCCTTCGACTATGCGAGCCGCCAGCCCCTCGACGATGGCGGTTTTGCCGACTCCCGGCTCGCCTATGAGTACCGGGTTGTTCTTGGTGCGACGCGACAACACGCGTATGACCCTGCGAATCTCATCGTCGCGCCCGATGACCGGGTCAAGTTCGCCGCAACGAGCGGCTTCGGTGAGGTCATGGCCGAATCGCTCCAGGGCTTGATATTGATTTTCTGGAGTTTGAGTGGTCACGCGATGAGTGCCGCGGACCTCTTTCAGTGCTGTGAGCAGCGCTTTGCGATCAACCTCAATGAGTTCGGCCAATGCGAGCAGTACGTGTTCGGTGGACAGGTAGTCGTCGTGCAGTTCGGCACGTAGTTGATCGGCCTCGTTGAGAACGTCTATCAACGGTTTTGCCAACTGTGGTTCGGATCCGTAGGCGTTGGGAAGCCGCTCCAGTGCCGATTCCGCCTTGCTTTTGGCCGTGAGGACATCAACTCCGACCTTGTGCAACAGCGGTTGCACAATGCCGTCTTGCTGACCGAGTAGGGCAATCAACAGATGTTGCAGTGTGATTTCGGGGTGAGAAGCCCCGCGGGCCATTTCGGTGGCGGTAGAGAGAGCTTCGGTAGTCTTGAGAGTCCAACGGTTTGGGTCTAGGGCCATGTTTGTTTCTGGGTTAGTTTTCTGGTTGGCGGTACGGAGTTAGTAGTTACAGCATAGCGCAGAAAACTTGAGTGTCCTACACTTAACTTTGTACTTTGTATCACTACCCAACGCGGCTAACATCGGGATATGACTGTCACCGAGTCCGCAACCACAACAGCCGACAACAGCTTCCGGCGAATGGATGAGTCCACCGCCGAACAATGGGCACACATCGGCCGAAGCACGGCTCTGAACCAACCTCGAGTAGCAGATCGGATACTGATGTTGCTGGAGTCGTTGGCCGATATCCGTGACGGGTTCCTCACCGACCAGCTGACTCACAGCCTTCAGACCGCCACGATGGCTGAGCGAGCAGGTGCCGATGACGAGATGGTGTTTGCCAGCCTCTGCCACGACATAGGCAAAGCGATCTCTGTACCCAATCACGGCGCCATCTCAGCAGAAATCATCAAGCCCTACGTGCGTGACGACGTCTATCACACGATCCTCAACCATCAAGATTTCCAGGGACGACACTATTACCACCACTTCGGTGCTCCCACAGATTTGCGTGACCAATTCCGTGATGAGTCGTGGTTTTCGCTGTGCGAAGAGTTCACTGACGACTGGGACCAGCAAGCCTTCGACCCCGACTACGACACGCTCCCTCTGGACCACTTCGAACCCCTGGTCCGAAAAATGACGGCCTCCGCCAAGTTCTAGCGCCGTCAGAAAAAACTAGAGGCTGGCGTAGCTAGCGT
This sequence comes from Acidimicrobiales bacterium, assembly GCA_047516945.1. Classification (GTDB taxonomy): domain Bacteria; phylum Actinomycetota; class Acidimicrobiia; order Acidimicrobiales; family Aldehydirespiratoraceae; genus VXYK01. Next base: position 11,487 of record JAKZTU010000233.1, read on the forward strand.
TGACCAATCGGCCACCGCGAGGGTCGCCGGTAAGTTCGGCATCCATGCGATTCATCACATAAGACACGGTCATGCGCGCGTCGAAGTCCACCGTCGCCAACGAACCACCCCAACCACCCCAAAACATGTGATTGGGGTTCGGACTGTTCACCCAACCTTCCATCTCCAAAGCAAAACCCAGGCCGTGACGCAACCGCAGCATCAACACTTCGTCAACGCCGTCTATCTGAGGCTCAAGAGCGCGACGAGCCCCAGCCTCAGACAACAGCCGCACACCGTTCACCTCGCCACCGTTGGCGAGCATCGAATGGACCGCCGCAATGGAGCGAGCACTACCAAGTCCACCCGCGGCGGGAATCTCCGCGGCACGCCACTCGCGGGTACGCGGCTCCGTTGCATTCAGCGGACAACTCATCAAGGTGCGCATCGCAATTGAATCCAAACCGACGGGCACGCCATTCACCTCCATACCCGTGGGAGGAGGTGGAAGTTGCAACTCGGCCACTCGGTGGTCTTCAGAAGCCGGGAGGCTCATCCAGAAATCGGCACCCAGCGGGGCCGCCACCTCCTTGGCGAACCACTGCGCCATGCGCACGCCGGTGATGCGATAAAGGATCTCGCCCTCAAGGTTCCCCTGGGTAATGGCGTGATAACCGGACTTGGTGCCCGGTTCCCACCACAGTTGTTGACCGGCAAGCTGAGCGGCCACACGGTCGACGTCGTACAACATCGGCGGCACGACCGGAGGGACAAAACCCGGCAAACCAGCAGTGTGAGACATGACGTGACTCACCAGCACACCCTCCTTACCGTGCTGGGCGAATTCCGGCCAGTAACGCGCAACAGGTGCATCAAAGTCCAACTCGCCTCGGTCAGCCAGCATCAGCATGCACACCGCTGCCATGGTCTTGGTCGTGGAGTAGACGTTGACGATCGTGTCGCGTTGCCACGGATTGCCCGCTGAATTCGCGTCTCCCGCCCAGATATCGACCACCAATTCACCGTCTAGGGTCACCGCAGCGGCGGCTCCCAACTCAAGACCGTCAGCGAAGTTCTGCTCAAAGGCATCCCGCACCGCTGAGAAAGCGGGATCACAGTTTCCGTGGATTTCCATGGGCTCATCATGGCCCACGGATCTGTCAGCTGCCCTTATCGGGCCTTCCATTGGGGGTCGCGTTTTTCGGCCCAGGCACGGCCGCCCTCAGCGGAGTCCTCGGATTGCCCGACGACCCGGCGCATCGTTTCACCCATCCGCACCGCATCGGTCCATCCCATCTTGCGGCCTCGCCTGACCATTTCGCTGGTGGCTCTCACAGCCAGCGGCGCTCCCTGACACAGCCGCTCGGCCAAACCGTGTGCCGCATCCAGCAATTCGTCATGGGGATGAACCTGCCAGGCGAGACCTATCTCTTTGGCGCGATCAGCGTCGATCGGGTCGCCGGTCAACAGCAGTTCCAAAGCATCGGGAATCGCCACATGGTCCGGCAGCCTCAGCGCTCCCACAATCGTCGCTTGACCCAACTTCACTTCCGGATAGGCGAAACTCGCCCTTTCGCTGGCGAGCACAAAATCGCAAGCCAGAGCCGCGGTGAGTCCATAGCCGATACAAGGTCCGTTGACCGCGGCGATCGTCGGCTTCCAGATTTCCATGCCGCTCTCGAAGGTGGTGATCGTGGGCCACTCCCAAAACGAACCCGGCCAACTGCCGGTAGCGCCAGCTCCATCACGCAAATCCGCGCCTGCGCAAAAGGCCCTGCCAGCACCCGTAACGATGGCTACCCAGGCTTCGTCGTCTTCACGGAACTCGGTCCAAGCGGCATCAAGGGCTTGGCGCATCGCCCCGTTGACGGCGTTGAGCGCCTCGGGCCGGTTGTAGGTGATCGTGGCGATGTGGCCGTCTCGCTGATAAGTCGCGGCCGCGGGTTGATCCGACATCTCACCAGCTTTCCCCATGCAGCACGCGATAGCCACCGTGGCTATGGTTTTCGCCACGAAGTGAACGCGAAGGGATGTTCCATGGCTCAGGGATCAATCGAGGTCTACGAAAGTGAGGGGCGGACGTTCGAACCCTCAGCAGAGTTTGTTGCTGGGGCCCTGGCCAACGACCATTCGCTGTACGACGAAGCCGATGCCGACTACGAGGCTTTCTGGGCGCGCCAGGCCCGCGAGCTGTTGAGTTGGTCCAGCGACTTCAGCACCGTACTTCAGTGGGATCTTCCCTTCGCCAAATGGTTCGAAGACGGAGAGCTCAACGTCTCGGAGAACTGCCTCGACCGCCATGTCGCAGCCGGACTGGGCGACAAGATCGCTTATCACTGGGAGGGCGAACCCGGTGACACCCGCACCATCAGCTACTCAGAGCTACTGGCCGAGGTAGAGAAATTCGCCAACGTCATGAAGAGCCTCGGCCTGTCAAAAGGCGATCGCATCGCCATCTACATGCCGATGATCCCCGAGCTACCGATCGCCATGCTCGCTTGCACACGCATCGGTGTGGCCCACTCAGTTATTTTCGGCGGTTTCTCGCCTGACGCCATCACCGACCGTTGCGAAGACGCTGAGGCTCGCCTGATTATCACCGCCGACGCCGGCTATCGGCGCGGTGAGCCATCCGCCTTGAAGCCCAACGTCGATGCTGCGCTCACGGCAGGTGCGCCCAGTGTTGAAAACGTCATCGTGGTGGATCGCTGCGGCACTGACCCGGTCATGGTTGAAGGTCGCGATCATTGGTGGCATGACCTGATGGCGACCGCGGAACCGAGTTGTCCTCCAGAGCCGATGGGTGCCGAACAGTTGCTTTATCTGCTCTACACCTCGGGTACCACAGCCAAACCCAAGGGCATCATGCACACCACCGGCGGCTATCTGACACAGGTGGCGTTCACCCACAAATACGTGTTCGATCTCAAACCCGAAACCGATGTGTATTGGTGCGCCGCGGATATCGGCTGGGTGACCGGTCACTCCTACATCGTCTACGGGCCGTTGACCAACGCTTGCACTTCGGTCATGTACGAGGGCACACCAGATACGCCTAGACCCGACGAGCGCAGCGGCGACCGGGCCGGCTGGAACAAGGATCGGCTTTGGGACATCGTTGAGCGCTACGGGGTGACTCAGCTCTACACCGCACCAACAGCCATTCGCACGTTTATGAAGTGGGGAGACGACTGGCCCAAAAGGCGTGACCTTTCGAGTTTGCGGGTCTTGGGCACCGTCGGCGAGCCCATCAATCCCGAAGCGTGGATGTGGTACCACAACAACATCGGCGGGAGTTCCTGCCCGATTGTCGACACTTGGTGGCAGACCGAAACCGGCTCTCACATGATCACCCCCCTGCCAGGGGTGACCACGACCAAGCCTGGCACCGCCACCACGCCTATCCCCGGGGTGTACGCCGAGGTTGTCGACGACGGTGGTGACCCTGTTGAGATCGGCGGCGGCTATCTGACCATCACTCGACCGTGGCCATCGATGCTGCGCGGCATTTGGGGAGACCCACAGCGCTACCACGAGACCTACTGGTCAAACTATGAGGGCCGCTATTTCGCCGGTGACGGAGCCCGGGTTGATGAGGACGGCTATATCTGGCTGCTTGGTCGTGTAGACGACGTGATGAACGTCTCAGGCCACCGCATTTCCACCGCCGAGGTGGAAAGCGCCCTGGTTGACCACCCCGCGGTCGCCGAAGCCGCTGTGGTGGGAGCCAAAGACGACATCACCGGTCAGGCGATCGTCGGTTACGTAATTCTCATCGGCTCGGTTGAGGCCTCTGAGGATTTGCGGGAAGAGATCCGGAAGCATGTGGGCACGAAACTCGGCCCGACGGCACGACCAAAAGCCGTGTTTTTGGTGCCGGACCTGCCCAAGACCCGTTCCGGCAAGATCATGCGACGGTTGCTGCGCGATGTGGCCGACGGGCGAGTCTTGGGCGACACCACCACACTCGCCGACCCTGATGTGGTTGCTGCTATTCGCGAGGGTGCCGCGGACAGTGACGAGGATTAGCCGAATCGCAGAAATCGGCGTAGCCGCGAGCATCAGACTGGCCCTAGTGTTGAGGGCAACAATCTGGCGGCCGGTTCTGCACTGAGCCAAGAAAAACCGGAGGTGTCTAACCCCATGATCAATACAGCAAAGACTTTTGTTCTGCTTGCCATGCTCGGCGGTCTGATCATCGTGGCGGGTGGTGCCATCGGCAGTTCGACAGGCCTGGTGATCGGCTTGGTGATCGCTTTGGTGATTGTCGGCGGTTCCTACTGGTTCAGTGACACGCTGGCGATCAAATCAGCCCGCGCCCAACCCGCGACCCGCGAGCAGGCACCGCAGTACTACCAGATCATGGAAGACCTCACCATGCGGGCCAATATGCCGATGCCCAAGCTCTACATTTCTCCCAACCCCCAGCCGAACGCTTTCGCCACCGGGCGCAACCCCAACAATGCCGCGGTGGCGGTGACCGTCGGTTTGTTGGAGCACATGAGCTGGGACGAGGTTCGCGGTGTGCTGGCCCATGAGCTGGCGCATATCCGCAACCGGGACATCTTGATCGGGTCGGTCGCTGCTGCGATCGGCATGGCGATCACATTCGCGGCCAACATCGTGATGTGGGGCGCCATGTTCCGAGGCGGGAACCGTGGCCGCAACCCGATTGGGGAGCTCGCTTTCGCGCTTCTGGCACCGATCGCGGCAATGGTGATCCAGGCAGCGATCAGCCGCAGTCGCGAGTTCCAGGCCGACGCCTCAGCAGCGAAGTTGATCGGTAGCGGTGAACCGCTGGCCAGTGCTCTTGAGAAGCTGGAACGCGGCGCTCACGCCATCCCCGTGAATATCAACCCGAACCAGGCCAGCAGCTACATCATCAACCCGCTGAGTGCTCAGGCTCGCGGGCGACGCGGCGGCAGCAAGCTGTTCAGCACCCATCCCCCGACAGCCGAGCGAATCGCCCGCCTGCGCTCGATGTGAGCCGGCTCAGTCGCGGAAGTTGATGAACTGAAGGGGGATTTTCAGGTCGGCTTCTTTGAGTGCCGCTATCACCTTTTGTAGGTCATCGCGCTTTTTGCCTTGTACGCGGAGTTCCTCGCCCCGTGCCGATGATTGGATGCCCTTAAGGCCGAGACCTTTGATGAACTTGTTTATCTCTTTGGCCTTGTCTTGCGAGATCCCGGCTTGCAGGCGAGCGGTCTGGCGAACGGTCCCTGCCGAGGCCGGTTCTACGTTGCCGTAGTCGAGCGCTCTGAGGCTTACCTTGCGTCTCACCAGTTTCTCTTCGAGAACTTGTCGCAGCGCAGTGAGACGATCTTCAGATGACGACGCCATTTCAATGACGTTGTCTCCCAGTTTCACCGAAGACCCCGTGTTCTTGAAGTCGTAGCGCTGCGTTACCTCCCGGGAGGCTTGATCGACGGCGTTGCGCACTTCTTGGCTGTCAAGCTCTGAAACCACATCGAATGTCGGCATTGCGAAACCGTATCAAGCAGCGGTCGTTCTTGATTAGCTCAGCCCGCAAATCTGTGCCGGTCGCGGCGCTGAACCGGTAGTATTTCTGGTCCGCGGGTCGGTGCCCGAGCGGCCAAAGGGAACGGGCTGTAAACCCGTCGGCTTATGCCTACGAAGGTTCAAATCCTTCTCGGCCCACAGCGGAGATGGGGCCCGGCGCTACGGTGCCGGGCCTTGTCAGTTCCAGCAACGGCTATCGGCCATCTGCGGCTCCGCCCGCAGCGCAAGCAGAGCTAGGCAAGCATGCGTTGCATGATGACGGCATCGAGCCAGGCGCCGAACTTGCGGCCAACCTCGCGTTCTGTGCCCACAACCTCAAACCCACAAGCTCGGTGAAGAGCCATGCTCGCTTCGTGCCCGTCGACGATGTGAGCGACCATGCTGTGAAAACCCCGTTTGACGGCCATGTCAATGAGTTCGTTCATTAGCGCCCGGCCCACACCAAGCCCTCTGGCATCTTCGCTCACGTACACACTGTTTTCGACGGTCGTGCGATAACCGGCACGGTTCCGGTATGGACTGAGGCTGGCAAAGCCAACCACACGTCCTTCGAGTTCAGCGACTAGAACCCCAAGAGCACCTTGGCGTTCGATGATCCATTGGCGCTGGGCTTCAAGACTTCTCGACTCGATATCGAATGTGGCCGTTGTGTTCTCAACCTCGTGGTTGTAGATCCGACGAAGATCTTCGGCATCGGCAACCGTGGCCAAGCGGAGTTGCATTTGTTGTTGGGGCTTTCGGTCGGGAATCGTAAAGTCGCAAAGTCGTGGAGTGCAACGAATCTAGTCCCGTGCTTTGATGGGGTATGGCACAAAACGTATTGGGGACCGAACTCGTCGACTGCGGGACTGATCCCGTCACCGGTTTCTTTCGGGACGGCTGCTGCAACACATCCGATGAGGACATCGGTTCGCACACCGTTTGTTCGATCGTCACCCGCGAGTTTCTGGACTTCTCCAAAGAAGCTGGCAACGACCTGTCGACACCGCGTCCCGAGTGGGGATTTGAGGGGCTCTCGCCCGGCGACGGCTGGTGCGTGTGCGCTGCTCGATGGCTCGAGGCTGCCCTAGCGGGTGCCGCCGCACCAGTTCGGCTCACCGCTACACATCAGCGGGCTCTAGAAGTCGTCCCCTTACAAATGCTGCGCACCCACGCCATCGACGCCGACAACTGAGCGAAGCGAACCGTGAACATCCCCGTTCGCTGGTGTTACCAACCGTCTCGCCTGAGGCGATGACTCGGTGAGCCGGATCTGTGGGGGTGACTGGAACCTCGCAACGCCCGCCACTCGGACC
>JAKZTU010000234.1:0-7957 GCA_047516945.1 Acidimicrobiales bacterium
ACGCATTACGGTGCCGGTTTCGAGGGAGTCGACTACCGAGACCGTGGGGCAGTAGAACCCTCCGAGGATCACTTCGGTGTTGATGTACGGCACGAGTTCTTTCACCTGGGCGGGCGAGAGCAGGTGGGCTTCAATTCCCCATGCCTTGGCTGAGGTCATGCGCCGCTGCAGTTCGTCCATTCGGTCCTGGCTGCGGGCTACTTCGATGCCTCCGGAGTCCACCGACAAGTTCATGTCACGGTATTGGTTGGCACTCTGCTCGCCGAGTAACGCCATTTCTTTGTTGTGGTCGACAGGGAAAATGAAGTTTGATGCGTGCCCGGTTGAGCCGCCCGGGTTGGGAAGCGGCCCTTTTTCGACGAGGACGAGGTCCTGCCAGCCGAGTCGGGCGAGATGTCCGACGAGACAGTTGCCGACGATCCCAGCGCCGATCACTACGACGTTGGCCTTGGTGGGGAATTCGCTCACGGTTGGACTCTATTCTGAAGTCGATTGTCGTGCCGGTGGTACCGCTGAGGTCGCTATGCGTCCGTTGCGGCACAACCCACGGAGACAATACTGGACGATCGTTCAGTTTGCACGCGATCCCGGGTTCTAAGGCTCGCTTTCTTCAGCGCATTCACGTGCTAAGGAGATATTGTGCGACCAATACAGTCCCAAGGAAGCACCGTGAGTGACATTGTCTTCAGCGCTTCGGCCGAGCATCGCCGATACCGCGGTGGTCGGTGTTGCCACGGGTCGATGACCCGCCTCGCCGCTTTGATCACCGCATTGGTCCTTGCAACCGTGGCATGCGCTGGCGACAGCACCGATTCGGGGCCGACGACCACAACCACCACGACCGAAGCGCTCGCGCCCACGACCACCAGAGGAACGCCCACAACCACAAAAGCGTCGCCGGGTGACTCGCCGACGACAACCGAAGCACCAACCACTACGACCAACGCGCCAGCAACCGACCCAACTGATGTCGAAGTGGCCACCATCAATGTGCTCCACGGTTTGCAACCACCATTCTCGGGATGTGCCCAGTACACCGACAACTGTCTGGTACCAATTCGAGTCGACATCCTTTGGAAGTACCTTTCCGACGAGGTCGGATGCCCAGAGATCATTGCTCTTCAAGAGATCAGTCCCCGCTGGTTCGAGATCATCCCAGAGAAGCTGCCCGCGCTATGCGGAGGTGAGCATGTGCTGCTGACCGAGAATGTCGGACAGATCGATCAGGAGATGATCCTCACTACGCTCCCGGTAATCGACCACGCCCGTACCGAACTTGCCGGTGGGCCGATCTGGTCGGCCCACTGGGCTCAACTTGATGCCGGTACCGGCCTGATCGTGGATGTGTTCGCGACCCACTATGCAAGTTCGGCGTTCAACCCGCCTTGTGACAATTCACACCCAGTGACAAGTTGTCCGTCTTATTGCCCCACGGACGGGGATCTTGGTTCCTGCCATCCGTTTCAAACACTTGATTTTCTGGCTGGCCGGGCCGCTGCCGGCAGCCTCGTCCTCATCGTGGGTGACCTGAACAAACAAATCAATGACCCTCGCTTACAGACCTTGCTAGACAGCGGCTTCATCGACACTCACCTCGCGGCCAACAACCCCGAATGCCCACCGCAAGGCGGTGCCAATTGCACCTCGGGGATCGGCGGTCCAGGCGATCTCGACGGTCTCGATATCGCCGAACAAACACTTCGTTCACGGATCGACTTCATCTTAGCTGCTCCCCCAGTTGGATGTGAACTCCTAGTCGATGTTGGCGACGCCGACGAAGACGGCACCCATACCGGACTCTGGGCCGACAAACCCTTGGACGAACCAGTCGAGGGCCTGTACTGGGCCTCTGATCACACCGGAGTTCAAGCCGATATCGGTCTCGATTGCGAGTAACCCGCACCGAGATGAGCGATAGGTTGGCAGGATGTCTGTTGATCGGAGCGAAATTAGGCTTGAAATTGAGGTTCCAGGGCGGCCTGAGGAGGTGTGGAGGGCGGTAGCAACCGGTCCCGGGATCTCGTCTTGGTACGTGCCCCATACCGTCGAAGAACGGGGGGGTGGAGCGGCAACCGCCTCATTCGGGCCGGGCCCGGAAATGCAGGTCGCGGGTCGGGTTGCTGTCTGGGAGCCACCGCGCCGAGTATGTTTCGACGGCGGCGAGGGTGTCGAAGGACTGGCGTTCGAATGGTCGATCGAAGCGATTGACGACGCCAGTTGCGTGGTTCGCCTAGTCAACACCGGTTTCGGTGAGGGCCATGAGTGGGATACCCAGTACGACGCTATGACCGAGGGTTGGCGCATGTTCATGTTCAACCTTCGACTGCATTTGAAACACTTCAGCGGGAAGACGGCCTCTTCTTCCCTGCCCATGGCGATGTGGGCCGGTCCGATCGACAAGACCTGGGCGGCGCTCACCAACGCGCTCGGCATTCCGTCGGCCCCGGAGATCGGCGAGCGGATCGAGGTCGAATCCTCCGGTGCGCCCGCTCTCGCTGGCACCGTTGTCGACGCCGCCCCCAATCGGATCGCCCTGTTGGTTGAGCAACCGGCTGTTGGCACCGCTTTCATGACCGCCGAGGGATACGACGAACATGTCGGCGTGTCGATCTGGTCCTACCTCTATGGGGACATTGGAGCTGAGGCCACCGAACGAGACGGACCGCTCTGGCAACAATGGTTGAACGAGCGCGGACCCGATCCTGACGCAAGCTCTTAGCGAGCAGCGCGCCCACGAAACCCTGAGCAGATCATTTCGGCCGATGTTTTGCGACTTGCTAATTCCCGCCATTTTGACGAACACACGGTTGATATGAAGCGGCTACAATAATCCGTCTCGCGGAATCGTTCCGCGATACGGAACGATTCAAAGCGGGGCAAGACTTAACCGTCCCGCGCAGGAGCAAAAACATGGCCTTTCCCAGTGACCTTGAAATCGCCAACCAGGCAAACCTGCAACCGCTCACTGACATCGCGCGCAGCGCGGGTATCCCAGCTGAATGTCTTGAGCCTTATGGAGTCGGCGCCGCCAAGATTTCGCTCGATGCCATCGAAAAGATGAGCGACAGGCCCAAAGCGGCATATGTCGTCGTCTCAGCCATCACGCCAACACCGCTGGGTGAAGGCAAGACAACCACAACCGTCGGTCTCGGCCAAGCCTTCCAGCACATCGGTCGAACCGCCACGATCGCCATCCGCCAACCCTCAATGGGGCCGACCTTCGGGATCAAGGGAGGTGCTGCCGGAGGCGGCTACAGCCAAGTCGTGCCCATGGAGTTGTTCAACCTTCACCTGACTGGCGACATGCACGCGGTCACCGCGGCTCACAACCTCTGCTCTGCGATGCTCGACGCGCACATCTACCACGGCAACGACGCTGGATTCGACATGCACAACATCACCTGGCGCCGTGTACTTGACGTCAACGACCGATCCTTGCGCAACGCCGTAATCGGCCTCGGCGGACGACTCGATGGCGTCCCCCGCGAAACCGGATTTGATATCACGGCCGCATCCGAAGTCATGGCGGCCCTAGCACTGTGTACCTCGCTTCAGGATCTGCGAGCCCGCCTCGGACGAATCGTTTTGGGCTACAACAAAGCAGGCACTCCGATCACCGCCGAAGAAATCGGTGCGGCAGGATCGATGGCCGTCATCTTGAAAGAAGCCATCAAACCCAACCTGATGCAGACGCTGGAAAACACCCCTGCGCTCGTTCACACCGGACCCTTCGGCAACATCGCCACCGGCAACAGCTCGATCATCGCCGATCAAATCGGTATCCACACCAGCGAGTTCCTGTTGACCGAAGCAGGGTTCGGCGCTGACATGGGGGCTGAACGATTCTTCAACATCAAGTGTCGTTACTCTGGGATCGCACCGGACGCGGCGGTGCTTGTCGCCACGGTGCGAGGCCTGAAAGCCCATTCTGGCAACCACAAGATCGTTGCAGGTAGGCCCCTGCCCGAGGCGTTGTTGGCTGAGAACCCCGACGAGGTTCACATGGGAGGCGACAACCTGCGTAAGCAACTCGAAAACATGCAGATACATGGCTGTACACCGGTTGTCGCCATCAACGTCTTCCCCGGTGACCATGCGGCTGATATTGCCGCGATCGGAGAGATTGCCGACGAGTACGGTGCTCGCGCGGCAGTGTCCACCCACTTCTCCGATGGAGGACGAGGTGCCACCGAGTTGGCCGAAGCGGTGGCGGCCGCAGCGGCCGAACCAAGCGAATTCCAACTGCTGTATCCCAGTGAGGCATCGCTCAAGGACAAGATCCATGCGGTTGCCACCAAGGTTTACGGAGCAGACGATGTGGAATACACGGCCCAAGCCAACAAACAACTCGCTACCTACACTGAGGCGGGCTTCGCTGAACTGCCTGTGTGCATAGCCAAAACTCATCTCTCCATCAGCTCCGACCCTGCATTGAAGGGTGCCCCCACAGGCTGGACCCTGCCCGTACGCGAGGTCCGTGCGAGCGTTGGGGCCGGCTTTATTTACCCGATCTGCGGCGATATGCGCACCATGCCCGGCCTGGGCAAGATTCCCGCCGCCAAGTCCATAGACATTGATGCCGACGGCAACGTCGTCGGTCTTTCTTAGAATCGCCGGCCCTTCTCAGAGGGCCTTCCTTTCTCACAGGAGCACAAGTGAACCCACTCGCCAACATCCTGCGCCCTAACCCCCGAGCAATCAGCTCTCCGGTCGCGCGCGCCGTGATTTCCGACATGACCTACGAGGTGATTCCGCTCAAGAGCCTGCCCGAGGCGATTGCGCAACTTCCCAATAATGCTCGTGTCAGCGTTACTGCCTCGCCGGTGAAGCCGTTGGAGGACACGCTCGACGTATGTGCCGAACTGCTTGATCTCGGTCACCGACCGATCCCTCATCTCGCTGCTCGCAAGGTAATTGACGCTTCACACATGCGCTCGATAGCAGCCCGTGTCAAGCAACTTGGGCTCAGTGAGGTCTTCTGTATCGCGGGCGATGCACAAGACGCCGGTGAATACCCCGACGCCATGTCGCTGCTGCGGCCTTTGCTTGACATCACCGCTGGCGAAATTTCTGCGGTGGGCGTGTCCTCATATCCCGACGGTCATGCCTTCATCGACGATTCAGCTCTACACCAAGCTTTGATCGAGAAACAGGAGCTATTTGAAGAGGCGGAAGTCAAAGGGCACGCATCCACACAGATGTGCTTTTCGACCAACACGATCCGTTCCTGGTTGACCACGCAACGCGCAGAGGGTCTCACCATGCCAGTCCATCTCGGAGTCGCGGGCGTGGTCGACCGGGCAAAGCTCATTCGCATGGGTATGCGGCTAGGTGTGGGCGCCTCGCTGCGATACGTCCAAAAGAACAGGGCCGGCCTGTTCAAGCTCTTTTCTTCGGTTGGCTACAACCCCAGCGATCTGATCGACCCGCTAGCCGACGAGTTCGACTCTCTGGGCATTGAGGGACTGCATATGTTCACCTTCAGCCAGGTAGCCGCCACCGAGCGGTGGCAACAAGCCAAGCTCAGATAGCACCAGGTCGTATATGACTGCTCCTCTTCTCGCACCGTTCCAAGGCTGGCTTATCCGGCCCGAGTGGTCCGGTCGGGTTATCGCGGGTGCATATGATTCCAAAACACCCGAGCAGCGTCGTGCCATTGTCGAAAGCAACCCGTTCAGCTACCTCGGGGTCACACGGTCCCATGAGGATCAGATCGAGGGATGTTCAGATTCCGAATTACTGAATCTCAGCATCAAAACTCTTGAACGGATCCTCAAAGCCGACGCTTTCGCGCCCTCAGACCAGCCAGCGTTTTATGCATACCGCCTGAGTTCCGCCGACACGGGTGGCTCTCGAGGTGATCGTTCAACCGATGACATGACGAGCCAGCCTTTCGAGCAGATCGGCATTGTCGGCGCCTTGGACATCGACGGACTGCGCGACGGGCGGGTACTGACTCACGAGAACATTCGTCCTGAGCGAGCGTCATTGATTACTGACCATCTCGGTCATGTCGGCGCTACCTCATCTCCAGTTTCGTTAACCCATGTCACGGCACCAGAAATGCTCGAGATTGTCACCGAGGTGTCTCAGCGGACACCAGAGGTTGATGTAGTGGTCGAGGGAATCAGGAACCAGGTATGGACCTTTAGTGCTTCAGAGTCACAAAGCATCCAGCCGTTCCTCGAAGATCCGGTTGTCTACGTGACCGACGGCCATCATCGTTGTGCCGCGGCTTTGGGAGGTCGAGACGCACACCCCAATCAGGATCCTTTTGGTCGGACGCTTGCTGTGTTGTTCCCGCATGATCAACTGAGGGTTGCAGCCTTTCATCGCAGGGCACCTGACCGCGGGGTGCGCTCAACGCCGGAGTTGGTCGAGGCCCTTGGCACTGTGGGAACGGTCACTGCTGTTAGCGGTGTGGCTGCGGCCCGTCCGAGGGTTCGTGGCGAGGTCGGTGTGTATCACGATGGGTCATGGTTTCGGCTAGTCCTCGATCCCGTGGAACGCCCAACGACTCTGGCTTCGCTCGACGTTGAGCGGCTGCGCCGTGACGTCATCGGCCATGTGCTGGGAGTGAACGAACTCGACGACAACAGCGACGTCGATTACGTGCCCGATCCTTCAGGCATAGCGGAGTTGGTGGCCCGTTGCGACGCTGATGGGTACGTCGGTTTACTCGTCTATCCAACCGACATCAACGATCTGATGGCGGTGGCAGCAGCCGGTGACCTCATGCCTCCGAAGTCGAGTTACCTGGACCCGAAACCACCCTCTGGGGTTTTCTTGCGCACTCTCGGGGTCGGTGCAACCAAGCACCTGAATCCCAGTTAATCCCGGCTACAAGCCGTCCGATTCGGAGCGGAACGCAGTCGAAGAAACCGCCCCGCTGTGCCCCAGCCGGGCCATCCGCTACTGACCACCCCAGGCTCTGCTAGTCCGCGGGGTTGACCAATCGGCCCAAGAACAGGATTGCGCCGGTGTCTTGGTGGACGATGGCCCAGAGGAAGGGGCGGTCGGCGACAACGGTGAGGTCGGGTTCAGGAGGAGCGGATTCGGCGAAGCTCATGGCCGTGGCGGCAGCTGCTTCGGTGCCCTTCTCGTCGACGATAATTTTGGCACCATGGAGTGCGGCGGTGATGAAGATGCCAGGGGAGATCTTGTCGAAGCCGGCGCCGGCGCAGAGTCCGAGCGGGCAGAGCCATGCGAACAGATCGGTGGGCGGCAGGGTCTGCTCCCACTTGGGCATAGTCAGGTGGACCAGCCCCCCTTGAGAAGCATCGCCCATACCAGTGAGCGCTTCCGGGTCGAGGGATTCCTCGACAGCGGCCAGTTCCTGGGTTTCGTGGGGGACAATGAGCCACATGGCCAACTCGCCGCCTTGGTAAGGCAGTTCTACCGCGTCGGCATCGGCTAGCCGGACAAAACGGCGGACTATCGGATCGTGATCGCGCATGAAGGGCACCGTCACCGACCGGCCATCGTCCAGGGTGAACTGATCGTCACGGGTGAGATCGGCCAGGAACGGCACAAGCCAATCGGCCTTGAGATAAACGGTGTTGACAAGGACCAGCTTCTGGTCCTGGACCACATCTGGGCTAACGAGGATGGGGATGAGTTCTCGGGTGGTGTCCGACACCCAGCGGTTGATGGCATCGGCCGCATTGGCGGCGTCAGCGGTGTCGACCGGCTGGATTACCGTTCCGTAGTGGCTGGCGGCGGTGTCGAGGAACGAAGCCAGCGGCGAAAACTCTTCGTCGGGGAAGAGGCGGTTGGCCACCTCCAACGTTGTGGGCTCTACCGAGGCTTCCGCCAACCTGAGTTCGACGGCGTTGGCCGCACTGTGGGGATCGGTCTCAGGGAATCCGAAAATGTCATCGAGCACCGCCCCGGAATCGGCTGATGCCCCGGCTCGGCTCAGACTGAAGGCCACGCCGATGCTGATCGGACTGGACAC
>JAKZTU010000235.1:0-7370 GCA_047516945.1 Acidimicrobiales bacterium
GAGCTGGTTGCAGCGCTACAGAGAATCTCTTCAAGCGCTTGAGCAGTACTGATTGTGCCGCCCGATCCCTCGTCTGTCTACGACGACGACCCGACAATCGGCGATGACGAACTCCTATACCGGATGGTCACCCGGCAGAGCACCGGATACGTTGACGGCATTGCTGTACGCGGTGGTACAAACGCGTTCCAAGACTTTCCTCCTGACAAATTAGATCGTGTCGGGGTACCCGCGAGAGCCGTCTCGGTGTTCCTGGAATCGGAACTGAGTTCCTACGGCTTGTCCGCCGATGATCTAGTTGAACGTTGGGGTGAACAATACGGCGTTGTCTCGGTTAGCGCACGCGACGCACGCAACGAGGATCAGGGAATCGTGCGCTGGCCGATAGCTGATCATCCGGGCCACGCAATGATCTTTACTTGTTCCGGTCCCAAAAAAACCGGAGGTCAGAGTAAGCGCCTCGCCAGGGCATCCGATGTAGTCATCGCACCAGGTTAGAACTGCCCAGACGCGCACCACTCGGGTTTCACGGGCGGGCTGCCTGGAGTAATTGACTCATCGGGCCATCGCCGGAATAGGTGACGGTCAATGTTTCGATCGCCCGGGTTATGGCAACGTAGAGCAGTCGTTGACGGGTCTCGTCTTCGTCGTCGTATACCCAAATGTGGTTGACGCCTCCGATGAGAACATGGGGGTATTCGAGTCCCTTCAGTAGCTGGAGGGTGGACACCCGCACTTCGCCGCGCATCGACACCACTTGGTCCCGCTCCTGCTGTGCGTCGAGTGCTCGAATTTGCTCTGCTCTCAGCGTCTGTATCAAAGAGATCCGCAAGTCTCTCGATCCCGACATGATCACGATGTCGTCAGGTGTGGCCCCGTTGTGGAGGAGTTCGGCTGTTTTCTTCGTCAGCGTCTCAGCCTCAGTTCTCAGATCGCCGCACTCGAGAAGATACGGGGCCCTACCATTGCGCAAGGCGGCTTCGGGCATGACGAAGACGTCCAGGTCGTCTGGAGAAGCCTGGCCCGCGCTGGTCTGGGTGATCCCCGCAATCGCTCCCAGCGCGAAGTCGAGCGTCTGCTTCGTGTTGCGGTAGTTGTCTCGGAGAATGGTCGAACGACCCCGGGCGGTCACGCCCGGTGGGTTCCAATTCATCCTGCGCCGGTAGACGTTCTGCGCGCTGTCCAGGGCAATGACGAAGTGCCTGCGGTCTGTCGGCAATTCCTGTTTGCCCATGACCCAGGCCAGTTCCAGCCCTGACTTGCCAAGATCTTGGGCTTCGTCCACTAGCACCATGTCGAATTTCTCTGATGCAGGCAGAGCCGCGGCTGCCTTGATTGCTTCCTTCCGCCGGGCATCGTGAGCAGCGTCGTTGTTGCCGTCGGTTGGCGTTCCACCCGCGGCGCGACTGACCTTGCTGGCGAGGGAGTCGATTGTGGACACCGTCACGTTTCCCATGTCTTCGCACTCTGCCTGAAGAGCCTGTGCGAGAGCTTTGTTGAAACAGGCAAGCAAAATGCGCCATCGGGGCATGTTCTCGCCGATAAAGCGGGCTCTGTGGGTCAGGACCAGGGTCTTGCCGCTTCCGGCCACGCCTCGGATGAGACGGTAGCCGGGTCCGAGGTGTTCTGCTAGGCGTTCTTGGGCCAGGTCCAGAACTCGAATCAACTCCTCAGACGTCTGGGGAGCAGTGTCGAACATCTGGCCCTGCTGACCGATCACGATGTTGGGATTGATGGCGGCTCGTACCTGTGCTCGGCTCAGGTTGTCGAGCGCGGGATTCTCCCCGCCGAGTATCTGCCGGATGGCCGCCAACAAGGTGTCTTCATCGAAATCTTCTAAGTGAAGCCGTGGCGTCGTTTCGTCGGCCAAAGGCACCGGTTGGTCGCCGCGAACATCAGGCAGCGCCAGAGCTCGAGCTACGGGCAGCGACTCGATCTTGTGCTGCAATCCGTCGACCCTGGAGATGATGGCTCTTTGGGCCTGGTCGACGCCGACTCGCGGCTGGCGCCGGAAGCGGCTCCGCTTCTTGGCGCCGAGAGGTCGAAGCGTGGGGGACTCCAGCACCAGGATGCCCGCAGCGGGGTCGAACACGACCAAATAGGGGACCGACTCGGTGCTGGAGTTTGGAACCTCATACCCGAGATCGTTCCGTTGCGCTGCGGCGGTATCGTCGCCGGTTCGCTCAAGTGACACCACGACATTTCCGGGTGTCGCGTCGCGCAGCAACCGGGCAGAAGTTCTAAGCCTTTCGGGTATGTCGTTTCGACTGGGAATATTCTCGGGAATCAGGCTGGCCACAGCACGTCAACCTACACTTCAAGCAACTTTCAGTCTTGTTCGGCTATCTCCAGATACTTGTATTGGGTTCGTTCCAATTCTCCCGGCCGCTTGATTTCTCCCGGCCGCTTGACGAGGACCTCGTCTGCAACCAACTTATCGATGGCCTTCTCGACTCCTTCTCGCTTTAGAAAGGCCAATCTCCCAAAAGCATGATGCCTGGCCAAGCGCTCTGGGAGTTCGTAATTCCCGCCGCTCTGTCCGGCCAGGGTGTTGACAATGCGCTTGCACGAATAGCGCGCTCCGGCAGTACTCTCCACCAACTCCGTAATGATGGCGCTGACCGGCAATGATTCGAGGAGGCCCGCTCGGGTCAGGTGGCTGTCGGCCCATGGCCTGGGAAGCTCGACGCATAGGTCGCACCGTTCGCAGGACTCGGGTGCGTTTGTCCCCAAGTACTCGAGCATCCTCTTTCGCCTGCATCCATTGGAGGAATGGGCGAGATCCTTCGCTGCCTTGGACTTTTCTTCTGCCAGACGCCTGCGGTCTTCGGCTGACTGCTCGATAGCCGCCCACGGAGGATCGGCGTCAAGCCTCTCCAGGACCCAGGCGTGCTTCCAAGCGGTGAAGCCCAAGATGTCTCGTTTGTTCAACTCGAACAGGTCTGCGGCAATATCCCAGGGCTTTCGGCCCAGACTCCGCTCCCAGGTTCGCGCATGGTACTCATCGCTGTCTTGCTGTTCGGATAGAGCCAGGATGTCCCGAGCCCGCTGGGCCAGTTCGAGATCTTCTCCTTCCAGCTCTTCGACCATGCGCACGGTGTCTCCAACAACGACTATCCGCCCTTTCCAGACGGTGTCTGGATGTCGTTGCACAGCTCCATGTTCTTGGAGGTAGTGGACGGCCAGGGCAGCGCTCACAGACTCGGGGTCGCCGTCGTAGCCTCTTTCGGCCAGTTCCTCCGGATCGTAGGCGTGGGTGCCGGTCGTGAGTTCTGAGCAGATCCGCTGCACCTGCTCGATGCGGGGAGCCGAGCTCTTGATGAACGTCCGGTGGATTGAGCAATCCCTTGGCATGGTCAATAGGACCGCTGTACCGGAATCAGGTCCCGTTCCTTCGGCGGCACCCCGGGCCACCCGGCCGGTTTCTTGGACGTACTCCTCGATGGAGGCGGGCATCTCCAAGTGGACGATCAAGGCGATGTCGGGCTTGTCGATCCCCATCCCGAACGCCTTGGTGGCCACCACGACATCAATCTCACCGTGGCGAAAGGCGTCTTCAATATGCTGGCGCTGGGGATGGTCCATCCCCCCGTGGTAGGCAAACGCATTGTGGCCGGCCGACCGCAGCAGGTTGGCGATTCCTGTGGCTTTTCGGCGGGTGGGCACGTAGACGATGGCGGGTTGAAAGCGGAACGCATCCACGATCTGCACCACTCGAAGATCCCGGTCGTTGCCGTTGTCGCAGGATTCGGTGTAGTAGAGGATTTCCGGCCGGTCGGGCGACAGGGCCACCGGCCGTTCTCTCAGGTCCAGATCGAGCAGATCCTCAATTTCCTCTCGGACCTTTGGAGTGGCGGTAGCGGTGACGGCCAGGATCGGGGGCCGGGGGTGGCCTGCGATCCGCTTCATGGCTTCGGGGATGGCTGCGTACTCCGGACGAAAGGAGTGGCCCCACTGGGAGATGCAGTGAGCTTCATCGACCGCGATCCGGGCCACACCTATCTTGGACAGCTCGTCCACGAACTCCTGAGACCATAGCCGCTCGGGGCTCACATAGAGCAGCTTGTAATGGCCGCGATGCGCTCCCCGCAAAATCTCCCGCCATTCCCCTTGGGGTATGCCGCTATGGATGGTGGCCACTTTGGACACACCCTTGGCGCGCAGGTTCTCGGCTTGGTCATTCATCAGGGCCACCAAGGGGGCGATGACCAGGGTCACACCCGGAGACAGCAGGGCCGGGATCTGAAAAGTGACCGACTTGCCCGATCCGGTAGGCAGCACGGCCAACATGTCGTCGCCCCGCAGGAAGCCGATCATTGTGTCTCGTTGGCCGGGTCGCCACTGCTTGAACCCGAAACGCTCTCGAACCCGGTTGAGGCATTTATCGATGACAGTCTCGTTAGCGAGATCGGCCTCGGAGAGTTCCATGTCGGCGAGCGCGGACCACGAGTCGGCGCTGGGCAGTGCCTGGAGCCGCTGGCGCATCGCCTCGTCGAGAACTACATCGCCGAGATGGTCTGCGATGAGCTGGTAGGCGTCTTCGGCGTTGTTGGCCCGCTCTAGTCGAGGGGGGCCGGGGAGTGTGCCGAGGATCTGATCTCGATAGGGGACGGCTCGGCACAGCCGGTTGTCCAAGATCACTGTGACCCCGCGATCGCGTTCAGTGCGGATCAGTCGGCCTGCGCCCTGGGCGAAGCGGATGGCAGCTTTGGGCACGATGTAGTCGGCGAACGGGTCCTTGCCGCGACGTTCCATAAGCTCTGTTCGGGCCCCAACCACAGGATCGGCGGGTGAGTCGAAAGGGATTTTCTCGATGACCAGCAGGCTCAGGGCTTCGCCGGGGATGTCGACTCCCTCCCAGAAGGAGCGCAGAGCGATCAAACTGGTGGCCGACTCGGTCCGCATCCGCTCTACCAACGCAGGCGCGGTGTCATCACCTTGAGCCAACAGGGGGATCTGCTCATTATCGAGTAACGGTCGAGCATGGTCCCGCACGAATTCCATCCGTGACCGAGCGGCCATTAGGACAAGCCCCCGACCGTCAGTGAGGGTGAGCAGCCGGGGAATCTCCGAGGCCGCCGACGTCTTGAACTCCTCCATCAGCCTTGAGCGAGGAGCGGGCAGATAGTCGGTTCGCAGCACCATGTGGTTTTCGGTCAGCCAGGTGAAGGGGCTGTCGAGGGCAAAGGTTTCAGCGCTGCCCAAACCCAGGGTGTTGAGGATGTAGCCGAAGCTGTTTCCCACTCTCAGGGTGGCCGAGGTGAGCACGGTGGCGTCCAACGAATCCCACAGGGAACGCAGACCATCGGCCACTGATATAGGAGCGCGTTTCAGCTCCCATCTCCACCCGTCTTCGGTGTGGTGGATCCCGCCGATGGCGACCCACTCCTCAGGTTCGGTGGCCCACAGCACATATCCGATAGTCCTCATCGCATCTCGGGCCTGTTTCCCCAACCGGCTGATCCGGGCCTCCAAGCGGTACCGCCTAAAACCTGGAGCCAGATCCTCGGGCAGGTTCACATCGTTGAGCGCATCAGCAAGTTTGGACAAGGCGTCTTGGAAGAGACGACCTGCGCCCAGCACCGGCCGCTCGTAGTCGGGATGGCGGGTGTCGATGCCCTTCCTGAGCCGGTATGACGCCGGGTACGCGTCTTCTTGTCCGGCACCGGTGCGAATTCGCAAGTAATGCACGAAAGCTGAGCCGAAGTGGGCAGATGCCGATCGGATCTCCTCGGTCGCGCGGCGAATGGCATCGAGCGGCTCATTGCCGATCGGCCATCTGGCCGCTCGGGCAATGCTGACCACCGCCCCGCTGCGGCTCGAAGGATCCCAGACGGAATCGCATAGATCGGCGATGTCGCTTTGGGACACAGCGGCCGAGAGCGCGTCGGTTGCGGAGTCCTCCAAGTTGTGGGCCTCGTCCAGAATCAGGTGCTTGGAACAGTGCAGCCAGTCATCCCAAGTCACCAGCAGGGCATGGTTGAGCACGGCCACATCAGCGTCTGGGAAGAGATCGCGTGCCCGTCGAAAAAAGTCCCGGTGGTCTAGCGGCAACTTAGGCGGACCGCCCGGCGCCTCGGCCACGCTGAGCAGTCGGCGGATGCGGCGCACTTCGGGAATCCTCTTCTCAATGGCGCCGGTGCGGAGGTCGTCCCAGTCGCCGGTTCTGGTTTGCGCCACCCAGCCGCAGAGAATGGCGAGGACGAGGACTACGGAATGGGTGAAGGCGGGTTGAGGCGGCGCTTCACTTGTCACCCCGGTAGTCCCGGTCGCCGAGGCCAAGGTATCCAGCTCTCCGTCCAGCGAATCCAGACTGATGTAGTTGCCCATACCCTTGAGCAGGACGTAGACGAACGGGCCGAGATCTTCTTGGAGCTCCTCCAGAGTCGTCATCACCTGGTCTTGAAGAACCTTGGAATGTGGGGCCACGACAACGGGCCGCTGGACGGCCCGGCCGTACGTGATGGCCGGCGCCAGATAGGCCAGCGTCTTGCCGGTTCCGGTGGGAGCTTCGATCAGCCGTCGACCGCCCTTATACAGGGTGTCGGCAATGAGTTTCGCCATCTCGGTCTGCTGTCCGCGAGGCTCTCGGTTATGGCCCATCAGTGTGCCGCCGTCATGGAACATCTCGGTGACAGCATCGGAATTGAGTGGCCTTGCGGGCGGCTTTGGCTGCTGCGGCTCGGGAAGCGGTACGACATCCGCCAGAGCTGTGCGCTCAAATTGCGATGACAAGAATGCAGTCCACGGGTGATCGCCTGCTTGGAGGACCCAACGTTGGAGACGACGCATCGGGGAGTCTTCTTCCATGGCGACCAACAGCCCCAGCAAGACTCGATGCAGAAGCAAAGCATCGTCGAGAGCGCGGTGAGCACCCCGGGGCTGGTCTCCGCAGAAGTGCCGGGCCAACTCGTCCAGACTGCGGCCGTTCGGCGGTGTTCCGCCGTCGATGTTGCTGACAATGCCCTTTCCCGCTCGGGGGAAGACGATGTGAGCGAGTTCCAAGGTGTCGAGCCGCTGGTAATCGGGAATCTTCTCCCCAACGGCATCAAGGAGTACAAAGTCGTACCCATGCCCATTGTGGGCGATCAGTGGGCGGTTCCCGACAAAACTCCGGAACGAGCGCAACGCCTCCGCTGGTAGGGGTGCAGCATCCACCATCTCTTGTGTGATGCCGGTGAGTTCCTGTGTCTGGGGGCGCAGAGGCCGTGTGGGACGAACCAGGGTCTCGAATCGATCGGCCTCCTCGCCGTCACGGATCAATAGAGCACCGATCTCGATGATCTCGTGCTGTGGCGGATGGGCTTGGTCGGCGTTGGCTTCCAAGTCGAAGATCACGTACTCAGAAATCGCCACGGGGCGAGAATAGT
>JAKZTU010000236.1:0-7966 GCA_047516945.1 Acidimicrobiales bacterium
GGCACACTCGCTCATAGACGACTGCTACAGCTGAGGTTCCTGTACCAAGCATCCGGAGAGCCGATCTGGTAGCCCTAGCAGCTACCCCTCCCGCTACGGTGGCAACGACCTTGCACACGTTCTCCCAAATGTGCAAGTGCCTTTTGGGTCGCAGTACTTCGACGTAGCGGCACACTCCATCGTCATCGCATCGTGTGACGAAGACGTTCGTCTCTTCTAGGTATGTGCGGGCGCCTGCTGGTTCTGCTTGCAGCGTTGACAGAACCGGAACATCGGGACTGCCGGTCGGGACGACTGCTAGCAGAGTTGCGAGCATGACGGCGGCTAATGGGACTCGCGGTGATGCTCGTCAACCCCGTCAGCAAATAAATTTTTTGCAGTCCGCCAGTTCTGTCAAGTCGCATTGTCCAACGGGAGGCGCGAATCTTGAGCGTTGCCAGCCTTGATGTGCGGTCCATCTAGGGAGTTGAGTTGATGTGGTGGTGGCGGGTTCGGAAGAGTTGCAGGGCCGCGGGGACAGTGATGGCGGCGATAGCTGCGGCGGCTGTCGAAGCCCAGGCGTAACCGTCACTGAGAGCGCTGACGAGACCGGCCGGGACAACCTTGGGTTTATCGCTGAGCAGGTCGCGGACGGCTTCAACGTCGCCTACCCGGTGGTTGACAACGGCGAGTGTGATCGCCGCGACCGCAGCGATCCCGATGGTGAACGAGATCGTTCTCAGGAATTGGTGGGCGCCGTTGAGGCGTCCCATCTCGGCCATTTCGGTGCGATTTTGGAGCAGTGCGGCACCGGTGGAGGTGATCGTTCCGACTCCGAGGCCCATCCATGCAAACATCAGGTACACGATTGGCAGGGCTGCGTCGATGTGGATGACCGCAGCAACGGCCACCGTGCTGGGGAAGGCAATGATCGACCCTAAGAAACTGACTGTTTCGCCTCGCCAACGATCCTGAAGCTGACTTGCGATCCAGGCACCGGCGGTCCAGCCGACGGTCATGTACAGCACTGAGAAGGCGGCGACGGTTGTGCTTTCCTGGCGCACCCCGCGGATATAAAGCGGCAGCAGCGAGTTCACTCCAACCCCCGCGGCGAGAACTGCCATTGAGGTGATATGGACGTTGCGATACCTGATAGCGGTTATGTGGCCGAGGCGCAGAATGGGTTCGGGGGTTCGTTTTGCCCATGAGCGGTAGATGGCGACGCTCGCCCCCATGACCACCGCTCCTGCGATCACAACCAGTGGTGTGGCTACGGTGAGGCTGAGCGCGGCCGCGGTGATGATGGCGACGAGGACGAGGCCGACGCCGTCAATCCGTTTGCTGCCGGTGGCCCCGGTGCTTTCGGCACTTTGCCGGTCGGGCAGTTGGTTCCAGCCGACCCACAACGCGATGACGGTCACAGGGATGTTGACAATAAAGATGGCGCGCCAGCTAGAGACTGCAACTAGGAGCGCGGCGATTGCCGGTCCGGCTACGCCCATCACCCCCCACACTGTTGATATCGAAGCGAACGCTCGGGGTCGAAGTACAGACGGTATTGCGACACCGATCCCGGCGGTGGCCACGGTCATGACTCCGCCTGCGAATATCCCTTGGGTGGCTCGGGCGACAATGAGGGTAGGCATCGTTGGGGCTGCGGCGACGATGATCGAGGTGATCATGAACCCGATCCCTGCGATCCGGAAGGTTTTGCGTACTCCGGCACTGTCGACGATCGGCCCAGCCGCCAGCACTGCAACCGCGGAGGTGAGCAGTTCGATGGTGATGACCCAGGGCAACAGCTTGATACGGCCGAGGTCGTCGCCGATGTCGGGTAGGACTGCGGTTGCCGCCAAGTTGTTGTACGAGGCGATGGCGATGATCGAGATCAACCCAGTCATAACCGGGCGATGCCGAGGCCCCCACAGCGTGTCCGGCTCAGTCATCGGCAAGCGACCACACAGATCGACGATGGGCTGGTGCCGGTGGTTGGGCTCGTGTGGACATCAATTGCGCACGCTATCGACACGGCCCGTAAGTTATGAAGCGACCCAAGTGTTGGCAAGCAGAGTGGGCCGTCGTCCAGCCGGTGAGGCGAGCAAAGTGAGGGGAGCATAGTGAAACTCGGTTTGGGACTTGATCTTTATCGTGCGGCGCATCTTGAGGTGCCTGTTGAGCGGGTGCAGTTTGTTGAACGGCTCGGCTATCACTCGGTTTGGACCGCTGAGGCCTATGGTTGCGATGCGCTGACTCCGCTGGCGTTTCTGGCTGCCCACACCGACCGGATCAAGTTGGCGACCGGAGTTGTGCAACTAGCGGCCCGCACCCCTGCGGCCACTGCCATGGCCGCAATGACGATCGACGCTTTGGCTGGGGGCGGTCGGGTCATTGTTGGTTTGGGTGTGTCGGGGCCCCAGATCGTGGAGGGTTGGTATGGCCAGCCATGGGGTTCACCGGTCAAAAGGTTGCGTGACTATGTGGCGATCATGCGCAAAGTTTTTGCTCGTGAAGATCCGGTAAGCCACGACGGCGCCGAGATCTCGCTTCCCTATGAGGGGCCGGGCGCGATCGGTCAAGGCAAAGCGCTGAAGTCGATTCTGCATCCGGCGGGCAACATCGAGATTTGGATCGCGGCAGGTGCGCCGCTCAACACTGCGCTGGCTGCTGAGGTGTGCGACGGGTGGTTGCCGATGGGTTACGGATCTGATGGTTGGCAGGTCCACGGACCGAATCTTTCCAAGGGTTGGGCTCGCCGTGGTGGCCGTCCCGATGATTTCGACATTATGGGCGGGTTGACGATTGAGATTACCGACGATGTGAAAGCCGCGATTGAGGCTAAGAAGCCGTTGACCGGGATGTATGTGGGCGGGATGGGCAGCGAGAGCAAGAACTTCCATAAGGAGGCCATGGCCCGGAGGGGTTTCCCCGACGCCGCTCAAAGGATTCAGGATTTGTGGTTGGCGGGCCGTAAGGACGAGGCGATCGCCGCGGTTCCCGATGAGTACATTGATGCTGGTTCGCTGTTTGGTTCGGCGCAACGCTGCCGGAACCGTTGGCATGAGGTGGTGCCGGCGGGGGTGACAGGGTTGATCGTGCGCAGCGATTCCGATGAGGGTCTTGAAGTTGCCGCTGACATGACTGGAAGCCGAGAGTGAGGAAGTCCGATGAGTGAGAAGTTAGTGACGGTTGAACAGGCAGCGCCCCAGGTTCGTTATGTGACGTTGAACCGGCCCGATAAGCGCAACGCCATCTCCACACCTCTGCGCGCCGAGTTGTTCGCCACGTTGCAGGAACACGACCGTGACTCCGACGTGCATGTGTCGATTGTGCGTGGTTCTGGTGTTTGTTTCTCGTCGGGATATGACCTGCGCAGCCCGCTGATGGATGACACGCCGTATCATTCGGCGCCCGGTGACGGAGCCTGGAGCCGCCAGGCGACTGATGGATGGTTCTCGATTTGGGATTTGGCGAAACCTGTGATCGCCCAGGTGCACGGTTATGCGATGGCCGGGGCCACTGAGCTGGCTTCGGCGTGTGACCTTGTCTATGTCGCCGCCGACGCACAGATCAGCTATCCGGTTGTGCGGGTCGCGTCGCCACCGGACTGGCAGTATCACGAACCGTTGCTGGGTTTGCGTCACGCCATGGAAGCAATGTTGACCGGCGACGTGATCGACGGGGTCGAAGCGGCTCGTGTCGGCTGGGCCAACCGGGCTTACCCCGCAGCTGAGCTCGAGGCCGCGGTGCTGGCGATAGCGGAGCGTGTTGCCGCGATCCCGACGGATCTGGCTCAGCTGCATAAACGCATGGTTCACCGCCAGTTCGACGTCGCTGGTGGGCGTGCCGCGATGCGTGCCGGCCAGGAATTTCAGGCCCTCGCCGCTCATCAAGGGTCGGTACAAGCCTTCAAGTCAGACCCGCTTGGGGCAATCAAACGTGAGCTTTCAAGCTGAACCGACCCAGCGGGCTGTTGGTTTTTGAGATTTATTAGATTATTTAGTTGCTTTTCAAGCTGGAGTCTGCGAATGTTTGCTTCGGCGGATTTCCCCGATCCATATTTCCCCCTTTGTTAACCCATGTAGTTAAGGAGGACATATGGCGGGCGACATGCTGGTCATGAGCAAGTCACAAATGGAGCAGCTGGCAGGCAACTTTGCTCGGCAACAGCAAGCGGTGCAAGACGTGATTCGGGCGATTCAATCCGGACTCGAAGGCACCACCTGGCAAGGCAACCGCGCCGACCGTTTTCATCAGCTTTGGAACACCGAGTTTCGTCCGAACCTGATGAATTTGTCTGAGGCGCTGGGCGAGCATTCTTCGTTTATCACCCGCGAGCTTCAGGCTGGCGTTTCTGCACTCGACACAGTTTGAGGCTGTCGGATTCTCGGTGACGTCACCGTTGGTGTGGCAGGTTCGGCGTGCGGATCGTTCACCGTTGCGAAGTTGGTGAACGGATCGCCGAACTCGAGATCGGCGACCCGAACGCCCCGGTTGAAGATCTACTATCCGCGCTTGGCGTGTCTGGGCCTGCGATTCTAGATGGACAACATCTGAGTCTTGACGCGCCATTGTCGTCAGTTGCTCTTTGCGAAGGTTCGGTGCTGGAAACAGCAGCGAACCAAGCTGCAGCCACCCCCACCGCCCGGACGCTTGCCATTGTCGGCGGCGTCCGGGCCGGTGTGGCCTACCCGTTCCCGCTGTCGGGAACAGTGTTGGTTGGACGCGACCCCCAAGCTGGTGTGCGTCTTGATGACCCGACAGTGTCGGCTCGTCACTGCAGCATCTCGATCACCGAGATCGTTGACCACGGATCGCGCAACGGCACCTCCGTTGACGGCCACGCTGTTGTGTCGGGCATCCGCGCGGTGTTGCCGGTCGGCGGGATAGTGCGCATCGGCGCGACTCGCTTGATGATGCGCACTATCTCAGATGACCGGCCTGTGGCGGTCACTTCGGCGCTGGGCGCTTCCGGCGGCACGATCCCTTTCAACCGTCCACCTCGGCGCCTTCCTGATGTGGATCTTCCCGAGCTTGATGCACCTTCTGAAGCACCGGAGTTGGCCAAAACCGAGGCTTTGTCGGTGGCAGGGATAGTGCTGCCGATCATCGCTGGGCTGGTGATCGCGCTTCTGTTGAGTCCTTTGTTCGCGGTTTTTGCGGCACTCGGGCCGGTGATCACGATCGGCACTTGGTGGGAACGGCGTCGCCGCAACCGCCGCGATCATCGCCGTGCGCTGGCAGATCTCGACGAGAAGTTGGCTGGATTAGTCGCGACCCTGCCGGTGCGTCGTGTTGCGGAGATGACGCGTCGACGCGGATTGCATCCTGATCCGGCGGAGGTTGTGCGACGGGCCGAAGGCCCATCGGTGCGTTGTTGGGAACGCCGCCCCGGACATCCCGACGCTTTTCGGATTGCGATAGGCGTAACCGATCAGGCGTTTTTGCCGACTCTTGTCACACCCGAGGGTGAACCGCCCGCAGAACGAGCCGTGACCTTTGTGACGGATTTGCCGCTGATGAGCGATGTGCCGGTCGAAGTAGATCTTTCTGCGGGACAGATCCTTGGTTTGGTGGGCGACCGCGATGTCACGGTAGCGGTAGCGCGGGCTCTTGTTTTGCAGGCGGCGGTGCATCACGGTCCCGCCGATCTCGCGGTGGCTGTCGGCGCGGATGACACCGAGGTTTGGGATTGGTGTCGCTGGCTTCCCCACACCGCTGATCACATCACTGCCCAGCGGGGCGCGACCGTTGTTTCCACCGTCGAGGTTGGAACCGCCGACGCGTTGCTGGCAGTCGCTGCTGAACGGATGATTCTCGCCGTGATTGACGGCGCGGACCCGTTTCAAGGCCGCTCAACAGTCGGTCGACGGCTGCTCGCAAGTGAACGAACTGCGGCGATTGTTTTGGTCGAAGACGCTCATCGCCTCCCCGCGGGATGCGATCTGGTGGTGACCGCCGATGATTTGGGTCGGCTTCAACTGGTTGATCCACGTCAACATGGGGTTGGGCAGCATGCGTTGGGTTGGGGTATCGACGCGGCGGTGGCTCAGCAGGCGGCTCGGCGTTTAGCTCGCCTTGATGATCCCGAGTTGCCTTTGGTGGGCGCCGGCGTTCCGACCGCGTGCTCATTGTTGGGGTTGCTTGGTGTGAGCGGTGACGACGAGCGTGAGATTCGGCGTCGTTGGCGACGCACACGGGGGACCGCTGATTTGGCGACACCGATCGGTGCAGATGCGCAGGGGCCGGTGGTGCTTGATCTGATCGCGGACGGTCCCCATGTGCTGATCGGCGGCACTACCGGCTCAGGAAAATCCGAGTTGCTTCGGTCGCTTGTTGCTGGGGTGGCTGCGTCGGCTGATCCGGACCATGTGGCGATGGTGCTCGTCGACTACAAGGGCGGCGCAGCATTTGATTGTTGCGCTGATCTCCCCCATGTTGCCGGGCTCGTCACCGATCTAGACGAACATCTCGGGGCTCGGGCGTTGCGTTGTTTGGAGGCGGAACTGCGCTATCGGGAGCAGCGCCTGCGCGAACTGGGGGCAGAGGATCTCGCCGCATACCGGGTTCGTAGCCGCACGCAGGGTTCTTCGATTGAGCCGCTGCCCCGTCTGCTGGTGGTGGTTGACGAGTTTGCTTCTTTGGCTGCTGACTTGCCTGAGTTCTTGGATGCTTTGGTTGGTATCGCCCAGCGGGGACGCAGCCTCGGTGTTCATATGGTGCTCGCCACGCAACGACCGGCTGGGGTTGTGACCGACGACATTCGTGCCAACGCAACCTGTCGGATCGCGCTGCGGGTAAGCGATCCCCGTGAGTCGGTCGACATCATCGATGCTGGCGATGCTGCGGGGATTCCTCGTAGTCGTCCTGGTCGGGCGATCGCCCGTTTCGGACCTGGCGAGTTCACTCCGTTTCAGTCGGCGTTGTCGACCGGCCATTCGAGCTCCGAGGCCACCGTTTGTGTGCGGGAGGCCGCAGAGATTACAAGCGCACTCAACGGCCCGACCGACCTGGAGCGTCTGGTCGCCACGATCCGTGACGCCCATTTGAGCGCGGGTGGCCGAGCGCCGCGTTCACCGTGGCCACCTGCGCTGCCCACCGATATTTGCCGATCCGAGCTGACTGAACCTTCGGGTTGGTTACTTGTCGATGAGCCCGATGAGCAGCGCCAGTCGGTGTCTGGCTGGATGCTGGATGACGGTCACCTAGTGGTTGTCGGGGCGCCGGGTGCGGGGGCGACGACAACCCTTGCCACAGCGGTGTTGGAGGTGACTCGTTGCGCGGGAGACGCAGCTCCCCATGTTCACATCGTTGATCACGACGCTGGCGGACTCGGTCCGCTGGCGGGCTTGGCACATTGCGGAACGGTCGTTGCTCCCACCAACAAGGAACTCCGTGTGCGGTTGCTGCGCTGGTTGGACGAAGAGATCGTGCGCCGCCGAGCCAGCGATCAGCAAACACCGCAAATCTTGTTGGTGATCGATGATCTTGGTGGTCTCAGTCGGGCGCATGATCCGGTTCGTGAGCAGAGCGTACATGAGGCGTTGGAGCGGATTTGGGCTGATGGACCGTCTGTTGGTGTGACGGTGGCAGTTGCGCTTCGCCGTGGGGCTGATCTGCCCCCGGCGCTGGCCGCAACGGTCGGGACTGTGTTGTTGCATCGGGTGGGAGACCCCTCTGACGCTTTGCGGTTTGGGGTCAAGGAGTCAACCGAAGCGTTCGGCGCCGGGCGGGTGTTGCGCGCCGGCGACCATGCCAGCGCCCAGGTGATCAGGGATGCGCCGTCTTTAGCGGAGTCGGTGCTGGCACGTAGTGATTGCGTCGCTCCGTCGGTCGTTCCCCATGAAGGCGGTGTGCTCGCTGCGGTGATAGCGGCTTGTGCTGTGGGGGCATCGGCTCAGGTCGGGCCTGTGGAGACCGAGTTGTTGGTGGCGCTCGGGGATCGCGACTTGAGTATTAGTCCGTTGCGGCTTCACCGTGGCGAACATGC
>JAKZTU010000237.1:0-42313 GCA_047516945.1 Acidimicrobiales bacterium
CCCTTGTACAACCCATGACGATTGCCAGGATTCGCTGCTGGTAGGACGGGCACGCAGATCAACTGCAGACGCGGCCTCAGTCCCCACGCCCAGCCGATGTGCCATACGGGCCGGACCGTCGCACCCGACAGACCCTACAATTAGCTTCGCCCGTCTCTATGAATTAGGACCGTAATTGTGCAGACCCACTTCAGTTCCGAACTATTCCAATTCCTGCTTGAGTTGCGGGCCAACAACGATCGCGGCTGGTTCGCCGACAACAAAGAGCGTTACGAGCGCCACGTCAAAGAACCGCTGCTCAGTTTCATCGCAGACTTCGAACCGCACCTGCACTCGATCAGTGAGCACTTCGTCGCTGACACACGAGCCAACGGCGGTTCCATGTTCCGCATCTATCGCGATATCAGGTTCTCCAAGGACAAGACCCCCTACAAGACCCAAGCGGCGGTCCACTTCCGCCACAAGGACGGCAAATCGGCCCACGCGCCGGGTTTCTACCTTCACTTAGAACCCGACGACATCTTCGCTGGGGTCGGCATCTGGCGACCGGATTCAGCCGCCGTGTCCCGCATTCGCGAGCGGATCGTGGCCGACACGCCTGCTTGGCGCGATGCGCTGGAGGCTCCCGGATTCGCCGGAGAATTTGCCTTGGGTGGGGACTCGCTGAAACGACCGCCCAGAGGGTTCGATCCCGACCATCCCAACATCGAAGACCTCAAGCGCAAGGATCACATCGCCGCTGTCTCGTTCACCGAGGAGGAGACTACGGCCCCTGGCTTCATCGACGAGTTCGCCGACGCCTGCCGCACAGCCTCGCCATATGCGGAGTTCCTGACCACAGCAGTCGGCCTCCCCTACTAGAGCCAGTGGGGTTGCCACGACGTTCGGCTGCTACGTTCAACGACGTTACAACTACCTCGGTAAACCATCTGTAGACCATTCCGAGCAACCATCTCGAAAGAACCACCAAAGGAACCACTATGAAGACTAGGGCTGCCATTCTCCGCGAACCCAACACCCCTTGGAGCGTCGAGGAGATAGAACTCGACGATCCGATCGAAGGCGAAATCCTCGTCAAGACTCTCGCCGCAGGTATGTGTCATTCAGACGAACATGCCCACGACGGCACCATGCCGGCACCTATGCCTCTCGTAGGCGGACACGAAGGCGCAGGTGTGGTGTTGGCGACAGGCCCAGGTGTGACTGAGTTCGAAGTCGGAGACCACATCTCTTGTTCGTTCATCCCTTCGTGCGGCAAATGCCGCTGGTGCTCTTCGGGTCAGCAAAACCTGTGCGACCTCGGAGCGCATCTGATGGAGCCAGAGATGATGGCTGGCGGTTTTCGTCATCACAGCGCAGCGGGCGAAGACCTGTGTGCCTTTCTAAAGCTGGGCACATTTGCTGAGCACATGGTGGTGAGCGTCGACTCCGCAATAAAGATCGCCAAAGACATCCCCGCGGGACCAGCCGCGCTGGTCAGCTGCGGTGTCACCACCGGCTATGGCTCGGCAGTGAACCGGGCCGAAGTGAAACCAGGCGACACCGTGGTGATCGTCGGTTGCGGGGGTCTTGGTCATGCCGCAATTCAGGGAGCGGCAGTCGCGGGAGCCAAGAACGTGGTGGCGGTCGATCCCTCAGAGTTCAAGCAGGAGAGTGCCATGGAGTTCGGCGCCACTCATCGTGCCGGATCAATGGAAGAAGCAACCGAACTCGTTGGTCAGATGACCTTGGGGGTCATGGCCGACAGTGTCATCTTGACCCCGGGTGTTCTCACCGGCGACATGATCGCGCCAGCTCAGTTCCTCACCCGCAAAGGCGGAACCGTCGTCGCCACTGCTGTCGCTCCCGCGATGCAGATGGACGTGCAGCTCAACTTGTTCGAGTTCGCCATGATGAACAAGCAGCTCCGAGGGTGCCTATTCGGCTCCACCTCGCCGCGACAGGAGATCCCACACATCTTGTCGATGTATCAAGCCGGTCAGATCAAACTCGACGAGATGATCACCAACACCTACACGCTCGATCAAGTCAACGAGGGTTACGAAGACATGCTCAACAATAAAAACGTGCGCGGCGTCATCACCTTCGCCTGAGCTGTCTGCAACAAACAGCAATCAACAAGCAGAACCAACAAAACGATGAAACCCGACAAAATGCTAGACGATCCCGCGTTTCTCGCCGGGTTACGTACCGCGATTGTTGGTCGCCACCGTGAGCTTGAGTTGCTCGTAGCAGCGCTTGGCGCAAACCGTCATGTGTTGTTTGAGGGTCCGCCGGGCACCGGCAAGTCCACGATTCTGCGCACCGTCGCTGCCACGGCGGGCAGCGACTTAGTGTTCGTGGAGGGCAACGCCGAATTGACTCCCGCACGACTCACAGGACAGTTCGACCCATCCAGGGTGATGGCGGAGGGGTACGTGCCTCATGTCTTTGTGGACGGACCGTTGGTGGAGGCTCTGAGAACCGGCTCATTGCTCTACGTCGAGGAACTGAACCGGGTGCCGGAGGAGACAATCAATCTCCTGATCACGGTGATGTCAGAGGGGGAACTCACGTTGCCTCGGCTTGGCCGGATTCAAGCTGCCGAAGGGTTCCGTCTGGTCGCCGCTATGAACCCGTTCGACAACATTGGAACTGCGCGAGTCTCGAGCGCCATCTACGACAGGATGTCTCGGATTTCGTTGGGTTATCAGTCTTTCGACGAGGAGCGCGACATTGTCTGCTTGCGCGTGAAGCCACTTGCGCCCGGTGGAGCGGGCGAAACCTTGCTACGCCGTGCGGTTGCAATTTCTCGGGCGACCCGCAGGCACCCAGATCTGCGTATCGGTTCATCGGTCCGCGGGGCCATTGATCTGGTTGAGGTGGCAACCCGGCTAGCAACGATTCGCTCCGCTGACATTGATGATTCATCGGTTGGTCTTGACGCTGCGTTGGTCGCTGTATCTGGGCGCATTCGTCTTCACGAGGGCACCGACCGCACTCCCGAAGACATCGTCACCGAGCTGTGGGAGCGGATTATCAGCGCTGAGCAGTCCGAAAGCGCAACCCACGACCCGGGAAAAGCCCTAGCCCCGTAGGGGGCAACCACGGCACTCCCCTCACCCTTGAGGGCGGTGACGCACTCGATGCGCTGGCTGAGGAGAACCGCCGCACGATTCCACGTGGCCAGTTGAGCCGCTACCAAGGTTTCGCCGACATCAGCGGTGATGTGGGCGAGATCAACGAAGAGGCGCTCGCGGAACTAGTCGATCAAGACCTTGACCATGCTTTGACTCTCTTGACAGAGATGTCGTCTGCCACTGATCGTCGCTTGGCCGCGCTGGCAGCACGCATCGCCGGGCGCTTAGTGCTTGATGTTGCCCGTGGCGGGCCGGTTGGCGCACGAGGGGTCGGGCGGATGGTCTCATCTGGGGCGGATCGTTTCGACGGAGATCTTGATATCGACCGCTCGATCGACGCTCTAGTCGCAGCCGAGGCCGGAGGCATCAGCGCCGATATGGCTGATTTGCGGGTCAGGCATTGGACCAAGCCGATGACCGCCCTTGCTCTGGTTGTTGATCGCAGCGGTTCGATGAGCGGTCAACGTCTAGCAACCGCGGCCGTGGCCGCGGCAGCGTGTTCTTACCGGGTCCCGACCGACTGGTCGGCGCTGGTTTTTGCTGACCGAATCCTCGTTCTGAAGTCCCAGCAAGACGCCAAGGCCGCTCCGCAGGTGGTCAATTCCTTGTTACGCCTCCGCGGTCAGGGGACCACCGATCTAGCCGGAGCCTTGGCTGCTGCGGCTGATCAACTTGATCGTTCACGAGCCAAACGCCGGGTTGTGATTTTGTTGTCAGATTGTCGGGCAACCACCGGAGCTGATCCCGTGGCTGTTGCGCGGCGGCTTGATGAGTTAGCGGTGCTCGCCCCTGCTGATGACGCCGACGACGCAAAGGAGTTCGCAACCAAGGTCGGTGCCCGCTTTGCTGTCATCAACGGTCCGGCCGCCATCCCCGCCGCCGTCACCCAAGTTTTTGCCTGATCCCCGACGCCGAACCCCGATGCGCCTTGGGTTTGTGGGCGCTACGGTGCGAAGGTGGACATCCGGCCCGACGAAGCGCTACCACCGGCAGGGATCCGTCTTGTCGCCGACACAGCCCTCGACCGCCGCGACGATGGGCGCTTGCTCATCGGAGGTGCCCCTTTGCGCATCATCCGGCTTTCAGATACCGGCGCCAAGATCTTCGAAGCGTGGCTAAGGGGCGAACCGCTAGCCGATACCACCCAAGCCAGGAGACTGGCGCGTCGGTTGCTTGACGCTGGCGTCGTTCATCCTGTCGTTGATCCGGTCGCCGACCGTGACCTCACTGACATAACGGTGGTGATCCCCGCCTACAACGACGCAGACGGTCTCGCCTGTTGCCTCGCTTCTCTCGGTGATCTACCCGTCGTTGTAGTCGACGACGCCTCCCAGGGCTCCGCCGAGATCGCGACGTTGTGTGAACGGCACGGAGCGCAGTTGATCCGCCACTACATCAACCTAGGTCCAGCCGCAGCACGCAACACGGGACTGGCACGGGTGGAGACATCCTTGGTGGCGTTCGTCGACACGGATGTGGAATTGTGGACGGGGTGGCTTAACCACCTCGTCGGGCATTTTGAAGATCAGCGTGTCGTGGCGGTAGCTCCGAGGGTTCGGTCTCGGCCCGGCGACAGCCTGCGGGAGAGCTACGAAGAGCACCATTCGCCGTTGGATCTTGGTGACAGAAGGGCTCTTGTCGCTCCCAAAAACCCGGTTTCTTACGTTTCGGCGGCGGCATTGGTCGCCAGGGTCGATGCCATCTCAGAAGTTGGCGGGTTCGATGCTGAGATGCGCACCGGCGAAGATGTCGATCTGATCTGGCGGCTCGTTGATAGCGGCGGCATCGTTCGCTACGACCCTGCGGTGGATGTCGAACACCGACCCCGTGACAGTTGGAGAGCCCTTCTCGATCAAAGGCGCAACTACGGTTCCTCTGCTGCTGCGCTTGGAACCCGACACGGCTCCCGCGTGGCACCAGCGCGCTGTTCTCGCTGGAGCGCCGCGGCCTGGTCTGCGCTAGCGGCGGGGCATCCAATCCTGGGCCTTGGGGTGGCTGTTGGTTCCGCCGCAGCGTTAGAGCGCAAGCTTGATCCATTACCGGACTCGCTTGCTATGGCGACTCGCATAGCCGGGATCGGGCACCTGCATGCCGGCTATGGCATTGCTCGTGCTGTGGCACGAGTGTGGTGGCCTCTAGCGGTTCTGATCGTATTGATCCGCCCTCGTACTCGACCCCTGATAGTGGCCGCCTTCTTAGGCCCATCGTTGCTCGACTGGATTCGTGGGTCTCGGCCCGCGGGTCTGGTTCGCTCGCTCGCTTTAAGGCTTGCCGATGACCTTGCATACGGAACAGGCGTTTGGCAAGGCGTGTTACGCGCGAGCGATGCCACCTCTCTGACCCCCGATTTCCCCAAAGGGTCAACTCAAACCGTCGAGACTCAAGGGGAATCCGGATGAGTTGAGCGAGTCAACTGAAGCTGGATAAGAAACCACAGCAGCGCAAGCACGCAGGTAGCCGTGAAGGCAACCGGAAGAGCCACTCCCACATCGTGATAGTCAGCCAGTACCCCCACAAAAGCAGGCAGAATCACGAACCCCACAGATGAGGCGGCAATTTGGTAACCGACCGCTCGCGCTGCTCGTGCCTCACCCAAATAGACCGCCGTACGCCCCATTACTAAAGGAAACATTGACGCTAGCGAGAGCCCGATACAGGGCAGAGCGTAAGCACCAGCACCAGCAGGGTCGGCCCAGAAAAAAACCACGCCGAGAGCGGTGATGCCAATCGTGGCGGCAAGGACTCGCTCCGGAGAGAAACGATCACCAAAGCCTGCGAGCAGGAAACGTCCGAGCGTCAATCCGCACCAGAACCCAGTAACCAACGCCGCCGCCTTCACGTCGCTGTAATCACGGCTCTCGGTCAGCAAGGTGAAGCTCCATTGACCCACCGTGACTTCAATCCCGACATAAATCGAGAACCAAACAATCAGCAACCCCAGCAGCTTTCGTGACCCGCGGGCGGGGGCTGGTGAGCCCGCAACCTCGCCAGATACCGGCGCAGTGTCGAAACCCTGGCGAGCAGTGGCAATGACACCAACCAGCACCACACCGATCCCGCAAATCACCATGAAGGGACCTCTCCACAGGTTGCCGTTGGCAATGAACGGAGTGGCCAGCAAAGGCCCGAGAAGCGCTCCCACACCGTACGCAGCGTGCAGCAACCCCATCTCCCGGGGCCCTTGGGTCAGCGCCACCCAGGCATTTACCGAAGCATCACACAGCCCCCATCCCGCCCCTAGGATCAGAATGCCAATCATCGAAGTCCACCAAGTGGGAGCTACCGAAAGTAATCCCAACCCAAAAACAGCAGCGAAAGACGCATTCCGAAAAACAACACCGCTGCCGTATCGCTGAGTTAGGTGACCAGCCCCGATACTGGAACACGTGTAACCCACCGCTGAGCACAAGATCAATAGTCCGAAGCTGCTGTCGGCCCGCCCAAAATCGTCACGCAGGCTCGGCCAGACAGTCCCGAACACACCGTCGGGCAACCCCAAAGTGACGTAGAGAGCGAAGCTCACCAACAACGCACGACGCAGAAGCCGCGGATTCACAGTTCGGGGCTCAGGTGTCTGAGGGTCCATCGGCACAGTGGAAGTCTGGCGAGCAAATGCACGACTCGCGGCCCAAGCATCGGAAAGGAGTTGGAGCGGGGCTTTTGCCGTGGCATCATTGCCAACGCTTCACGCTTCGCGGGTAGCAGGCTCCCTTAGCTCAGTTGGCAGAGCGTCTCCATGGTAAGGAGAAGGTCGTCAGTTCGATTCTGACAGGGAGCTCACGAAGCGGGACACCGCTTCGGGGCGGCGACGTAGCTCAGTAGGTGAGAGCGCTCGACTCATAATCGAGAGGTCGACAGTTCGAATCTGTCCGTCGCTACAAGCACCACAGGGAGCACCCATGGGCCAAAAGCCTAAGCGTTCATCGAAGTTGCGAATTGTCACGGATCCGTCACGTAACCCGGCGCAGCCGGCAAGGTCCAATATGCGCACCGCCGAACCGGACGAGCTCGTAGCTTGGGCGAAGTCTGGCGAACGCCAAGCGTTCGACGAGTTGGTGCGCCGCACCCATGGCGACGCCTTCGGGTTGGCACTTCGACTTACCGGCAACGAGGAAGACGCACGAGACGTGGTTCAAGACGCTTACCTTCGGGCTTACAAAGGGCTTGATCGCTTTCGGGGCGACGCACGCTTCAGTACCTGGCTATATCGAATCGTCGCTAACTGTGCCTCCACCCAGAGCACCAAGAAACGCCGGCATCGTCATGACGAACTGCCTGACGAAGCGCTCCTAGCCGAGACCCGACCCGACAACGACCCCGCCTTGCGCGGCGATTTCGTCGCTCTTCGAGACGAACTGGAGGTCGCAGTTCAGGATCTTCCGCATCGTCTGCGCTCTGTTGTTGTGTTGCGAGACGTGTACGGCCTGCCTCATGAGGCAATCGCCGAGGAACTGGGTATCTCGGTGAGCGCCGCGAAAGTTCGCCTTCATCGCGCTCGCCGACGGCTCCGCGAGCAGGTATTCCCCGATCAGGGAGAGGAATCTCATGCCATCTGAGAAGATTCTGCCGGCCAAGGCTGCTTGCCGGGACCTTGTTGACGAACTTGTCTCTACAGACGAGTCGTTGCTCTCGTTGCCGACTCGGGTCCATGTAGCCGAGTGTCTTCGATGCCAAGCCGAATTGGCGAGCTACCGCCGGTTGCGTCGGATGATGCGCACGCTGGCGAACGCTCCGATCGATCTCGACCCCACCCTGGAACACGAGATTTGTGACTTACTCGACCAGCTGGACCAGACACCTGCGCGTCGAATCCCGGCCCGTGCCGCTGCCACTCTCGGAGGTATCGCTGCGGCTGCGGGTGTGATCGCGTTGGCTAAACGGCAGCGCCGCGCCACCCGCCTGGCAATCTAACCGACGGCGGCAAACTAGGGCCAAAATCTCCAAGGGGATGCTAGCCTTGGTGCGCGTTCTCAGGGGCGTGGCTCAATTGGTAGAGCACCGGTCTCCAAAACCGGCGGTTGCAGGTTCGAGTCCTGCCGCCCCTGCGTGGCCCTGTCGCCATTTGGCGGCGTCGTCAAGATCCAAGGAATTCGCTCATGTCGATGAACCGACAGCAAAAACGCAGTTTGCAAAGGCAAGGTGAGGTTGATGCCGATGGCGAGCCGATTCGCGGGCGCCGCAAACAGCCAAGCACCGGACCTCCTCAAGAACGGACCGGTTTATTCCAGTTTCTGCGTGAGGTACGCAACGAACTCCGCAAGGTTGCATGGCCGTCTCGATCCGAAACCGTCAACTACTCGATCATCGTTCTCGTCACCATCATTGTGCTGGGCACAATGATCTATGGGTTCGATTGGGTGTTTTCCGTGTTTATCCTTGATCTGTTCGATAACTGAGTTCTGATGTCTGACCAAACCGCAATGACTAAACAAACCGCAATGCCTAACCAAACCGACCCAGCACCAACAGGAGCAGGTCTCGCCAATGCCTGGACAGGCCGCAACGTGACGCAGCCTTCTGCTGTAACCAGCGACGTCAAGACCGAAGAGAGCCCCGATTCGGCCGACTCTGACGAGGAGGTAGCGCAGGAATCCGAGGAGTCCAGCGAACCCGAAGTTCTCACCGAAGATGACATCTTGGCTGAAGAAGAGCCGCCTTACGTTTCTCCAAACGACCGTCCAGGTCGTTGGTTCGTCCTCCACACCCAGTCGGGCTACGAGAAAAAAGTGAAACAGAATCTTCAAGCTCGTATCGCCTCAATGAACATGGAAGAGCGCATCTACGAGGTTGTGATCCCAACTCGTGAGACTCCCGAGTTCAAGAACGGGAAAAAGGTAATCACCGAGAAAAAGCTGTTCCCCGGCTACCTGCTCTGCCGCACCCGACTCGACGATGATTCCTGGTATGTCATTCGCAACACGCCTGGAGTCACCGGTTTCGTAAACCAGGGTGGCAAACCATCGCCTATGCGTCGCACGGACGTGGAGAACTTTCTCGGCGTTGAAGCTGACCGCACCCAGGAAGCGGCAAAAAGGTCCAAGCCGATGTTCGAGTACGGCATGGGTGAAACCGTGCGGGTTCGGGAAGGTCCATTTGCCGACTTCTCCGGAGAGATCATCGAGATCAACGAAGATCAACTCCGTGTCAAGGTTCTGGTCAACATCTTTGGCCGCGAAACCCCCGTCGAACTCGAGTTTGCCCAAGTCGCCAGGCTCTAGAAGCACCGTTCGGCGAACTCCAACCAACCAACAACTAACAATTGGCGCGTTCTGATGCCGATCTCTGTGACGCTTGAGGTTGTCGCGGAGGCTCAACCGGCCCACACTGGATCGCTCCCCGTCTATCAGGAAATCACATGGCCAAGAAACAGGTCGCTGCTGTCGTAAAAATCCAAATCCCCGCCGGTCAAGCATCACCCGCGCCGCCCGTCGGCACGGCTCTTGGCCCTCACGGCGTTGCCATCATGGATTTTTGCAGGGACTACAACGCCGCCACCGAGGACCGACGCGGTCAGATCATCCCAGCGGAAATCACCATCTTCGAAGACCGCTCATTCTCCTTCATCCTCAAGACACCACCCACCACCTATCTGATCAAGAAGGCAGCCGGCATCGAATTGGCAGCGAACAACACCGGACGTGAGACGGTCGGATCGATCACAGACGCACAAGTTGCCGAAATCGCCGAAATAAAGATGCCTGATCTCAACGCTATTGATCTTGAGGGCGCCAAGCTTCAGGTGGCTGGCACCGCCCGCTCGATGGGTGTTGAGGTGTCTGGCTAACCACACCAACCGACCGAAAGAACCAACCGGCTGAAAGCCAGCCAGCTGCTCGCACCGGAAGACCTCACCGGGCGGCATCTAACGAGAGGGAGCCAACCATGGCGAAAAGCAAGCAATACCACGACAACAGCGCAAAGTTCGACCGCAACCATCTGCATTCTGATGTTGACGCGCTTTCGATCATCAAATCGCTTGGTACGAAGAAGTTCGACGAGAGCGTCGATGCTGTAATCCGGCTCAGCGTTGATCCCCGCAAGGCCGATCAGATGATCCGCGGCACAGTGGCCCTTCCATCAGGTACCGGGAAAGATGTCCGCGTCGCGGTGTTCGCCCAAGGTGAAGCGGCGACCGCCGCTCGTGAAGCTGGCGCAGAACATGTTGGCGGTGACGAACTCGCCGCAGAGGTGCAAGGTGGCATGACTGATTTCGATGTGGCGATCGCTACGCCCGACATGATGCCCACAGTCGGAAAACTCGGCCGTGTCCTTGGCCCTCGGGGTTTGATGCCCAATCCGAAGACCGGCACCGTGACCACCGATGTCGCCAAGGCGATCGGAGAATTCAAGGGTGGCACCGTCGAGTACCGCACGGATCGCTTTGCCAATGTCCATGTGCCGATCGGCAAGATCTCTTTCAGCGAAGAGGCTCTGCTGAGC
Source organism: Acidimicrobiales bacterium (assembly GCA_047516945.1). GTDB lineage: Bacteria > Actinomycetota > Acidimicrobiia > Acidimicrobiales > Aldehydirespiratoraceae > VXYK01. Next base: position 10,560 of record JAKZTU010000237.1, read on the forward strand.
AACCTTCGTGCGCTCACGGCCGAACTTCAGCGGGTCAAACCTGCCGCTGCCAAAGGCAAGTACGTCAAAAAGATCGTGGTTTCCACGACCATGGGCCCCGGTGTTCGAGTAGATCCAGCCCTGATCGGCAGCGAAGCCTAGTCGCCTGTTTTTGGCACTGAGTCAAACCGCGCGCGTCTTGGTACCCTCACCGACACAACTACAGATCTTGTTCACCGAAGACCTCCGGTGCGCTCAGCAAGAGCACCAATGGGCAGCCGCCCGCCGGACGAGGAGAGCTTCCTGATTACCCAAAATTGCCCCCAAAATTTTGAGGTTCGTCTGGGCGTTCACCGATCCGGTGAGCGCCCAAAGTTTTTTTCGAGTTGAAAGGAGGAGCGAAATGAAAGACCCGAGACCTGAGAAAGTTGCGGTCGTCGACGAACTGAAACAGAAGTTCGCTGACACCGACGGCACGATCCTCACCGAGTATCGGGGCCTTGACGTCTCCGCTATGGCCGAGTTGCGCAACGCTCTTCGCCAAGCAGGTGGCGAGTACAAAATCTACAAGAACACGCTGGTGCGCATAGCTGCGCGAGACGCTGGCCTGGAGATTGAGGACTTGCTCGTCGGACCGACGGCGCTCGCTTTTGTCGGAGAACGGCCAGACGGTTCAGACGGAGATGTTGCCGCGGTCGCGAAAGCCCTCCGGGATTTCGCAAAGACCAACCAATTGTTGGTGATCAAGGGTGGTGTGCTCGGCAACAAACCGCTCAACTCGGACAACATCAAAGCCCTGGCCGCGCTCCCCTCGCGCGATGTCTTGTTGGCACAGTTGGCTGGAACGTTCCAAGCACCAATGGCCAAATTCGCTGGGCTGCTTTCGGCGGTGCCACGGCAATTCGCCTATGCACTCAACGCTCTGATCGAAGACCGGGGCGGCCCCCAATCCACCACCGATGTGAACACGACCGATGAAACCACCGCAACCGATGCGGTCGCAACTGAGTCGGACGAAGCACAAACACAAACCGAGGCGTCGGCTGACGCCGATGCCGGAAACGCCGGCGAGTCTGGCGAAGCCAGCCAAGAAAAGGAGGCCTGACATGGCAACCAAAGAGGCAACCAAAGAAGAGATCCTTGATGCAATCGGCGCCATGAGTGTCCTTGAACTCAGCGAGTTGCTGTCGGACTTCGAAGAGAAGTTCGGTGTCATCGCCGCGGCGCCCGCCGTCGCAGCAGTCGCAGCACCTGCCAGCGACGGTGAAAGTCCAGCCGAGGCTGAAGAACAAACTGAGTTTGATGTCGTCCTGACCGCTATAGGCGAAAAGAAGATTCAGGTCATCAAAGAGGTGCGCTCTCTCACCTCCCTGGGCCTCAAGGAAGCCAAAGAGTTGGTCGACGGTGCCCCCAACAAAATCTTGGAAGGTATCGCTGTTGCAGACGCAGAGAAAGCCAAAGAAGCTCTCGAAGCAGCAGGCGCCAGCGTCGAACTCCAATAGGTGACCGTCACCCACATCAACGTTGTCTCAAATGACGACGAGTTGATCGTTACCTGGCGAGGTGGATCACCGTCGTTGTCGGTCTTCGTTTCGGCTGATCCCGACGATCCTGGAACCGATATTCGCGCCCCCGATACGGCAGGCCGCACCGTGATCGCTCGCACCGCGCGCCGACAATACATTCACTTGTTCGAACCCGAACAAGGATTCATCGTCGGGGCCGAGAGGTGCCTGAAGATGGACGGACCCGACAACTTTCGAGACCTCGGCGGTTACCCGACCGCAGACGGCTCGTACTCACGCTGGGGACGGCTGTTTCGAAGCGACCGCCTTGACGGACTCACCGCCAACGATCAGGCACAAATCGAGTCGTTGAATATTTCCACCGTGTTTGATCTGCGCAGCAACGGCGAAGTCGCGATGGCACCAGATCGACTGCCCAGCGCGGTCAAACACGTTCACCTTCCGATGTCGAGCGACGTGGCACAACAACGCAGCATGCTGGCGCGAATCATCGACGGCACTCTTTTGAAGTTCGACAATGACGACATGTCTTCTGGGTATCTGGCCATGCTCGAAGCATTCGGCGACTACTTCATAGAAGTGATCAATGAGATAGTCGGGGGACACCGCATCCTTTTCCATTGCACAGCAGGCAAAGACCGAACCGGAGTCATGGCGATGGTGCTTCTCGGGCTCGCCGGAGTATCCGCACCGTATCTGCTCGATGACTACGAGATAAGCCAGCAATACCGGCGACCCAACTCCGAATCAGCCTTCCGAGAGAAGATCCGATCTGCCGGCTTCAACCCAGACGATTTCGAGACGATGTGGCAATCACCAAGAGCAGTGATGCGACAGACGCTAGAGGGGCTACAGCAACGTTGGGGAGACCACGCGAACTACCTCAATTCGATCGGCGTGAGCGATGAAATGATCGCAGCAGCTCGCTCCAATCTGTGCACAACAGCCGCCTGAGAATCCTCTGCTGCGCGCTCGGCACTTGACCTTGGCAGGTAACTGTTCTACTCTTCGCGTATCTTCGGCTGGTCAAACGGCCGGGTGCGTGCCGCCTATATAAAGGGCAGGCGCGGCTTTTTGTTGCCCAAGTTGCCGCCAAGCTCGTCGCCCACTAGCCTTCGAGACAGCGTGGTCCCCTTGGCGCCTGTTCCGACTAAAATCCCATCGATTTCTCGCGCTCCGGTGGCCGCGCTCTGTCTTCGTTCACTGGCAACTCAGGAGCACTGGTGACAACACGCGCCGAACCACGCGAACGCTATTCATTCGGAAACCTCAAAGAGGTTCTCGAATTGCCGAATCTGACTGCCGTTCAACGAAAGTCGTTTGAGTGGCTGCTCAAGGAGGGGCTGGCTCAGACCTTCCGAGACATCAGTCCGATCCGCGACTTCGCGGAAACGCTTCAACTTGAACTTGAATTTGATCCCGACGACGAGGACCTGTGTCCACCGCCGAAGTTCTCCGTTGAAGAATGCAAAGAAAAGGACATGACCTACAGCGCGCCGATCTTCGTGCGCGCCCGGTTCATGAACGCCAACACTGGTGAAATCAAAGAACAGACCGTCTTCATGGGTGATTTCCCGATGATGACGGACAAAGGGACTTTCATCATCAACGGCACCGAGCGAGTGGTGGTTTCACAACTCGTGCGCTCCCCCGGAGTCATCTTCCAACCCGGCGAACGCTACCGACTGCGCAACCGCAGCAAGCATCAGATCGTCACCGGCACGATCCATCCGTACCGGGGCGAATGGATTGAGTTCGACGTAGAGCAGAAGCCAGGCAAGGACACGACCGCTGGCGCTCGGGTCGCCCGCAAGCGTCGCATCTCACTGTTCACCTTGTTGCGAGCCCTCGGCTACGACGAGGAAAACGAACCGGGTTTCCTCGACCGGCTAGTTGATCACTTCTACCTTCTCGAAGGCCAGTGGGAAAAAGACAAGGACATCGCCCCGACCCGCGAAGAATCACTCCTGGAGATCTACAAGCGGGCACGCCCCGGCGAACCGCACACGGTTGAATCGGCTCGTTCATACTTCCGCAACGCCTTTTTTGATTCGCGTCGCTACGACCTGTCTCGGGTGGGCCGTTACAAGCTCAACCGCAAGCTCGGTCCAGAGATCGACTTCCTCGAACAGCAGTTCGGTCTAGATCTGGAAAGACCCGACCCAAACCAGTCGGTGTTGGCCCAAGCCGAAATGCTGGCTGCAACCACCTACCTGCTCAACTTGGCTCATGCCACCCCCGGCTACCGCCTCGACGACCAGGACCACTTCGCCAACCGCCGCATCCGCAGCGTCGGTGAGTTGATCCAGAATCAGGTCCGCATCGGTTTGTCGCGTATGGAGCGGGTCGTGCGCGAACGGATGACTACCCAGGATGTCGAAGCAATCGCTCCCCAGACGTTGATCAACATCCGACCCGTTGTCGCAGCGATCAAAGAGTTCTTCGGGACCTCGCAGCTTTCGCAGTTCATGGATCAGGTCAACCCGCTATCCGGGTTGACTCACCGCCGCCGGTTGTCCGCACTCGGTCCCGGTGGTTTGTCCCGAGAGCGAGCGGGCTTCGAAGTGCGCGACGTTCACTTCTCGCACTACGGCCGCATGTGCCCCATCGAAACACCTGAGGGCCCCAATATCGGCCTTATCGGTGGTCTGGCCTCTTACGCCCGGGTTAATCCCTTCGGTTTCATCGAGTCGCCCTACCGGGTGGTCACCGATGGCAAAGTCACCGACGAGATCGTCTACCTCGCCGCCGATGAAGAAGAAGAGTTCGTGGTCGCCCAGGCCAACGCCCCCATCGACGACGAAGGCAAATTCATCAACGACCGCGTGCTGGTAAGGCGTTCACCGCACGCAGTGTCTCTGAAAGAACTACGCGCCCAGCTCGACGAGGATGTGTTCTTCGGCGCAACCACTGAAATCTCATCGGTACCCCCCGACGAAGTCCAGATGATGGACGTCTCGCCGAAACAGATCATCTCGGTTGCCACTGCGCTGATCCCCTTCCTCGAACACGACGACGCCAACCGTGCCCTGATGGGTGCCAACATGCAGCGCCAAGCTGTGCCATTGGTGCGTTCCGAAGCGCCCTACATCGGTACCGGTATCGAAACCGACTGCGCTACCGACGCAGGCGACATGGTGCTCGCCGAAGATGACGGCACCGTGCTCGAACTCGACGCTGATCACATGATCATCGACTACAAGAACCTTGGTAAGAAAAACATTCGGCTGAAACGGTTCGAGCGCTCAAATCAGGATTCCTGCATATCCCAAAAGCCGCGGGTCGCAGTCGGTGACAAAGTCGCTGCCAGCCAGTTGTTGGCTGACGGTCCCTCCACCGACAACGGAGAGTTGGCGCTCGGCAAGAACCTGCTCGTGGCCTTCATGTCATGGGAGGGTTACAACTTTGAGGACGCCATCATCCTTTCTGAGCGGCTTGTCAAAGATGATGTACTCACCTCGGTCCATATCCATGAGCACGAGATTGATGCCCGTGACACCAAGCTCGGTGCCGAAGACATAACGCGAGACATCCCCAACCTGAGCGACGACATCCTCGCCGACCTTGACGACCGAGGAATTATCCGAGTCGGAGCCGAAGTCGGACCTGGCGATGTGCTCGTCGGTAAGGTCACACCCAAAGGCGAGACAGAGCTGACACCCGAAGAGCGCCTGCTAAGGGCGATCTTTGGTGAGAAAGCCCGAGAAGTACGCGACACTTCACTGAAGGTTCCCCACGGTGAGAGCGGCAAAGTCATCGATGTCAAGGCCTTCAGCCGTGACGACACCGAACTTCCCCCGGGCGTCAACCAACTGGTCCGGGTCTATGTGGCTCAGAAACGCAAGATCAGTGTCGGCGACAAACTCGCTGGACGTCACGGCAACAAAGGTGTCATCTCCAAGATCCTGCCGATTGAGGACATGCCCTTCAACGCCGACGGCCAACAAGTCGACATTATCCTCAACCCGCTGGGCGTGCCATCGCGTATGAACGTCGGCCAGGTACTGGAAGCTCACCTCGGCTACTGCGCTCGCTGGGGTTGGGAAACCGACGGGGAGAAAGTTGGTGTCGAGGCTCCTCGGGGAACTGAAACCAAAACTCGCCCGACTACAAAACCCGCGATTTTTGTCTCCACCCCCGTGTTTGACGGCGCCAAGTGGGACGAAAAGGAACTAGCGGGCGACAAGCCAGTGATCGTCGACATTCTCAAAAACCTCAATCCTGAGAGCCACGATGGCACTTCCCGCCTCATCGGTAACGACGGCAAGCAGGCGCTTTACAACGGGCGCACCGGCGAACCCTACGACAACCCGATCATGACGGGATACGTCTACATCTTGAAGTTGTCACACCTCGTCGACGACAAGATCCACGCCCGCTCAACGGGTCCATACTCGATGATCACGCAACAGCCGCTCGGCGGTAAAGCCCAGTTCGGTGGGCAGCGGTTCGGCGAAATGGAAGTGTGGGCTCTGGAAGCGTACGGCGCCGCCTACTGCCTACAAGAGCTGCTCACCATCAAATCCGACGATGTCTTGGGCCGCGTCAAGGTCTACGAGGCCATCGTCAAGGGCGACAACATTCCCGAGCCTGGCATCCCCGAGTCCTTCAAGGTGCTCATCAAGGAAATGCAGGCCTTGTGCATCAACGTGGAGGTCCTCTCCAAAGAGGGCCAGGAAATCGAGATGCAGGAGCTCGATGAAGAAACTTTCAGAACCGTCGAGGAACTGGGTATTGATCTCCAGCGCCCCGAACGAGGTTCGGATGAAGAAGATGCAGCCCGCGCCGCGGCTCGTGCGGCCCGCGGCTGAGCGGCAGAACTAGAGAGCTGAGAGGACAGTCATGCTCGATGTCAACGATTTCTCGAACCTAAAGATTGGGCTCGCCACCGCCGACAGCATTCGCACCTGGTCCAATGGTGAGGTCAAAAAGCCCGAGACCATCAACTACCGGACACTCAAGCCCGAAAAAGACGGACTGTTCTGCGAAAAGATCTTTGGCCCTACCAAGGACTGGGAGTGCTCTTGCGGAAAATACAAGCGCGTACGCTTCAAGGGCATCATCTGCGAGCGTTGCGGCGTTGAGGTAACGCGCTCAAAGGTGCGTCGTGAGCGCATGGGTCACCTTGAACTCGCCGCGCCTGCCGTGCACATCTGGTACCTGCGCGGCACCCGTTCTTGGCTGGCCTATCTGCTCATGGGGACTCAGCCCCGTGAGGAACTCAAGGCCAAGCAGCTCGAGAAAGTCATCTATTTTGCTGCCAACCTGGTGGTATCGGTCGACGAGGAACGGCGCGACGCCGATCTGAGCGAGCTTGAAGCCGAGGTTGTAGCTGAGCGCGACGCCATCAACTCCGAGATGGAAGAAGAACTCGAGAGGCGCAACGAGGAACTCGAAGGCGAACTCGAATCCCTTGAGCAGAGCGGTGCCAAGGATTCCGAATTGAAAGCCCTGCGCCGCCAAGCCGACCGGGAACTCGCCGACATCCGCGAGCAGTACGAGATCGAACTCGACACCCTCGACCGAGCTTGGGAAGAGTTCACGGGTCTCTTCGCTCGACAAATCGTTGAAGACGAAATGCTCTGGCGCGAGATGCAGGATCGCTGGGGCAAGTACTTCGAGGGTGGCATGGGAGCCAGCGCTATAGCCCACCTCGCCGAGACACTCGATTTCGACGAGGAAGAAGAGACCCTCAGAGGGCAGATCAACCCGCCCGAAGGTCAGCGGGGTCTATCCGCGCAGCGCAAGCAGAAGGCCATCAAACGCCTCAAGATCTTGGCTGCATTCAATCGCCGCGACGACCACGGCCGCCGGATCAACAGTCCCCGAGCCATGATCCTTGATGCCATCCCGATCATCCCGCCGGAGCTCCGCCCCATGGTTCAGCTCGACGGTGGTCGTTTCGCAACGTCGGATCTCAATGATCTTTATCGACGGGTCATCAACCGCAACAACCGACTGAAGCGTCTGCTCGACATCGGTGCTCCAGACATCATCATCAACAACGAGAAGCGAATGCTGCAAGAGGCAGTTGACGCGTTGTTCGATAACGGACGTCGTGGCCGTCCCGTCACCGGTCCCGGTAATCGCCCCCTGAAGTCTCTGTCGGACATGCTCAAGGGGAAGCAGGGCCGGTTCCGTCAGAACTTGCTCGGCAAGCGTGTCGACTACTCAGGCCGTTCGGTCATCGTGGTCGGACCAACGCTGAAATTCCATCAATGCGGCCTGCCCAAGATCATGGCCCTTGAGCTCTTCAAGCCCTTTGTCATGAAAAAGCTGGTTGATGCCGAATTGGCGCAAAACATCAAATCAGCCAAACGCATGGTTGAACGTCGCAAGCCCCAGGTTTGGGACGTCCTCGAAGACGTCATTCAAGAACACCCAGTGCTTTTGAATCGCGCCCCAACCCTGCATCGTCTAGGAATTCAGGCCTTCGAACCGGTCTTGGTAGAAGGCAAGGCGATCCGCTTGCATCCGTTGGTTTGCACCGCCTTCAACGCCGATTTCGACGGCGACCAGATGGCGGTCCATTTGCCGTTGTCGGCCGAAGCTCAGGCTGAAGCCCGAGTGCTCATGCTGAGTGCCAACAACGTTCTGAGTCCGGCCAACGGTCGCCCCTTGGTGACACCTACCCAAGACATGATCATTGGCGCGTTCTACCTGACTGGGCAGGTTGATGACGCCATTGGTGCGGGTCGGGTGTTCCGCGATGAGCGCGAAGTCCACACCGCGTATGAACGTGGCGATCTGGCTATTCACGCTCCAATCCAGTTCCGGGTACCTGACCTGTTGGTCAGTGCTTCCGGTGAACCTGCCCAATACGAGCCCACCACAGTGGGCCGCGTCTTTTTTAACGAAACTCTTCCCGACGCGTACCCCTACATCAACGCCAAAGTCGACAGGAAAGTGATGGGTAAGATCGTTGATGACTTGGCGCGTGGCTACGCCAAGCAGGACGTTGCCGTGAGCCTCGACGCCATCAAGGATCTCTGCTTCAGCTACGCAATGCAGTCGGGTCTAACGATCTCAATCGACGATGTGGCAACACCTCGTGAGAAGGCCAAGATTCTGGACCGTCACGAGAAGATGGCCGACACCATCGAAGGACAGTTCCGCCGCGGTGTCATCACCGACGGCGAGCGCCGCCAGATGGAGGTCGAACTTTGGTCTCGCGCCACCGCAGAAGTAACGGCACGCATGAAAGCCGAGCTTGAATCGGACGATTTCAACCCGGTCAACATGATGGTTTCATCTGGTGCCCGAGGAAACATAACCCAGGTGCGCCAGATTGCTGGCATGCGCGGGCTTGTAGCCAACCCTCGCGGCGACATGATCCCCCGCCCCATCAAGAGCAACTTCCGCGAAGGTCTGAAGATGCTCGAGTATTTCATCGCCACTCCAGGTGCCCGCAAAGGACTGGTCGACACCGCGTTGCGGACCGCCGACTCCGGCTATCTCACACGTCGTCTGGTCGATGTCGCTCAGGAACTCATAATCAACGAAGAAGATCCGTTCGATCGCCCCGGTGTGATACGCGGGATTTGGCTTGACGATATTCAGCCCGACACGCCCGACAAGCTCTCCCACCTCGAAACCAGGCTTTTTGGTCGGGTACTCGCCGACGATGTCGAGTTGTCCGACGGATCGGTGATCGAGCGGGGCACCATGGTTGGTGACGATGAGCTTGCCGCGCTACGTGACGACGAAAAGGTCAATCGGGTGCGAGTGCTATCGCCGCTAACCGACGATTCAGCTTTCGGGATCTCTGCAAAGTCCTATGGGATGTCTCTGGCTACCGGAGGATCGATTGAACTCGGCGAAGCAGTCGGGGTGATCGCCGCTCAGTCGATCGGCGAACCTGGAACCCAGCTCACCATGCGTACGTTCCACACGGGTGGTGTCGCCGGCGCTCAAGACATCGCCGGCGGTTTGCCGCGTGTTGTTGAACTCTTCGAAGCTCGCACTCCCAAGGGCAAAGCCACGCTGGCCCGCATCTCTGGGGTAGTTCGAGCCGGTGAGGATGACGGCCGCGGGCGTGAGGTTGTGATCGTGGCAGACGACGGCGAGGAACAGTCTTACACGATCCCCTCGGGTTCTCGCTTGGAGGTCCTGGACGGTCAAGAAATCCGAGCCGGTGATGCACTGGTTGAGGGAGCCCGCGACCCCAAGGAACTTCTTGAAATCAAGGGGGTGCGCGAGACGCAGCAGTATCTCGTCACCGAGGTTCAGAAGGTATACCGCGACCAGGGCGTGTCGATTCACGACAAGCACATCGAGTTGATTGTGCGTCAGATGACAAAGCGCATCCTGATCAACGAGCCCGGTGACACCGATTTCTTGCCTGGCTATCAGGTAGCCCAGAAGACTTTCGCCGATACCAACCGTCGGGTTATCGAAGAGGGTGGGCAGCCTGCCGAGGGCCGCCCGCAGTTGATGGGGATTACCAAGGCATCGCTGGCCACCGAGTCGTGGCTATCCGCGGCGTCGTTCCAAGAAACAACTCGTGTCCTCACCGAGGCCGCCATCGAGTCGAAGAGCGACTCACTGCACGGCTTGAAGGAGAACATCATCATCGGCAAACTCATCCCCGCCGGCACCGGCATGGGCGAGTATCGCAACATCGCACCCAAGGCTCCCGAGTACGAGCCTATGGACTACTACTCCAGCGATGATCCGCAAGAAGATCTAGCCGCATGGCTTGCTTCGCAGACGGCCGTCGATAGCGCCGACGCCGCAACCCAGTAGTCACAAATCAATTTGCTCAACCTCAAGAGCCAGACAGGTTGAGGTTCCTCCATCTCGCTCGTATGCTTTGCCGTCGGCCTGAGCGCGCCCGTTAGTCGCTAGCTGCCGATATGGATCAACTAATTCCCAGGAAATCTTCGTGCCCACAATTCAGCAACTGGTCCGCAAGGGTCGCCAATCGAAACGTCGCAAGGAAGCGACACCAGCGCTCAAAGGCGCTCCCCAACGTCGCGGAGTGTGCACTCGTGTCTATACAGCAACGCCCAAGAAGCCAAACTCTGCGTTGCGCAAGGTTGCCCGTGTTCGGCTCACCAGCGGTGTCGAAGTGACCGCCTATATCCCGGGTGAAGGCCACAACCTTCAGGAGCACTCGATTGTGCTTGTTCGCGGTGGTCGCGTGAAGGATCTTCCTGGCGTTCGCTACAAAATTGTCCGCGGTACGCTCGATACTTCCGGTGTCCGCGACCGCAAGCAGGCCCGCAGCCGATACGGCACCAAGAAGGAAGGCTGACGATGCCTCGCAAAGGTCCCGCGCCGCGCCGGGAGACCCGCCCCGATCCGATCTACCACTCGGTGCTGGTCACACAGTTCATTAACAAGATCCTTCAGCGGGGCAAGCGCACCTTGGCCGAGCGCATCGTCTACGACGCACTTGAGTCCGTCGAAAAAAAGACCGGAGCGGAACCCGTTGGCACGCTCAAGCGAGCGGTCGACAATGTTCGCCCTCAGCTTGAAGTAAAAAGCCGCCGTGTTGGTGGAGCGACTTACCAGGTGCCCATTGAAGTTCGCCCCCGCCGGGCTACCACACTTTCGATCCGCTGGATCGTCAGCTACGCCCGCGGGCGTCGCGAGCGCACCATGGCCGAGCGCCTCGCCAACGAGATCATTGACGCCAGCAACGGGATCGGTGCGTCATGCAAACGACGTGAAGATGTCCAGAAGATGGCGGAGGCCAACAAGGCTTTCGCTCACTACCGCTGGTAACGCAGCGGTAGTGCTCTGACGAACTCATCGAGGAACAGCTATGGCTACGAAGCGAACCCCGCTCACCAATACACGAAACATCGGGATCATGGCCCACATCGACGCGGGCAAGACGACGACCACCGAACGGATTCTTTACTACACCGGCCGCTCCTACAAGATCGGGGAAGTTCACGACGGCGCGGCGACGATGGACTGGATGGAACAGGAGCAAGAGCGAGGCATCACTATCACCTCGGCCTCTACCCACTGTCTTTGGAACGATCACCGCATCAACATCATCGACACTCCCGGGCACGTAGATTTCACTGTTGAAGTTGAGCGTTCTTTGCGGGTGCTCGACGGTGCGGTTGCGGTGTTCGACGGCGTGGCCGGAGTCGAGCCACAAACTGAGACTGTTTGGCGTCAAGCCGACCGCTATGGCGTTCCCCGCATGTGTTTCATCAACAAGATGGACCGCACGGGTGCCGACTTCTTTTTCGTGCTCGACACCATCAAGGACCGTTTGACCAGCAATGTTGCGGTGCTTCAGCTACCTATTGGCGCCGAAAGCGAATATGTCGGTGTTGTTGATCTGGTGAAGATGAAAGCGCTTGTCTGGCGGGGCGAAGACCTCGGCGCGAGCTGGGATGAAACCGAGATTCCCGCTGAACTAGCCGATCAAACCGAACAATACCGCGCCATGCTCCTCGAAGTTGCGGCGGACCAAGACGAGGACGTCATGATGAAGGTCCTCGAAGACGAAGAGGTCAGCGAAAGCGAACTCAAAGCGGCGATCCGTAAGGGCACCCTCGAAAACGGACTGGTGCCGATACTCAACGGCACCGCCTTCAAGAACAAGGGCGTTCAGCCCTTGCTCGATGCTGTGGTTGACTTCCTTCCCTCACCACTCGACATTCCACCGATCGTTGGCAAAGATCGCTCCGGCAACGAAACCAGCCGTAAAGCCAGCGACGACGAACCCTTCTCTGCGATCGCTTTCAAGATAATGACCGACCCCCACGTCGGTCGCCTCACCTACTTCAGGGTTTATTCCGGCTCATTCGACAAGGGCACCCAAATCCTCAACACCCGCACATCGAACCGGGAGCGGGTTGGTCGCATCCTTGAGATGCACGCCAACGACCGTCTCGACAAAGACAGCGTCGCCACCGGCGACATCGCCGCCGCGATTGGACTGAAGAACGCCCGCACCGGCGACACGTTGTGTGATCCCAGGCATCCGATCACTCTGGAAAACCTTGATTTCCCCGATCCGGTTATTGAGGTGGCTGTTGAGCCCAAGTCGAAGGCCGACCAAGAGAGGATGAGTAGAGCCTTGCAGGCTCTCGCAGAAGAGGACCCCACTTTCCAGGTCAGCACGAACGAGGAAACAGCCCAGACCATTATCGCCGGCATGGGCGAATTGCATCTTGAAGTTCTCGTCGAACGCATGATGCGTGAGTTCAGGGTTGCGGCCAGCGTCGGCAAGCCGCAGGTTGCCTACCGGGAGACCATTACCCGCCCGGTGCTTGACTACACCTATCAACACAAGAAGCAGACGGGTGGTAGCGGCCAGTTCGCGGTTATTTCAGCCACCCTCGAACCCAATCCGGGTGGTTCTTACGAGTTTGAGAGCCGTATCACCGGCGGTGCGATCCCCAAGGAGTACATCAAGCCGGTAGGCGAAGGGATCAGGGAGGCTATGAGCAACGGCGTACTGGCCGGTTTCCCAACCGTCGATATCAAAGTCACCCTCAACGACGGCAAGATCCACGATGTGGACTCCTCGGAGATGGCCTTCAAGATCGCTGGAAATGCCTGGTTCCGAGAGGTCGCACCGCGTGCGAGACCAACACTTCTCGAGCCGGTTATGGCCGTAGAAATAGTCACCCCCGACAACCATCTCGGTGATGTCGTGGGTGATGTCAACTCTCGTCGTGGTCGCGTGCAAGGCACCGAACAGCGAGGAAACAATCAAGTCGTGAATGCACTAGTGCCGCTATCTGAGATGTTCGGATACAGTACGGACCTGCGTTCGCGCACGCAGGGGCGGGCAACGTACACGATGCAATTCGATTCGTACCAGCCCACACCTGCAAACGTCCAGGAAGAGATCGTCGCTCGCGTCCGCGGCGCATGATCGTCTCTGAACCCCAACCACAGAAGTAAGCCAAACCACAGAATAAGCAAGGAAGGCAGTTATGGCCAAGGAGACGTTCAAGCGGGACAAGCCGCACGTCAACGTAGGAACGATGGGCCACATCGATCACGGCAAGACAACGCTGACTGCAGCGATCACCAAAGTTCTCTCCGAACACGTTGAAGGTTCAGCCTTCACCGATTTCGAGAAGATCGACAACGCTCCAGAGGAGCGTGAGCGTGGCATCACGATCAACGTGTCCCATGTGGAGTACGAGACACACAACCGTCACTACGCCCATGTCGACATGCCCGGTCACGCTGACTACATCAAAAACATGATTACCGGTGCAGCTCAGGTTGACGGGGCCATCCTCGTCGTGTCAGCAGCTGACGGCCCGATGCCCCAGACCCGTGAGCATGTGTTGCTTGCTCGTCAGGTCGGTGTGCCAAAAATCGCGGTCGTGCTCAACAAGGTCGACATGGTCGACGACGAGGAGCTCTTGGAGCTCGTTGAGATCGAGGTCCGCGAACTCCTCAATGAATACGACTTCCCGGGTGATGACACTCCAGTCATCCGCGTCTCCGCGCTCAAGGCTCTTGAGGGAGATGCCGAAGCGGCCGAAGCCATCATGGATCTGATGGCACAGGTGGACGAGTACGTGCCGACCCCCGAGCGTGAACTTGACAAGCCTTTCCTCATGCCGATTGAGGATGTCTTTTCGATCACAGGCCGTGGAACCGTGGTGACCGGCAAGGTCGAGCAGGGCATTGTCCACGCAGGTGATGAGATCGAGATTGTGGGCATCAAGCCAACCTCGAAGACGACTTGTACCGGTGTTGAGATGTTCCGCAAGCTGCTCGACCAGGGTCAAGCAGGCGACAACATCGGCGCACTGCTGCGTGGTGTCGACAAGGACGGGGTTCAGCGTGGCCAGGTGCTCGCTGCTCCCGGGAGCATCACTCCCCACACCGAGTTCGAAGCTCAGGTCTATGTGTTGTCAAAGAAGGAAGGCGGCCGTCACAAGCCCTTCTTCACCAACTATCGACCGCAGTTCTACTTCCGCACGACCGACATTACCGGCAACATTTCGTTGCCCGAGGGCACCGAGATGTGCATGCCAGGCGACAACACCGCCATGCATGTCGAACTGATCAACCCGATCGCCATGGACGAAGGTCTTCGCTTCGCTATCCGCGAAGGTGGCCGCACCGTCGGTGCCGGTTCAGTTACGAAGATCATCAAGTAACGGGCTGATTATGGCAACGGGACAGAAGATCCGCATCCGGCTCAAGGCTTACGACCACGAGATCATCGATCAGTCGACAAAGAAGATCGTTGAAACGGTCAAAAGAACTCAAGCTCGTTTGTCGGGTCCGATCCCATTGCCAACAGAGAAGCATCGCTTTACAGTCATCAAGGGTCCGTTCAAAGACAAGGACTCCAGGGAACACTTCGAGATGCACATTCACAAGCGCCTCTTGGACATCCTCGAGCCTTCTCCCAAGACGGTTGATTCCCTGCAGCGCCTCGACCTGCCTGCCGGCGTCGACATCGAAATCAAGATCCAACAGGCCTAACAAGGATCCCCGAAACTAAATGTCGTTTCCGGTAGTGTTTCAATGGAACGCGTTCGGCCATGTGCTGCACGATTTTCTGCTGAACATTACGTATCGGAGGCCATGATGGGCAAACTCACGGCGATAGCAGCGGTCCTGTTTTTGATAGCGACTGGTTGCGGCAACGACACTGTCACGGTTAACGAGGCTCCAGAAGGCACCGAAACCCCGACCGAAAGCACCGCGCCCGAAATCGAGACAACTACGACGGAAGCACCCGCTCCAGCTGCTTCTGCTTCGGATCTTCTGTTGGGAGCCATCGAGTCCTCAGCGGGCCGTGCGGTGCGCGGACAGATGAGGGTTGAGGGCGACATGGTCGACGCCAACGGCGACGCCCCGACTATTGATTTCGAATCCGACGCGCAGGGTGACATCGAAGCAATGTTGTCGTCCGGCGGCGATCCTTCAGCCCCGCCGCTGACTGTTCGAATCGTTGACGGTCAGACATACGCTGGGTTCCCTGGGGTCATGGCTGCACAGTTCTTCCCCGATTTCCAAGGCGAAACCGCGTGGTTCACCGTCAGTGGCCAGGACGCTCAAGCGTTTGCGATTGCTTGTGCTTCACCGCTGGCTCAGTTGAACTCACAACCCACTGGCTGCGATCCCGCAGGCGACTTGCGAGGGATTGTCGATGTGGCCGAAGAAGTAACAGTCGTTGGCGACGAGGAGGTACGCGGAGTACCCACGCAACGCATTCGATTTGTGGTTTCAATCGCCAATCTGCCTTCGGTGGGTGCTACCGGGGACGGACTTGGTGGTGATCTCGGCGGTGTCTTAGAAGGGACCATCGCCGTTGATGTATGGATCGACGATGACATGTTGCTGCGGATGTTGTCCGTGGACCTTGGGTCGATCTTCGCTGGGTTCGCAGAAGCTTTCGGCGGGGACGACGCCGACATAGAGCTCCCCACTTTCCGAAGCATCATCGAGTACTACGAATTCGATGAGAGCATCTCGATTGAGCCACCCCCACCTGAATCGCTGGTAGGGGACTTCGCCCAGGTGCAAGGTTTCGTCAGCTAACCGAGCCGAACGAGCGAACTCAACGAGACGGGCCCAAACAACGCGCGCCAGTTGTTGTTTTCGGGGTTATTCGGTTCGGCCAGCTATTGGTTGAGGTCCCGGTGATGAAGATAGCCGGAGATGAACGCCTGAACGGTTGCGGCAAAGGGCAGAGCCAACAACGCGCCGACAACGCCGAGCAGCGCCGCGCCCACCAACACAGAACCAAACGCCACCGCCACATGAATCTCCATGGTGTGAGCGGTGATTCTAGGGGACAGCAGATAGTTTTCGACCTGTTGATACAGCACGATCATGACCAACACCCACAACGCCTTGCGTGGTTCGTCGAGCAGGGTGACCAGCACCGGCAACGCGCCCGCGATATAGGTGCCGATCACCGGGATGAACTGTGAAATCACACCGACCCAAAGAGCAAGAGGGATCGGAAAGGGAACATCGAGAATCTCAAAGACAATCCCGTGTGCCAAAGCGGAAAGCACGGCGAGGATGGTGCGGGAGAAGACATACCCCCCCGTCTTCTCGATCGCAAGATCCCAAATGTTCATCAACATCTCTTGGCGTTTGGGTGCCAGAAACGAGCCAATGGTGAGCCTCAGTTTCGGACCTTCGGCAACCAGGTAGAAGGTGAACAACAAGACGGTGAACGCTTGGAACACAATGTTGAGCAGAGCAGTGCCGAGGTTGACCAGATCGTCGGCGAAGCGCTCGGCGAGATCGCTGATTCCGCCGCCCTCAACGAATTCGTTTTGGATCCTCTGCAGGTCAATGTCGTTGTCAATGTTGTCCTGCAGCCAGCCTTCGAGGTCATCGAGGTACGTGGGGGCCTCATCGATGAGGCTGTCGACCTGGTCTGCTAGAGCCGTTCCGATAGCCGCCGAAAAACCTGCCATGGCGAGGAACGAACCGAGATAGACAATCCACACGCCCAGGCCACGCCGAATCTTCCAGGTCTCCATTCGATTTACGGCCGGTTCCACCGCGAAGCTGATGAAAATCGAGATCAACAAAACGACGAGCAACGAGCGCAGCGCTCGGACCGCGCCGGTGCCAATGTAGACAACGACCCAGCCGAGCCAGAACAGCGCAATCGCCTTGACAACCCAAGGCGGCACCGAAGAAGCAGACATTTCTTCTCCGTTGGCAACACCGCCGTTGCCTTCCGATGTCAGCCCCGTTTCATCTGGTGTCATCGTCGCGGACGCTACAACGAAGCGGCCAACGATCCGGGGATGCTCCCCAGGCTCGAATCCCGGTTGTGCGCCGGTTGGTATGAGGAGATTTCCCGATACGCTACGAGGTCTTGTTCGGCAAAGGTTCCTTATGGGACACGCGCCACAACAATCGATGTCGATGAAGGCCCACGGGAACCACATCGCAAAACCGAAACACGCTCCGCCGGGTCCGCCCGAGCGGAGCGCTCGCGTGAGCGGTAGCTCACACTAGGACCACAGGACGCAACTATGGCCAGCAAGGCGATCGTCGGCGAAAAAGTCGGCATGACGCAGGTTTGGGACGAACAGAACCGTGTCGTTCCAGTCACTGTTCTGCGTGTCTCGCCTTGCCGCGTCGTGCAGATCAAGACGCCCGAAAATGATGGTTACTCGGCGATCCAGGTAACGCTCGGCGTGAAGGATCCCGCAAAGCTCACCATGCCCGAGGCAGGCCATTTCTCCGCTGCAGGCGTTGAAGCGGGCAAAAAACTCGTCGAGTTGCGTCTCGACGATGTCTCGGAGTATTCCGTCGGTCAACAAATCGCCGCCGACCTGCTCATTCAGGGCGAACGCGTGGATGTGACCGCAATTTCTCGGGGTAAGGGCTTCTCCGGTGTGATGAAACGGCACGGCTTCAAGGGCGGGCCCGCTTCTCACGGTGCTCACAAGGTGCATCGCAAACCCGGAGCAATCGGCCAGTGTGCCACGCCGTCGCGTGTCTTCAGGGGCCGCAAAATGCCGGGCCGGGCGGGCAATGAGAAGGTCACTACTTTGAACCTCGAAGTCGTAAAGAGCGACCCTGGTGCCGAGGTGATCCTGGTCCGAGGCTCTGTGCCCGGTCCTGCTGGTGGCACTGTGATCGTGCGCAACGCGGTGAAGGGTGCCTGAGATGACTGAAACAACCTCGAAGAAAACCACAGCCCCCGCCAAGCCTGCAGCTGCCAAGAAAGCCTCCAAGAAAACGGCCAAAACTATCGTCGTCAAGACCCAGAACGGAACTGACGCAGGCAGGGCACCGCTCTCGCCCGAACTCTTCGGGGTCGAGCCCAACATCGCCGTGATGCATCAGGTCGTGACCGCACAGCTAGCTGCAAAAAGAGCCGGTACCCACAGCACCAAGAGCCGATCCGAAGTACGCGGCGGCGGTGCAAAACCGTGGCGGCAGAAAGGCACGGGCCGCGCACGAGCCGGATCACGTAACTCGCCGATTTGGCGAGGCGGGGGTATCGCCCATGGCCCCAAACCCCGTGACTACAGCCAGCGGACACCAAAGAAGATGATCAAGCTCGCTTTGGCCGGCGCACTGTCTGACCGGGCCAGCGAGGGCAACGTCATCGTGGTTGACGAATGGAGTTTCGAGACTCCCAAGACCAAAGACGCCAGCGCAGCGCTTGAGGCTATTGGTGCAGAGGGCAAGGTTCTTGTTGTCCTCGACGATGGCGATGGCAACGCCGCCAAGAGTTTCCGCAACCTTCCGCACGTGTCCTGCCTGCACTCAGCTGAACTCAACACCCACGACATCTTGGATTCCGATGTCGTCATATTCACCAAAGCGACACTCAACTCCGCAACCAGCGGACCGCCAACTCAAGACAAGAAAACCAAAGACAGCGGGGAGGAGCAGTGAAAGACCATCGTGATGTAATCCTGCGCCCGGTTGTCTCTGAGAAGTCTTACGGGTTGCTTGAAGAGGGGGTCTACACCTTCGTTGTAGCTCCCAAAGCCACCAAGTCCGAGATCCGCGATGCCGTAGAAACGATCTTCGATGTCTCGGTACTGAAGGTGAACACCCTGAACCGCAAGGGTAAGCGCAAGCGCGAACGGCGCTCCAATCGCTGGGTTCGCACCAGCGATCAAAAGCGTGCCCGTGTCACTCTCGCCGAGGGTGACTCAATAGATCTGTTCGAGGCGTAACATGGCCATTCGTAAACGCAAGCCAACCAGTCCAGGGCGTCGTTTCCAGACATCTTCGGACTTCTCCGAGATCACCACAACAAAGCCCGAACGCAGCCTTGTTAGCGGAAAGTCCAGCACCGGTGGGCGGAACAACTACGGACGAAAGACCTCTCGCCACCGCGGAGGCGGCCACAAACGGCTCTACCGAGTGATCGATTTCAACCGCAGCAAAGACGGCGTGATGGCGACGGTCGCATCGATCGAATACGACCCCAACCGCACTTGCAATATCGCTCTGTTGCACTATCACGACGGCGAGAAGCGCTACATCCTGGCTCCCCGTGATCTTCAAGTTGGCGACAAACTGCAGTCCGGTAGAGGCGCCGACATTCGAGTCGGCAATGCTCTGCCGCTCCGTTACATCCCGGTCGGTACCGTGGTCCACAACGTGGAACTCAAAGCCGGTGCGGGTGCCCAGATGGGCCGTTCGGCTGGCGCCGCCATCCACATGGTTGCCAAGGAAGGCAACTATGCAACCTTGCGCCTACCCAGCACGGAGATGCGTAGGGTACCGATCGACTGTCGCGCCACGGTCGGAGAGGTCGGCAATTCGACCCACGAACTCTTGAAAATCGGCAAAGCCGGACGCAACCGTTGGAAGGGCAAGCGCCCGCAAACCCGCGGTGTCGCCATGAACCCGGTCGATCACCCGCACGGTGGCGGCGAGGGCAAGACTTCTGGTGGTCGTCATCCGGTGTCACCGTGGGGCAAGCCGGAAGGCCGAACCCGCAAAAAGAAACAGGAATCCGACAAGCTGATCGTGCGCCGTCGCCGGACGCGCGGTTCGCGGAGGTAATTGTTATGCCGCGCAGTCTAAAAAAGGGCCCCTTCGTTGATGACCATCTCCTGAAGAAGGTGGATGCTCTCAACGAGTCGGGCACCAAAAAGGTCATAAAGACCTGGTCTCGACGCTCAACCATCATTCCTGACATGGTGGGCCACACGATCGCCGTCCACGACGGTCGCAAGCACGTGCCCGTTTATCTCACCGAGTCGATGGTCGGTCACAAACTCGGTGAATTCGCCCCAACCCGCACCTTCAGGTTCCATGCGGGCCAAGAACGGGGAGCCCGTCGCTGATGACCGGTCCCAAGACCAACGAACACCCCGGAACCCGGGCACAGGCCAAGTATGTCCGATCATCGGCCTACAAGGCGCGCGAGGTGCTCAACCAGATCCGCAACAAGTCTTATGGGGAGGCCTCTGAAATTCTGGCCTTCTCCGGACGTGGCATCAGCAAAGATGTGGCCAAAGTGCTGGATTCCGCTGTGGCCAACGCTACGCACAACGACAACCTGATGGCCGAAGATCTATTTATCTCAGCCTGCTATGCCGATGAGGGGATGACCCTCAAACGAGCCCGGCCGCGGGCCCGTGGTCGTTCCACTCCTATTCTCAAGCGAACTTGCCATATCACCGTGATCGTGAGCCAGTACGACGAAGCCACACTTGAAACGCTCCGTGAACGTGAGGCAGCTAGCGGTCGCAGCGTCAGCAGCAACGCCGCTGAGGCACGCCGACGCAGAGTTCAGCGAAGCCGCGAACGCGAGCAGGTTGGCGAGGCTGAAGATGAGACTGAAGAGGCACCAGAGCCTGAACAAACAGTCGAAGAACAAGCCGCTGAGATCGTGGCCGCGACCGAAAAAGCCCTGGCATCAAGTGATGCTCCGAGCGAGACCGAAGCCACCGATACCGAAGACGCCGCCGAAGACAGCGACGCCAAGAAACCCGGTAAAGGCACCGGAGAGGAAGACTGATGGGACAGAAAGTCAACCCCTACGGATTCCGCCTCGGCGTCACAACGGAATGGAAGAGCCGCTGGTTCGCCGACCGCCAAGAGTACGCCGACAACGTGATCGAGGACTGGCAGATCCGTGACTTCCTCTTTACCGAACTCCCCCACGCGGCTATCAGCCGGGTTGAGGTAGAACGCACCCGCGACCGTCTTCGTGTGGATGTTCACACTGCCCGCCCCGGGATTGTCATTGGTCGCCGCGGTAGCGAAGCAGACCGCCTACGCGCCGGGCTGACAAAGATCACCGGTAACGCCAAAGTTCAACTCAACATCCAAGAGATCAAACAACCGGAATTCGACGCCGCGTTGATTGCCCAAGGCATCGCCGATCAGCTAGCCGGTCGGGTGGCGTTCCGGCGTGCCATGAAGCGGGCCGTGCAAAACGCTCAAAAAGCGGGTGCCCTCGGTATCCGAGTGCAGTGCTCAGGTCGTCTCGGTGGATCAGAAATGGCTCGCAACGAGTGGTACCTCGAAGGCCGCGTGCCGCTGCACACGCTCAGGGCTGATATCGACTACGGATTTCGCGAAGCCCCGACCACCTATGGGCGAATTGGCGTGAAGGTATGGCTTTACAAAGGCGACATCCTGCCTTACAAGACCCAAACCGAAGACAAGGCCACGCTGGAAGCCGCTATGGCGACCGGCGAGACATCAGGCCAGTCAAGGTCCCGCAAGATCGTTTCTTCGGCCGCCGCCCGCCGCCGCGAAACGACTGATCGTGAGCCAGACATCGACGAAGAACCGGCACCGCTCATCAAAGAAGCCGACCCTGAGTTTGAAAAGCTCCTCGACGAAGAAGACGCCATCGAAGCGTCAACTCGCGAGCAGAGCGAGACCCCCCACTTCCGCGCGAACGACTGAAGGTTGCCATCATGTTGATGCCAAAAAAAGTCAAACATCGCAAACAGCACCGAGGTCGCACCAAGGGCTTTGCCAAGGGTGCAACCGAAGTGACCTACGGCGATTTTGGCATCCAGGCTCTTGAGCCAGGATGGATTACCGCCCGTCAGATCGAAGCTGGCCGTATTGCCATGACCCGCCACATCAAACGCGGTGGCAAGGTCTGGATCAATGTCTTCCCAGACAAGCCCGTAACCAGCAAACCCGCCGAGACCCGGATGGGATCAGGAAAAGGCAACCCGGAGCATTGGGTCGCCGTCGTCAAACCCGGTCGCATTCTTTACGAACTGTCTTACCACGACGAAGACGTTGCCCGCGCCGCGATCGAACGCGCCATCCAGAAGATGCCGATCAAAGCCCGCTTCGTAACCCGTGAGGAGGGCTTCTGATGGCCAAGAAGACCACTTTGATCGAACTGGACGACACAGACCTCTTTGAGCGTCTCGCCGACTACAAAGAAGAACTGTTCAACCTGCGCTTCCAGTTCGCCACCAACCAATTGGACAATTCGACTCGTTTGAAAGCCGTGAAAATAGAAATTGCCCGCGTACTAACCGAGTTGCGAGCACGTGAGATCGCTGATGCAGAGGCACTCGAAGCGGCTGGGGAGGCCTAAAATGACGCAATCAACTGAGCAGCGCAACGCCCGCAAAGTCCGTGAGGGCCTAGTCGTGTCCAACAAGATGGACAAGACCGCGGTGGTGGAAGCTATTGATCGCGTCCAGCACCGTCGCTATTCAAAGACAATTCAGCGCACCAAGCGCCTTCATGTCCACGACGAGGAGAACACTCTTAATGTGGGCGACCGCGTCCGTGTTCAAGAAACTCGTCCGCTTTCCAAAAACAAGCGCTGGCGGCTCGAGGAAATCTTGGAGCGTGCCAAGTGATCCAGCAAGAGTCGCGGCTTCGGGTCGCTGACAACTCGGGAGCGAAAGAGGTCTTGTGTATCAAGGTCCTCGGCGGTTCGAAGCGTCGCTATGCGTCGATTGGCGACGTATTCGTGGCCACCGTCAAAGACGCCATCCCGGGGGCACAGGTAAAGAAAGGCGACGTCGTCCGCTGCGTCGTCGTCCGTGTCAAGAAAGAGAAACGCCGCCCCGACGGCAGCTACATCCGCTTCGACGAAAACGCCGCAGTGTTGATCAACGATCAGCGTCAACCACGCGGCACACGTATCTTCGGCCCGGTTGGCCGCGAATTACGTGACAAACAGTTCATGCGCATCGTTTCACTGGCCCCGGAGGTCCTGTGATGAGCGTCAGAAAAAAGCATGCCTCAATGAAAATTCATGCAGGTGACCGGGTCGTCGTCTTGTCAGGAAAAGACAAGGGCGCCGAGGGTGTTGTGGAACGAGCTATTCCTGAAAGAGGAAAGGTCATCGTTGAGGGGATCAACGTTGCGCGCAAGCACCAAGCCCCGACTCGCGGCGACCAGCAAGGTGGAATCATCGACAAAGCGATGCCGATCGACGTTTCCAACGTCGCGGTGGTGAGTCCCGGAGATGGCAAAGCCACTCGCGTCGGCTACCTGATCACTGAAGAAGGCACAAAAGTCCGCGTCTGTCGCCGTACGGGAGTGGAACTTTAATGCCCAGCACAACCTACGCACCCCGTTTCCACACCCGCTACAACGAGGAAATCCGCCCGACCCTTCAGGACGAACTCGGCTTGCCCAACCTGATGATGGTTCCCAAGCTCGAAAAGATCGTGCTCAACATGGGAGTCGGCGAAGCAGTCGGTTCCGCCAAGCTGCTCGAATCCGCACTTGCAGACATGACCACGATCGCAGGCCAAAAACCTGTCATCACCCGGGCAAAAAAGTCTCTCGCCAGCTTCAAACTACGCGAAGGCCAGGCCATCGGTTGCAAGGTCACCCTCCGAGGCAACCGCATGTACGAATTCTTCGACCGGCTCATCTCACTGGCCATCCCGCGAATACGCGACTTCCGGGGACTCTCACTGAAGTCGTTCGACGGCAACGGCAACTACACCTTCGGTGTGACCGAACAGCTCATATTTCCCGAGATTGACTACGACACAGTCGGTGCCACCCGAGGCATGGACATCACGATTGTTACGACGGCGACATCCGACGACCAAGGCAGGGCGCTGCTTTCGTCTTTCGGTTTCCCGTTCCGACGCGAAGGGCAATGACCCATGGCAAAAAAAGCACTTAGACAAAAACAACAGCGCACCCCGAAGTTCAAAGTGCGCGCCTACACACGGTGCCGTCGCTGCGGGCGACCACGCTCGGTGTACCGCCGCTTCGGTCTGTGCCGAGTATGTCTGCGCAACATGGCCCACGCAGGCGAACTGCCCGGTGTCAAAAAGGCCAGTTGGTGAGGAGGTGACGCTGCTATGACAATGACCGATCCCATTTCAGACATGCTCACCCGCATCCGCAACGCCAATGTTGCTATGCACGACGAGGTGGTAATGCCCTCCTCCAAACAAAAGTTGGCGCTAGCCGGCTTGTTGAAGAACGAGGGCTATATCAGCTCTTTCGCTGAGGTCGACAACGGTGATCGTCCCGGTAGGACCCTGACCATTGAGATGAAGTACTCCCCCGAACGGGCCCGAGTCATCTCTGGACTCAAGCGCGTGTCCAAACCCGGTCTTCGCATATACCGCAGGCGTGACGAGATCCCCCGTGTTCAGGGAGGTCTCGGAGTTGCCGTTGTTTCGACCAACAAGGGTCTCATGTCCGATCGAGAAGCAAGGAAGAACCGCATGGGCGGCGAGATCCTTTGCTTTGTCTGGTGAGGAGCAAATATGAGTCGCGTCGGTAAAGCACCAATCACCGTTCCCGACGGTGTAGACGTTTCGATCAACGGGGGCTCGGTCACGGTCGAAGGTGCCAAAGGCTCCCTCAACCAAAAGTTGCCCGGTGGTATCACCGTTAGCCAAAACGATGGAGTCCTGGTAGTCGAACGCCCCGATGACAGCAGTGAATCGAAGGCCTTTCACGGCCTCTCACGCTCCTTGATCCAAAACATGATCCTTGGCGTTACGCAAGGCTTCAGCAAGGAACTCCAGATTCAAGGCATCGGTTACCGTGCCGTCGCCAAGGGCAGCAACAAACTTGAGCTGGCGCTCGGTTTCAGCCATAGCGTCAACATCGAAGCCCCAGAAGGTATCGAGTTCGAGGTACCGCAACAGACCCAGATTTTCGTCAAAGGAATCGACAAACAGCTCGTCGGCCAAGTCGCCGCCGACATTCGCAAGTGGCGCAAGCCTGAGCCCTACAAAGGAAAGGGCATCCGCTATGCGAATGAACGAGTGATTCGCAAGGCCGGAAAGGCAGCCAAGTAATGACCTACACCGTCAAGAAGCGCCGATTGGACCGCCGTCGCCGCCACTACCGAATTCGCAAGAGCCTGAGTGGCACCGCGCAACGGCCGCGCCTCGCTGTGCACCGTTCCAACCGCCACATTTCCGCCCAGATCATTGACGACTCGGCAGGCAACACACTCGCGGCCGCGGCTTCAACCGAGAAAACGGTGCGACCCACCAGCAACAGCAACACCGAAACTGCTGGAAAGGTCGGCGCTCTGCTCGCGGAGCGGGCCAAGGCGGCAGGCGTTGAGACGGTGGTGTTTGATCGTGGAGGTTTCCGTTACCACGGCCAGGTTGCCGCTCTTGCCGATGCAGCCCGTGAGGGAGGACTGGAGTTCTGATGGCTAATCAACGAAATACCAAACAAACCAGTGATCGAGAGCGCAATCCAGACAACCCACGCGACGGTGGGGAGGGGCTGCGCGAGTCTCGCGTAATCAACATCAACCGTGTCGCCAAGGTCGTGAAAGGTGGGCGCAGGTTCTCTTTCACCGCCCTGGTGGTGATCGGCGATGGTGCCGGCAAGGTTGGCCTTGGCTACGGCAAAGCCAAAGAGGTGCCACTGGCGATCCAGAAGGGCACCGAAGAAGCTCGCCGCAACCTGTTCAGCGTTGCCATGGCCGGCTCGACCATCGTTCATGAGACGATCGGGGAGATGGGTGCTGGTCGTGTGATGCTCAAACCCGCTGCTCCCGGTACCGGCGTTATCGCTGGAGGCGCTGCTCGCGCCATCCTTGAGGAAGCCGGCATCAACGACGTGCTCTGCAAATCGCTGGGTTCGTCCAACAACATCAACATCGCTCGCGCCACCATCAATGCTCTGGCGGGCCTCCGTCGCCCCGACGAGATCGCTCGCCTGCGTGGCCTCGACCCCGAAGAGTTTCTTCCGGCCGGTCTCTGGGCTGCGTACCAGGAAAGCCAGCGTGGTCCAGAGCCAACCACTCCTGTTGAGGTGTGATGATGGCTCTCAAAGTCACTCAGATCCGCTCTACTATCGGTACCAAACCCAAACAAAGGGGTACCTTGCGGGCTCTTGGTCTTCGTAGGATCGGTGCCAGCAGGACACACCAGGACTGTCCCGAGATCCGCGGCATGATTGCTCGGGTCCCTCATCTAGTCGAAGTCACCGAGGTCGACCAATGATCAGACTCCACGATCTGAAGCCCCCCGAAGGCAGCAACCGGCGCCCCAAGCGCAAGGCACGCGGTATCGGCGGTAAAGCCGGAAAGACCGCTGGTCGCGGTCACAAAGGCCAACGCGCCCGTAGCAAAGTCCCTGTCGGGTTCGAGGGCGGTCAGATGCCACTGCTGCAACGCGTCCCCAAACTTCGCGGTTTCACAAACCCGTTCCGGGTTGAGTATCAGGCAATCAACCTCGACACCCTTGAGGAATCAGGTCTCACCGAAGTATCGCCCGAGTCACTGCTGGCAAAGGGCCTCGTCCACAAGGGCGCCTTGATCAAAATCCTTGGACGTGGTGAAATTTCGCAGGCTATCAACGTGAAGGCTCACGCCTTCTCTGCATCGGCCGAGTCAGCCATCACCGCTGCGGGCGGTAGTGTCGAGAAATTGGCGCTGCCTTGGGGCGACCGTCGTCCTCCGCACGGTAGCTTCAACCAACACACCAACCGCTAACCCCCCAGAGAGGATCGCCGTGCTTTCACAGGTTCTGAACGTTTTCCGGGTCGCAGACCTACGGATGAAGATTCTCTTTACCTTGTCGATGATCGCGCTTTATCGCCTCGGGTCGTTCATCCCCGCACCCGGTGTCGACATCGAAGCAGTCCAATCGCTGCGAGACAGTGCCAACCAGGGCGGGATCTTGACCTACATGCAACTCTTCTCAGGTGGCGCGCTCACCCGGTTCGCGATCTTCGCCTTGGGAATCATGCCCTACATCACCTCGTCGATCATCATGCAGATCCTCGGTGTGGTCATACCCAAGATCGAACAGTGGCAGCAGCAAGGCGCTGTCGGTCAGCGCAAGATAACCCAGTGGACCCGGTACCTGACTGTTTCCATTGCTGTGGTCCAGTCCACCAGCTTCGCCTTCCTGTTCCACAATGGCGGTTTGGGCATCCCGGTGGACCTGCTGCCCAAGTTCAACGCTTGGACCGTGTTCGTGGTGGTGCTGACGCTCACCAGCGGTACCGCACTGTTGATGTGGATGGGAGAGCTCATCACTCAGCGCGGCGTCGGCAACGGCATGTCCTTGTTGATCTTCACCAGCGTGGTTTCGAGTCTCCCCGCCCAAGGCGCCCTGGTGAAAGCCGAAAACGGCAACGCTGCTCTCGCAGGGTTGATCGTAGTCGCGGTGGGATTGCTCGTCTGCATCGTGTTCGTGGAACAAGGTCAACGTCGGATACCCGTTCAGTTCGCCAAACGGGTGGTGGGTCGCCGCATGTACGGCGGTCAGTCCACCTACATCCCCCTGAAGGTCAACCAGTCCGGCGTGATCCCCATCATCTTCGCCAGTTCGGTCCTGTATGTCCCCAACCTCATCGCCGTAGCACTGCCCAGCGAGGGAATCGGCGGGAGCATTCAAGGTTGGGTCAACAACAACCTCGCCCAACCAACCGCAATCACCTATCTCGTGTTCTTCGGTCTATTGATCGTTGGGTTCTCTTATTTCTACACAGCCATCACTTTCGATCCGGCTAAACAGGCTGACACCATCCGCAAACAAGGCGGCTTTATTCCCGGAATTCGTCCCGGCCCCCAGACCGAGCGCTACCTGGCCCGGATCTTGAGCCGTATCACCTTCCCAGGTGCTTTGTTCATCGCCGGAGTGGCTCTTATTCCCTCAATCATCATCAAGATCACGCTCGACACCGACCCCACGCCTTCGGGTACCGGTGCCGGCGCCGGTGGTTTCGCTTTCGGCGGTATCTCTCTGTTGATCGCCTCGGGCGTGGCCTTGGAAACGATGAAGCAGATCGATAGCCAGTTGACGATGCGCAACTACGAAGGGTTCCTTCAGTAGATGTCAACTCTCAGAATGGTGATCCTCGGTCGCCAAGGTTCGGGGAAGGGCACCCAATCACTTCGGATCTGCGAGGCCCACGGCTGCATTCATGTCAGCACCGGTGACATGTTGCGTTCTGCGGTGGCGCAAGGCACCGAGTTGGGTCTCCAGGCATCGCAGATCATGGATGCGGGAGGTCTTGTCTCTGATGAGATTATGAACGGCATCGTCGCCGAACGCTTCGGTCGCAGCGACATCACCGAACACGGAGTATTGCTCGACGGCTTTCCCCGCACTGTTGAGCAAGCGAACGCCCTCGAACGCATTCTTGTGAGTCTTTCCCAGGATCTCAGCGTCGCCTTGAACCTCGATGTGCCAATCGAGATTGTCACACAGCGAATGCTGGATCGCCGCAGAGAAGACGACACCCCCGAAGCGATACAGCGGCGACTGG
Organism: Acidimicrobiales bacterium; assembly: GCA_047516945.1. Lineage (GTDB taxonomy): Bacteria > Actinomycetota > Acidimicrobiia > Acidimicrobiales > Aldehydirespiratoraceae > VXYK01. Next base: position 39,176 of record JAKZTU010000237.1, read on the forward strand.
AGCTGTATGAGAAGGAGACCGCTCCTCTGCTCGATTGGTTTACCTCGCGGGACTTGCTCAGCACCATCGACGGCGTGGGAACCGAAGACGAAGTGTTTACCCGCATTTACGCGGCAATCACCGCCCGCAACCAATGAACCCCATAAGTGCGGTCTTTGCAGGTTGGTCACCTACGGTGCGTCCGGTAGCGTGGTTGTCTGACCTGGGCAACCGGGTCTTTCCGCGTGCGAGCAACAGGGCTTGAACGCGTCTAGGAGGTTGCACCCTGCCGAAGCCTAAGGAAGATGCGATTGTTCTCGAGGGCACCGTCATCGAGTCGCTCCCGAACGCCATGTTCCGGGTCGATTTGGAAAATGGCCACAAGGTGCTCGCACACATAAGCGGAAAGATGCGAATGCACTACATCCGTATCCTTCCTGGGGACCGTGTCCAGGTGGAGTTAACCCCATATGACCTGAAGCGGGGTCGTATTACCTACCGCTACAAGTAGCACCCGGCTTCAGCCGGCTAGCGGCCGCAGAATGCGGTCGGGAGTGAAATGAAAGTTCGAACCAGCGTCAAGAAAATCTGTGACAAGTGCAAGGTGATCAAACGTCGCCGCCGCGTCATGGTGATCTGCGACAACCCCCGTCACAAACAGAGGCAGGGCTGAGATGGCACGCATAAGCGGCGTAGATATCCCACGAGAGAAGCAGGTGGGCACCTCGCTCACCTACATATACGGAATTGGCCGATCCACCGCGCTTGACGTGTGCGAGGCCACCGGCATCGATTCGGCCACGCGAGTACGAGACCTCACAGACGACGAGGTCGCCAAGATCCGTACCTACATCGATTCCGACCTTCGGGTTGAGGGTGACCTGCGCCGCGAAGTCAGCCAGGACATCAAACGCAAGATGGAGATCGGTTGTTATCAGGGTCTGCGTCATCGCCGGGGTCTGCCGGTTCGGGGTCAGCGCACCCACACCAACGCTCGTACACGCAAGGGTCCCAAGAAGACTATTGCCGGCAAGAAGAAGGTCACGAAGTAATGGCTACTGCAGGGGCGCGAGGGCGTCGGCCTCGTAAACGAGAGCGCAAAAACGTCACTCACGGTGTGGCACACATCAAGAGTTCTTTCAACAACACCATCATTGCCATCAGTGATCAGAAAGGCGACATCATTGCCTGGGCTTCTGCTGGCAATGTGGGCTTTACCGGTTCTCGCAAGTCAACCCCGTTCGCTGCTCAACTCGCCGCCGAACAGGCCGCTCAGAGGGCTATGGAACACGGCGTCCGCAAGGTTGATGTGCAGGTGAAGGGTCCCGGCTCTGGCCGCGAGACTGCAATTCGTTCGATCCAAAACGCGGGAATCGAAGTTACCGGCATCAAAGATGTCACTCCGATCCCCCACAACGGCTGCCGCCTCGTCAAGCGGCGGAGGGCTTAAGCAATGTCACGTTATACCGGCCCCAGAGCACGCGTCTCGCGTCGCTTGGGCACCAACATCTGGGGGACCAAGGGTGAAACCATCGCTCTCGATCGGCGCCCCTACCCTCCCGGTGAACACGGCCGCTCCCGTCGCCGGGGCAACGTTTCTGAGTACCTTTTGCAACTTCAGGAGAAGCAGAAGGCTCGCCACACTTACGGTTTGACGGAGCGTCAGTTCCGTAACATCTTCGCTGAAGCAAGCCGTCGTCAAGGTGTTACCGGCGACAACATGCTGCGCTTTTTGGAGCTTCGACTCGACAACGTGATCTACCGCGCGGGCTGGGGTGCTACTCGTCCTCAGTCTCGTCAGTTTGTCAATCATGGGCACGTCAATGTCAACGGTCGCCGGGTCACCATCCCGAGCTACCGTGTGCGCAAAGGCGATGTCGTTGAGCTGCGCGAAAAAGCGCAGAGCTTCACCGTCGTCCAATGGAACTCCGATGTCTTGGATCGCACGCCCCCGGCGTGGCTGGACCAGAGCGGAGAGTTCCAGATTACCGTTCGTGAGCTCCCACTTCGGGAGCAGATCGATATCCCCGTACGCGAACAGCTCATCGTCGAGCTCTACTCCAAGTAGCCGAGGTACCCGATGCTCGTCATTCAGCGCCCAACCGTCGAATCCATTGACGAGGCCGAAGGCAACCTTCAGAGGTTTGCTATCGGCCCGCTGGAACCCGGTTTTGGCCACACAATTGGCAATTCGATCCGCCGCACACTGCTCTCGTCGATCCCCGGCGCCGCGGTAACGCAGGTTCGCTTCGATGAGGCCCTCCACGAGTTCGACACCATCACTGGTGTGGCCGAGGACGTAACCGACATCATTTTGAACCTCAAGGATTTGGTACTCGAGGTCCACAGTGAGGAGCCGGTAACTCTGCGGCTCGACACTCGTGGCCCGACTCTAGTAACCGCGGGCGACATTCAACCTCACCCTGATGTGGAAGTGCTCAACGGTGATTCGCCTTTGGCCAACGTCAACGACAAAGGCCGTTTGGCTCTCGACATCACCGTGCAGAGAGGCCGCGGTTATGTGTCTGCCGAACGAAACAGCACAACCACGACTATCGGCGTGATTCCGGTCGATTCGATCTATTCGCCAGTTCGGCGTGTCGCCTTTTTGGTTGAGCCGACCCGGGTTGAGCAGTCCACCGATTTCGACCGTCTCATTCTTGAGATCGAAACCGATGGTTCTATTTCCCCACGCGAGGCTCTTGCTTCGGCCGGTGGCACGCTGCGTGCCTTGGTGCAACTCATCGAGGAGATGAGCGACGAGCCGCAGGGTCTGCAACTTGGTGAAGCCATTCAGGTGACCACGGGTGGGCCCGACATGGATCTTTCGATCGATGCCCTTGAACTGTCTGAGCGTCCTCGCAACTGCCTGAAGCGAGCTCAGGTCAACACTGTCGGAGAGCTCCTGCAGAAATCTGAGATGGACCTTTTGGCTATCACCAACTTCGGACAGAAAAGCCTTGACGAGGTCGTCTCCAAGCTTGACGAGCGGGGTCTCTCGCTCCTGAACCAAGGCTGAACAATGCCGGCTAAACCGCGCAAGGGGCGTCGTTTCGGCGGTAGTTCTCAACATCAGAAGCTGATGATGGCCAACCTCGTTTCGTCGCTCATCGCTGCTGAGGGGATCACCACCACGCAGGCCAAGGCGAAGGCCATGCG